>MGOK01000087.1:2928-9266 GCA_001795335.1 Chloroflexi bacterium RBG_19FT_COMBO_55_16
CTGCTGGGGCGAGAGCTGGACTTGTTCAGTGTCAACGATGAAATCGGTGCGGGTTTGATCCTCTGGCATCCGAAAGGCGGCATGGTGCGAAAGCTCGCTGAAGACTACTGCCGTGCGGAACACGAGAAAGGCGGCTATGAGTTTGTTTACTCGCCTCATATCGGGAAAGCCAGCTTGTGGCAGACCAGCGGGCACCTCGAGTGGTATCGAGAGAACATGTATGCGCCTTTGGACATCGAGGGGCAGCAATACTATCTCAAACCGATGAACTGCCCCTTCCACATAGAGATCTATAAGAGCCGCATGCGTTCTTACAGAGACCTGCCCTTGCGCTTCGCTGAGTGGGGCACGGTATACCGCTATGAGCGCAGTGGGGTATTGCATGGCCTGCTGCGCGTGCGCGGCTTTACGCAGGATGATGCCCACCTTTTCTGCCGTCCGGATCAGATGCCAGGAGAGATCGACCGGGTATTGCACTTCAGCCTGAACATCCTGTGGGCTTTTGGCTTTAAGGATTTCCAGGCTTACCTTTCGACGCGCAATCCTGAGAAAGCTGCTGGAAGCCCTGAGCAATGGGAAGCCCCCACGGAGGCATTACGACAGGCGCTCGAGCGGGCTGAAGTCCCTTTCCAGGTCGATGAGGGTGAGGCGACTTTCTACGGGCCAAAGATCGATATCAAGGTACGGGATGCACTCGGCCGTGAGTGGCAATTGAGCACAATCCAGTTCGACTTCACGCTGCCGGAACGGTTCGACATGGTATACATAGGTGAGGATGGCCAGGAACACCGGCCGTATATGATCCATCGGGCTCTGCTTGGCTCGATGGAACGTTTCATGGGCACGCTTATCGAGCATCACGCCGGGGCGTTCCCAGTTTGGTTGGCACCAGTCCAGGTGATGCTGATCCCGATCGCCGACCGCCACCTGCCTTACGCGCAAGAAGTATCTGCCGTACTGAAAGAAGCTGGGCTGCGGGTCGAAGTTGACGAGCGGGGTGAGCGGATGAATGCCAAGATCCGCGATGCCCAAAACCAAAAGATCCCCTACATGCTGGTGGTTGGAGATCGGGAGGTAGAACAGGCAGCAGTCGCGGTAAGATTGCGATCTGAAGAAAACCTGGGAGCCATGCCGGTGAATGCCTTTTTAGAACGGGTTAAACAAGATAGTGCAGCGGGCGTCTAACCGACCTTCCCGCAGGTTTGTGACGAACCATTCGGTGCATGTTGAGAACCTGCAGGAAGGTGAGGGGTTAGTTGACGGTTTCGCCTAGTATGTGGTATTATCCGCACGTCCGAGCTATGCGCAGACGAATTCTTAATAAGATAGAGATCGATGAGGAGTGAAATATCAGCGCAACAAATTACCGGGTAAATGAAACCATTCGAGTTCCGCAAGTGCGCCTGATCGGCGCTAGTGGAGAAAATGTAGGCGTTGTATCAATCCAAGAGGCCTTGCGGCTTGCACAGGAAGCAGAAATGGACCTGGTCGAGGTGGCCCCGAATGCAGAACCACCGGTTTGCCGGGTGATGAATTTCGGAAAATTTCTTTACGAGCGCACTAAGAAGGAGCGCGAAGCACGCAAAGCCCAGGTAAAAATCGAAGTCAAGGAGATCCGCCTGCGACCGAAAACTACCGAACACCACCGTGGTTTTAAAGTCCGGGATGCCAGGCGGTGGATCGAGAGTGGAATGAAAGTTAAAGTGCGCATCCGCTTCCGGGGGCGTGAGATCACTTACCCAGAAATTGCGCTGAATGACCTTAAATCGGTCGCTGAGGAATTATCGGACATTGCGATCGTCGAACAGACCCCGTCCTTAGAAGGACAAAGCATGCTGATGGTTTTAGCCCCAGCGAAACAAAAGAAGAAGTAATTCGTCATCCTGGCGTCAGTCCAGAAAATTGAGATCGGGTACATCCGCGGATGTAGACTGCTCCGCGGAATTTTGTGTGAAAGGAGGAACCAACGTGCCACGTAAGCAGCGAACCGGAAAATATAAGATCAAGTCTCATAAAGCAACCACCAAGCGGTTCCGCATGACCGGGAGCGGCGTACTGGTGCGCACAAAAGGTGGCAAAAGCCACTTGCGAAGGCGCACCTCGAAGCGTACCAAGCGCTTGCTCGCCGAGATGATCCCGGTGAAGGGTCGTGGGATCAGGAAACGCGTTCAGCGGTTAGCCCCATACTTAAAGGCTGGCTAATCCAAATCGGAAATTTATCTTAATCAATCGTTATTGCGGCTGTTGGGTGCATGCAACGAGTAACCGAGTTCTTCCGAGGCTGAAGTTACTGGCGCTCAATGGTTCGCAGGAGTGTGAAAAATGGCTCGAGTTAAAACCGGACCTCACCGTCGCCGGCATCACAAAAAAATCCTAAAGATCACGAAAGGCCAGTTTGGAACCCGCCATCGACTGTTCCGACGGGCCAACGAGGCTATGCTGAAAAGCTTGTGGTATTCTTACCGCGACCGGCGGAACCGCAAGCGCGACTTGCGCCGCTTGTGGATCGCCCGCATCAATGCAGCTGCGCGGCTGAATGGCACGACCTACAGCCGTCTAATCCACGGCATGAAACGAACTGGCATCGCCCTGAACCGGAAAATGCTGGCAGACCTGGCGGTGCGCGATCCGCAGGCCTTTACTGCCATCGTCAGCAAAGCGCAAACCAGCTAACGATCCATTTGGTTCATCATTGAAATTAAACATATAGGCGGGACCAACTCCGCCCCTTCTTAATTTAACTCGCAAGCGCGTTGACGGTGCCAGATGGTAATGCTACAATCAACGACGAAATGAGCATGAACCGAATTCTAGTGGAACATATCCTAGATAGCGGTCAGCGCCTGCAGATCGTGCAGGGAGACCTGACACAGGAACGGGTCGACGCCATCGTCAACGCGGCCAACGAGTTTTTACAGCATGGCGGCGGGGTCGCGGCGGCGATTGCGCGGCGTGGTGGGGCGCAAATCCAGGCAGAAAGCAATGCCTGGGTGCAAGAATTCGGCCCAGTTCGGCATGACGCCCCAGCGTATACCCAGGCTGGGAACCTGCCCTGCCGGTATGTGATCCATGCCGTCGGGCCGGTGTGGGGCGAAGGCGATGAAGAGATCAAGTTGGCTGCAGCCGTTGCTGGTTCTCTGAGTCTAGCGGATCGGCTTAAATTGACTTCAATCGCTTTCCCGGCCATTTCCACGGGAATTTTTGGCTTTCCGAAGGTGGTTGCGGCCGAGGTGATCCTCACCAGCATCGAGGATTACTGCGTCAAGAATCCAGATTCTGGCTTGATGGAAATCCGCCTGACTTTATTTGACCAGCCGACGATCGAGGCTTTTCTCAGAGTGTGGAAATCTTTAAAAGGGGAAAAGGGGTAGGGGAGAAGGGGTTGATCACTTCCGTTCACAACCCTAAGATCCAATGGGTGCGCGCCTTGCAATCCCGTTCAAAAGCCCGCCTGGATGAGCAAGTTTTCGTGGTGGAAGGGGTTCGCCTTTGCGAAGAGGCTCTTCAAGCAGGTTGGAAAGCTCAAATCGTGTTCTATACCGAGGATCTAAACGCGCGTGGCCAGGCGGTCGTGGATAGTTATCACTCCCGCGCAGCTCTAATCGAGATCGTATCACCCCATGTATTTCACGCCATTAGTGATACCGAAACGCCACAGGGAATCCTTGCGGTGATAGAGCGGCGCACTTTGGCGTTGCCGGAGGTTTTCGATTTCGTCTTTATTCCAGACGGGGTGCGCGATCCTGGCAATCTAGGGACGATATTGCGCACCGCTGGAGCAGCTGGGGTACAGGCGGTCTTTATTCCACCTGGAACAGGCGATCCATTCTCGCCGAAAGTGGTGCGGGCCGGGATGGGGGTACACTTCTATCTGCCGATACTGATCCTGCCATGGAAGGAAATCCGCTCCCACCTGGGTAAAGATGCTTTCCATGTCTACCTGGCGGCGGCTGGTGAAGGGCAACCTTACTTCCTGACAGATTTTCGTGTTCCGCTGGCCTTGATCGTGGGTGGGGAGGCGCATGGAGCAGGAGGGCAGGCGCGACAACTCGCGAATCGGCGTGTCTTCATCCCCATGCCAGGAGGTGGGGAGTCGTTGAATGTGGCAGCAGCGGCAGCGATTCTGTTGTACGAGGTCGTCCGCCAACGAACCGGTTGAGCTCTTGACTATTCAAAATCTTGACCTATGAAAATTCGTTCGATCACTTATTTCTTTAATCCCCATTGGCCCTCGCATGAGGAAGCCATGCATAAAGCTGGCGAGTTCATTGCTCTCGCTCGCCCCGCGTTTGAGTCGGCGGGTCTTGAGGTGCAGACCGCCCGCCTGGCGACAATCCCGTTTTCGCACCTCCTGGCGGAGCGCGATGTGAGTGAAGCTGTCCGCCTGGCCCAATCCCTGGAAAGAGCGGCCAGATTTCTGGGCTACGAATACATCTCTATCGGCCCAGCGGTTCCGGATGTCCCGGCGAGTTACGCGATGATCCCAGATATCCTGGCCAAAACCCAGGCGGTGTTCGCGGCGGGGATCATTGCCTCCTCGGAGAGCGGGATCGATTTGACAGCAGTGCGCGCCTGCGCAGAGGTCATTCAGCGCGCCGCTTCTATTTCCACTGATGGGTTTGCTAACCTGCGGTTCGCTGCATTGGCTAACGTGCCACCAGGGGTACCGTTTTTCCCGGCAGCTTATCATGAAGGCGATCAACCAACCTTTGCCCTGGCGATTGAGTCAGCCGACCTGGCTGTGGAGGCTGTGACCGGCGCTGCCAGCCTACAGGCAGCTCGCCGAAGGCTGGTCAGCAGTATTGAAACTCAGGCGCAGTTGATCACCCAGGTTGGTAACAGGTTGGCTGAAATGCTGGGTCTGCAATTTGCTGGGATCGACTTCTCATTCGCACCTTTCCCAGACCGCGAGCGATCTTTCGGAGAAGCGATGGAAAGATTGGGGGTGCCGGTTGTGGGGCTGCATGGTTCCCTGGCAGCCGCGGCTTTTCTGGCAGATGCATTGGATCGAGCCAATTTCTACAGGGCGGGATTCAACGGCTTGTTCTTGCCCGTCTTAGAGGATGCTGTGCTGGCTGCCCGAGCTGCTGAGGGCAATCTTGGGATCACCGAAATCCTGCTCTATTCGGCTGTGTGCGGTAGCGGGTTGGATACGCTGCCCCTTCCTGGAGAGGTCACTAGCGGGCAATTAGCCTCCATCCTGCTCGACCTGGCGGCATTGGCCCAACGGCTGGAAAAGCCGCTCACGGCGCGCCTGATGCCTATCCCCGGAAAGGTCGCTGGAGATCCAACCGGTTTTGATTTTCCTTACTTCGCCAATAGCCGCGTGCTGGCGGTGAAGGCGGAGCCTTTGAGAGGGTTATTGGCTGGTCAAGAGACGGTGGGGTTAAGACGAAGAAAGACGAATGATGGATGACGAATTACGATGGACGGAGGATAAGGGAGTGATGGCTTGGTAGTTGAACCGCCAAGCCATCTTTGCTTAATCCTGGACAAGCCAATAATCGCTCCCGCTCTTTTCGCGCCCCAGCAAGCGCGCCTCGACGAGTGACCGGCGCAGAAAAGCTGTATCTTGGTGGTATCGCGCCAGGATCTCGTTGACCTGCTTCTCAGTGTAATGTGATCCAGGTTCGAAGGATTCGGCAATGTAGCGTAGAACGGCGTCTAATTTCTTGCGTTGGGTCGGGATGGTCTTGAGATGCCCATCCGCCAGGGTGTAGTCAGTGATCACCTTGCGATCGTAAGCGTCCATATCTACATCAGCTGCGACGGCAGGTAAAGTCTCTTTAGCAAGTAGACGTTGGGCCATCACCTCCAGAGCTTTGCTCTCCAGCTGGTACAGATTGTAATAACTGGATGCGCGGGCGCTGACCAAGCCCGCTTCGGACAGCCGGGAGAGATGGTGGGAAACTGTGGAAGGGCGCAAATTGAGCATCTCAGCCAGTTGTTCTACACTCAAGCTTTCTTGCGCCAGCAGACCCAGGATCTTCAGCCGGTTGACATCCGATAGGGCTTTGAAGAAACGCAACAGGTCGTCTGTTAATAATATATTTTCCATGATCAGCTCCATATAATTAATTCGATGATAATCGAATTAATTATATGGTAATCATTTATTCTGTCAAGGGTATTGATTATGAGATATGAGACGAAAGGGTCAGGACATTCTCCTAACCTTTCTCCATTATCTGTAACCCCTTTTCTCTGCAGAATTGACTTAAGAATTGCCCGGTATACGACTCAGGGGTGGCGCAGATCTCCTCCGGCGTGCCTTCGGCAACAATTCCACCACCGCGCTCACCGCCTTCCGGACCGAGATCGATGATGTAATCAGCGAC
>MGOK01000087.1:9349-9470 GCA_001795335.1 Chloroflexi bacterium RBG_19FT_COMBO_55_16
GAACATCGGCGGCGTGCAGCCCTACAGAGGGTTCATCCAACACATACAGCGTACAGCCGGTTGAGCGCCGGGAGAGCTCGCGCGCCAGCTTGACGCGCTGCGCCTCGCCTCCCGAGAGGGT
>MGOK01000088.1:0-3166 GCA_001795335.1 Chloroflexi bacterium RBG_19FT_COMBO_55_16
CGCCGCGCTGCGCTCATCGAATCCTTCCGGGAGTAAGACAAGGTTACGCGCCGGGACAGCGACATATTCTGCATAAGTACCGCGCCGGGTCTCACCCAGCAGCCCCCAAGCCCGACAGCGGTTGTCAAAACCCGCCAGGCAAGCCTCGCATTTGCCGCAGCCGAGATTGGAGTTGATCACCACTCGCTCGCCGATCGCCCTATTTGTCACGCCGGAACCCAGGGCAACCACCTCCCCCGCCCCATCCGCGCCCGGGATATGCGGATACTCGAGTTTAATGCCCGGCCAGCCGGCGCGCACCCACAAATCCAGGCCATTCAAGGCAGCTGCCTTCAGGCGCACCAGGGCTTCCCCGGGGCCTGGTTCGGGGGTGGGGAAGTCCTTGTATTCTAAAACTTCAGGCCCGCCATGCTTATGGAACAGGACAGCTTTCATAGGATCACCGCAAATATATCTCCCATATATGGATATGGGCGGGTTCTGTCTGGTGGAGATCTCTGATCTCCAGGCGCAATTTCTGCGCCAGGATGGCTTGTTTAAAATCCAGCGCCACTTCCGGTTGGTCAACCGTACCCTTGAGAACCTGCATAGCCTCGAACGGGGGTGAGTCCGGGGTTGGATATGCCAGCGCCCTGATCTCGACTTCTGCGCTGCCAATGATGATCGCCACGCCTTTGATCGTCCGAGGTTTCGGGAAGGTCAACTCGATCACCGTTGGGTTGGCTTCCAGGGTGCGTCCCAACGTGTCCCGGTTCCCGTCGAACATATTGCTGACCTCTCCCATATCGAGCAGCGGGTATCTCACCTGGACAGGCTGCCCGTCGATAATCACCACGCTGGACTGGAGCACCCGGCGCTTCTCACGTTCAGCCTCCAGGATTGTGTCGATATTCTCGACATAGCGCAGGCGAACAAAGTAAAAACCGGGTTCTCCATTCGGGTAGGGCAGGGTTCGCTCAACGCGAATGTCCGTGAACTTGCCGCTCTCCAGTGCCGTTTGGTAGTCTTCCGGAGTCATCACAAAGAGTGTATCATCATCCAGGGGCAAACGCTGGAAGATATGCCCATCGATGCTTCTCAATTCAATCGGCAAGGGATCCGGCAGGAAGAAGCGCGCCAGCACATCGGTCCCATTAGCCCAATCCGGGGAGAGAAGCAGCTTGGTCTCTGGCGACCTTGCCACGTAATCCTCGACCTCGGCGAAAACCTGGCGAGCGCCATACTGCATCCCACCCAGGCCGTAATCCTGGTACCAGGTCGGTCCGTTGACCAGTGCATCCCGGAGCATCCCCAGGTTGACTGTGGTCAAGATGGCGAACAAGCCAAGCGACAGGGCCAGACGCGGCCAACGCTTGCCTTCCAGCCAGCTGAATATCTTCGAAATCCCCAGCATGGTTAAGATTGTAGCGGGGATAATAAATGAAAGGCTGCGCGTGATGCCGATCTGCACCAGAGCGCTGCTTACCGGAGCGACGAACAGGGCAATCAGGATGGCGCGGTTTGCAGGCGAGCGCAATTCTTTTATTGCCAGGAAAAACCCGAAAGCGGCGAAGGGGAATGTAGCCCCTAGGAGGTTGCCGTAGCCTTTCATCAGGTGGCGCGGCAGGTCGCGTTCGTTGGGCAGGTACCAGTAGGCGGGACTCAAGCCATAAAAATATTCTGACCAGTAGTGCGCCCATTTCTCGCTCAAGGGCAAGGGCTGGACCCAGTAAGAGCCAAGTTTTCGGAGGTGGTCCAGGGGAGCCGCTGGATGACTCAGGCTAAAACGCAGGTAGGGGATCGCCAGGATTAATACCAGCGCTAACCCATACTGCACCTCTTTGCGGTTCTGCCAGTGGTAGCGCGCATCGGAAAGAAGGAGCAGGAGGCCACTCAACACGACCACCAGCTGACCGGGGCTGTAGCTGTAAAACGCCAGGGCCGCCGACAAGATGGCATAAGTCAGGTAATTCGTAGATCTGTAACGGTAAAGCAGATAGGTATACAGAAACACGGCGTAGAAAGCCACGAATAGCACCGTCTCGAAGGCGGTACGCGAGTGCAAAAACCAGGCCGGAGCGATCGAGAGCAAAGCGGCGCCAGCCCACCAGTACGGCAACTTGTAGATGTCTCTCAATATCAGGCTAACAGCCACTGCCGCCAGCGCGCTCAGCAGGACCGAGGTAGCGCGTGTGACGAAAACTGACTTACCGAAGGCCAGGTAGGGCAGCACCTGCAGGTAGACGCTCACGCTCAGATTATAGAAAGACCCGTTTTTGAAATATGTGGGCAGGAGGGTCCGCTCTTCGTCGAGCAGGTGGTTGTGGATCAGGTCAGCCGCCGCCACAGTCTGGATGGCCTCGTCGCCGAAAAAATAAATCGGGAAGCTGCTTAATCCGATCAGGTGAGTCGCCAGGTAAAGGATCAGGACTACGCCGAACAGAGTGGTATCCAACGAGTACACCCAGCGCTTCGCCAGGGCTTGCCAGCGCGCCGCCAGCCAGACTCCCGCCGGTCGAGCCCTGGATTCACTGGCGTCAGCTGTGGAGAGGCTGGATGGAAGGATTACCAGGTGCTGTTCTGAGTCCCCCTGGCTTTCGATCACCACCCGCGCTGCCGGGTTGAGTTTGTCACTTGAATTGGTCAGTGACTCCACCGTCACCCGCACACGCGCCCCCTCGGCCAGATCCAGGGAGATATGGACCTGAGAGACGGCTGGTTCTTCCTGGGGGGCAAAGTCCTCACCAGGTTGGCTGGTTTCCACCTTGACCCTCTCTTTGCCCGGCGTCTAGCGCAATCCGGTCTCCATGCGGGCGATCACCAGGCGCTGGATCTCGCTGGTGCCTTCGTAAATTTCGGTGATCTTGGCATCGCGGAAGTAGCGTTCGATCGGCAGTTCCTTGGAGTAGCCCAGCCCGCCGTGGATCTGCACCGCGGCGTGTGTCACGAACATTGCCATCTCGGAGGCGAACAGTTTTGCCAGCGAGGCCTCCAGGGTGAAGCGCTCGCCGGTCTGCTTCGAGCGTTCCTTGGCCATGGCCGCGTTGTAGATGAGAAGCCGGGCAGCCTCCAGGCGCGTCTTCATGTCGGCCAGCTTGAAGGAGATGCCCTGGAACTCGCCGATCTTTTGGCCGAAGGCTTCGCGTTCTCTGGCATACATCAAGCTGGCCTCGTAAGCGGCCTCGGC
>MGOK01000088.1:3184-3511 GCA_001795335.1 Chloroflexi bacterium RBG_19FT_COMBO_55_16
GGCGATCCCGATCCTCCCGGCATCCAGCACCGCCATGGCGATCTTAAAACCCTCGCCTTCCTCACCAAGCCGGTTCTCAGTCGAGATGTGATAATCCTCGAAGACGATCTCGCTGGTGGCCGAGGCGCGGATGCCCAGCTTGGGTTCTTTCTTGCCGACAGCGAAGCCCGGCTTGTCCGTTTCGACGATAAAAGCCGTGATGCCCCGTTGTTTCTTTTCTGGGGCGGTCATGGTGAACACGACGATATATTTTGCCACCGGCGCACTGGTCACCCACGATTTGCGCCCGTTGATCACATACTGGTCGCCTTCCCTCACCGCCCGGCT
>MGOK01000088.1:3566-6641 GCA_001795335.1 Chloroflexi bacterium RBG_19FT_COMBO_55_16
ACCGCCTGCCCTGAGGCTACCCCGCGCACATACTTCTGTTTTTGCGCTTCCGTGCCAAACTTCAGGATGCCAAAGCAGAACAGGGAATTGTTGACCGACATGATCGTGCCGTGCGCCGCGTCCGCCTTGCAGATCTCCTCCAGCGCCAGCACGTAAGCCAGGGCGTCCATCCCAGCCCCGCCATATTCCTCGGGCACCTCGATCCCCATCAGGCCCATTTCGCCCATTTTCCGGATCGTCTTGACCGGGAACTCCCCCGTTTCATCGAACTCCGCTGCAACTGGAGCGATCTCGTTCTGGGCGAAATCGCGCGCCGCCTGGCGGATCATGGCATGTTCTTCGCTCAAGGGAAACAGATCAGCACTGCTCATTGCGTCCTCCGCATCTGACCGGTTAGAATGGGATCATTATAGCATGGCTGGTTTTGGGAGGGATCCAAATTGACCGCTTATCCACCTTTGACCTTACTTCATATCCCGAGTACAATCAGGCTAACTTTCCAATAGGATTTCCTATGCCAGATGCAATTGACCCAGAAACCTTCGCTCACCTGGTGGAACTGGCGGCTCTGGAGCTCGATCCAGACCAAGCTGAATACCTGCGCCGGGAGCTGAACAACCAGCTCAAGGCCATCCAGGAGCTGGAAGCCATCCCCCTGGACGGCGATACCTCCATCACCTCGCACGGCGTGCCCTACACTCCCAACATCACCCCCGCCATGCGCGCTGACGAATGGATTCCCGACCCCCATCCGGAAGACATCCTGGCCCAGGCTCCGCATTCTGAAGATGGTTACATCGTTGTGCCGGATATACCGCATACAGAGCTGGATTAACAACGTAAATCGTGAAGCGTGAAACGTAATAGGGAACTTTATATTTTGAGTTACCCGCAAAATGGAGGTACTTATGATGAATCCATTGCTCGAACGAATTTCTGTGGACCCAAATATTTGTTTTGGAAAGCCCTGTATTCGCGGCACGCGGATTTGGGTCTCGCTCATCCTTGACTTCCTGGCTAGCGGTACAACTATGGAGGAACTTCTTGAAGAATATCCTCAATTAACCGTCGAGGATATTCGGGCTGCTATTGCCTATGGCGCAGAAATGGCCCGCGAAAGGTATGTTGAAATCCCCATTGAGGCCAAAACATGAAGTGCAAGTTGGATGAAAATATTGGAACAAGGACGAAACTCGTATTTGAGGAAGCTGGACACGATGTCCGAACAGTTCGCCAGGAAGCACTTCAGGGCATTTCCGATCAAGCGCTCTTTGAAGTTTGCTGTCGTGAACAGCGCTGTTTGGTCACTCTAGATCTGGATTTTGCTGATGTAACCCGTTTCCTACCTGAAAAAGCATCTGGGATTGTGGTCATCCGCGTTCCACAAAATCCTAGTCTCGGATTACTTGAGAGACTAGTGCACCAGCTATTAAGGGGTATTGTTCAAATGGATGTGGAGGGAAAGCTGTGGATCGTTGAAGTGGGTCGCATCCGGGTACACCAGTCCGATATAATCGATAATGAATAGCGTTTTCAGAACAATGATCTCTATTATAGAAACGTGAAAGTCATGGATTTCTGTGATCTTCCAGCCCACGAACTCACCCGTCTGATCCGCCGTGGCGAGGTCTCGGCCGTTGAAGCCCTGGATTCAGCCCTGGCGCGCATCGCCGCCGTGGATGGTCGCCCTGGAACATTGCAACCCGATGGCGCCGCTCCTGACGACTCTGAGAAGGTGCACGCCTTCATCACCCTGACCGCCGGGCGCGCCCGCGCCCAGGCTCAGGAAGTCGACAGGAAATTGGCGGCTGGTGAAAACCCCGGCCCGTTGGCCGGAGTGCCATTCACCGTCAAGGACATTTTCTGCGTAGAGGGCACGCCCTCCACCGCCGGTTCGCGCATCCTGGCCAATTTCGTCGCCCCTTATACCGCCACGCCGGTCGCCCGGATGGAGGCTGCCGGGGCTGTGATGCTGGGTAAGCTTAACCTGGACGAGTTCACCTACGGTTCGTCGAACGAGTCATCGGCTTTCCAGCCCAGCCCGCGCAACCCGTGGGACCCGGGCCGCGTGCCGGGTGGCTCCTCTGGGGGCAGCGCCGCCAGTGTGGCAGCTGGTGAGTGCTCGCTTTCCCTGGGCACGGATACTGCCGGTTCTATCCGCCAGCCGGCCGCTTTCTGCGGCGTGGTGGGAGTGAAGCCGACTTATGGGCGCGTCTCGCGCTATGGATTGATCGCCTTTGGGTCTTCGCTGGACTGCCCCGGCCCGCTGGCGCGCGACGTGACCGATGCTGCCCTGATGCTTAACGCCATCGCCGGGGCAGACCGCCGCGACGGTACCGCTGCCGCCGTTCCTGTCCCGGATTACACCGCGGCCCTGGAAGAGGGGGTGCGCGGCCTGCGCATCGGCCTCTCCCCGGATTACTTCCGCATCACTTACTTCGACGCCGAGACTGGCGAGCTGGACGAGCAGCCGATCAGCCCCGAGATCGAGTCAGCGACCTTGAGCGTCGCCGGCTATCTGGCCGGGATGGGCGCCGACATCGTTGAGAACGTGCCTTTGCCTCACAGCAAATATGGCATCCCGGTTTATTTTGTCATCTCACGCGTCGAGGCTGCCTCCAACCTGCACCGCTACGACGGCGTCAAGTATGGCTATCGTACACCGGAAGCGGTGAAATACCTGCCCGAGATGTACCGCAAGACGCGCACCCAGGGCTTCGGTCCGCAGCCCAAGCTGCGCATCTTGATGGGCATGTATGTCAGCGCCGCTCAGTACAGCGAGCAGTATTACAACCGCGCCCTGCGCGTGCGCACCCTGATCCGCCGCGATTTCGAGCAGGCCTTTGACCCTCACGGGCGCTATCGCCTGGACGCGCTGCTGACCCCCACCACGCCTTCCACAGCCTTCCCGCTGGGCGCGGTCTACGGCGACTCGGTGCTGATGCAGTACGCCGACCAGCTGACCGTGCCCGCCAACCATGCCGGAGTGCCTGGCCTGTCGCTGCCCGCCGGGTTTGACCAGGATGGCCTGCCGATTGGTGTCCAGCTGCTCGGCCCCGACTTCTCCGAAGCGAC
>MGOK01000088.1:6757-8689 GCA_001795335.1 Chloroflexi bacterium RBG_19FT_COMBO_55_16
TTCCTGAATGCCGATCAAATCATCGTTCAACTCAAATCGCAAGCAGACCCCGCCGCCGTAGAAGGCATGGTGCGCTACGGCATCAACCCCGAAAACACCCTGGGCATCTCCATCCCAACTTTACGCGCCATGGCCAGGGAGATCGGCAAAGACCACCAGCTGGCTGAAGAGTTGTGGGCTTCCGGCATTCACGAAGCCCGCATCCTGGCAAGTATTATCGACGATCCGCATCAAGTCACTGAAGAGCAGATGGAGCGCTGGGTCGCCGATTTCGATTCCTGGGATGTTTGCGACCAGGTATGCAGCAACCTGTTCGATAGGACTACGTTTGCCTATCAGAAGGCGATTGAATGGAGTTCAGGTGAGGCGGAATTCATAAAACGGGCCGGGTTCGCCATGATGGCCGCCTTGGCCGTCCATGATAAGCGGGCCGGGGATGAGCGGTTCGAGCCTTTCTTCCCGATCATCGTTCGCCAGGCCACCGATGAGCGCAATTATGTCAAAAAAGCGGTTAACTGGGCGCTGCGCAACATCGGTAAGCGCAACCGCCATCTCAACACCCGCACCATCGAAATCGCCCGGAAGATCGAGCAGATCGACTCGAAGGTTGCCCGCTGGATTGCTAACGACGCCTTAAAAGAATTGACGGATGATAGAATCCAAAGCAGGTTTTAAGAAGTCGTCTTTAGACAAAAGTAACACTCCCGACTTTCGGTCGGGTTGAAAATCAGCACCTTACCAATCGAGTTTCAAGCCGTTTTAGCCGCTGCAGATGTCTTTTTGACCACAGCATAGCGTCGTTTCGGCGTTCTTTGCCTGCCTGGCGGCCATCCTGGCGCTTTTCCGCGCCGTTTCGGAGGTCGAGCCGGAGTGCCAATCTGCGCAAAAATCGGGTAGATGCTCTGCTGAACCCGCTGGGGCGTCAAACGCTGCTGCAGTTTCTGCCAGGGAAGCGGTGTGTCCGCAACCATTGGGCGAGCCAGGTAAAGCAGCCAACAGGCGATAGCGGTTAGCTCCGTCCAACGGTCTCCTGCTTCTTTGGTTTGGAAGCGTGGCATTGTCCAGCCCAGCGTTTCTTTGCGAAAATGGATGCCCGCTTCTACCGACCAGCGAGAGATGTACGCTCGCCAGATCGTCTCCACCGTAACCGTAACGATGCCAGGAAGTGGGACTGGAGATAGCCAGGCGAGCCACAGAGCTGCCGGCGGTTGGCTGCGTTCCAGATGAACATTGGCCCGGATCACAGCATAAGGCACGTCAGCACCCTTCTTCTCGTGCAGCCTATTCCAGCGCTCCAGGCGCACCTGCCCCCAGCAGGGGTCTTCCAGCTCGATCACTTCATCGGGCGTGCTCCAAGTCTCCGGCTCTTTGAAGGCAAAGCGTGCTCCATGCACTCTGGGACGACCCTTTTTGCCTGTTGGAGGTGGAGCTGGGCCGCAGAGGACCCGATCACAGCGTAAACGAGCCAGGATGCCACAGCGCAGCCCTTTCACTGAACGCAGGAACCCAGCATTCCCATACTTGCCATCCGCCGCAATGATGTCCAGCGCTTCCACATAGGCTATTCGGGCGTTTGCCAGAGCTTTGATTTGCTCTGCGCCAACTTCCTGAGCGGTGTGTGTGCTCGGTACCCGGCGCACGTCCACGGGCAACGACCAACTGGAGTGCGGCTCGGCGCACCATTCCAGCAGCGAATAGGGGTAGCCGATGGTGACCGTACCCCCGTTCACATCGCTTGTCGCCTGGTACACATACTGCCGGTCGTCCAGCACTCGTGATCTTGGCCTGGGCCAGGGTGAGCCGTCAATTGGAAAGACACAGATACCCTGTTGAGGCACCTGGTGCCCCAGAAAGCACCGCAGCCAGTTGCTGTCGAGCACGCCATCTTCAACCGCAGCATACAGGCTGGACCACTTTCGCCGGAACTGGTCG
>MGOK01000089.1:0-5341 GCA_001795335.1 Chloroflexi bacterium RBG_19FT_COMBO_55_16
CAGGGAATTGGTGAGAAAGTCGTTGAAGGTTAATCCGGCCGCCGAACCAATCAGCACATTGGGTGGGTCACCGACCAAGGTTGCCGCCCCACCCGTATCGGAGAGCAGGGCCTCAGCTATCAGGTAAGGAGCTGGGTGCACACCGAGGATTTCGCAGATCAAAATCGTCACCGGGGCGATTAGCACCACCGTCGTCACGTTATCTAAAAACATTGAAACTAGCGTAGTGATAGTTCCCAGCAACACCAGCAATCGCACCGGGCGGCCACGCGAAAATTGTCCTGCCCACACGGCCAGGAACTGGAAGAAACCGGTGGGCTCCAACAGCGCCACCAGGATCATCATTCCCAGGAGCAGGCCCAGCGTATTGAAGTCAATTGCGGTGACGGCTTCGGTTTCTGTGTAGAAACCCATTAAGCGGCCCAGGCCAACGATCAAGACCGCCCCGGCTATGCCTGTAATGGTGCGGTTGAGTTTCTCTGAGAAGATCAACCACAAGCTGACGACAAAGATCAGGGTAGCGAGGATTCCGGGGATCATGGCTTGGATGGGGGAACTGATTTCCAGGCTGAAAGGATCGCGGTGCCAAGATCCACACGGGAGGCAATCCCCACCAGCCCTCCAGCCGCGTTAACGACGGGCATATCGTGCAAGTTGCGCTTCAACATCAGCGCATAGGCGCGCAACAAACCACAGGTTTCCTTCACAGAAGTGATCGGCTGCATAAGCGTAATCACGGGGCGATCAAGCTGTTCGGGGGAGGGGCGGGTAGCCTCGACTGCCCCGAAATCGGGAACGAAATCCACATCAGGTATCAATTCGAAGAAATCCGGAAGTTCCAGCGAGAGCAGATCCCGCAGGCCAACGACACCGATCAGCTTACCCTGCTCGTCCACCATTGGCAGCAAACCGATGTGCCGTTCGACGACCACAGCTGCGGCCTCGCGGATGGTGGCGGTAGCAGAAATAGAGATGACATTTCGTTTCATCCAGTCACGGATTATCATAAAACATCCTTCATTTCGATTTACGCTCGAAGAAAGCCCTTTGGCCAGTATATATACGCACCGGAAAGATGCCTTCTTGAGTGGAACGCACATCCTCAATCGATAGAAAGGCGTGCGGGTGCGTTTGGTGGATAATCGCCAGGAGTTCAGATATGGAGCGCCGTTTGGCGATAGTATAAACGAGTACGACCGGACCACTAACCCCTTCTCCCTTCACAGTAGTTACGCCATATCCACTATCACGCAAACGGGCAACCAATTCAGTTGCACGATTTTGCACAATGATTCTTATGGCCATCATACCAAGCGCCAGCCGATCTTCGATGAACATCCCGACGAAGTTCCCAACCGCGAACCCGGCCGCATAAGCCAGGTAAGCCATCAGGTTGTTGGCTGCGTGCACAATCTGGGCGATAATCGCAATCCAGATAAAAACCTCCACAAATCCAAACAAAGGAGCGAGGTATTTCTTCCCACGCGAGATAAAGATGATACGCATCGTGCCGAGAGTAACATCGAAGACTCGCGCCAAGAAGACCAGCGAGGGCAAGATCACCCAGGGGTAAAGGTCTGGGTCAACGGTCATAGGATAACCTTCCTTTACGTAGGAGATATAGGGTGGCGTTGAGCGACCAGAAGGGGAAAGAGCTTTTTCATGGTGTTATCATCATTCATTACTGCTGAAAGGGATTATACAGGGTGAGCGGTCTTTTCGGATGGAATTCGTGTAAAATTAAATTGAGTGGTTAATAAGAGGAGGTAGCCATGCCATGGCAAAACCAACTGAAGGGTGACTCCTTAGCCTGGTTGTTAGAGCCTGACTCGTCTGGAGTCCGTTACCTGGCAATGCGAGACCTAGTGGGCCTGCCAACGGACGATCCTGAATTATGCGCTGCTCGGAATGCAGCCCATACGGAGGGGTACATCGCAACGATCCTGGCTGAGATGGATGAGGCGGGTTATTGGTCTGAGCCTGGGCCAGGTTACAACCCGAAGTATTGGTCGACTGTCTGGTCGGTGATCATGCTCGCCCAGTTGGGTGCCTCGGTAAAAGAGGATCAACGCATTGCCCAGGCGTGTGCCTATCTTATGGAACACGCTCTCACTCCGGGAGGGCACTTCACTGCCTCAGGGGCACCATCTGGCACGGCCGACTGTTTACAGGGTAACCTGTGTTGGGCCTTGGTCGAGCTGGGCTGCGATGACCCTCGATTAGCAACAGCCTTTGAGTGGATGGCGTGTAGTGTTACTGGAGAAGGGGTAGCCCTTGTGAAGGATCGCCAGGCGAAAGTGCGCTACTATGCGGGTAAGTGCGGGCCAATATTCGCCTGCGGATCGAATAATAAGCTGCCATGCGCCTGGGGGGCAGCTAAGGTGATGCTGGCGTTTAGCAAATGGCCTGTAGACCGACGTACACCTTCGATAGAAAGCGCCATCGAGCAAGGCATAGACTTTCTGTTCAGCGTTGACCCCGCGGCAGCTAATTACCCATCGGGATGGAGCGACAAGCCGAGTGGGAACTGGTGGAAATTTGGCTTCCCGGTGTTCTACGTCACTGATCTGTTGCAGATTGTTGAAGCGCTGGTGGGATTGGGCTACGGTAATGACCCGCGCCTGGGGAACGCGCTTACGCTTATCCGTGAAAAACAAGACAGCCAGGGACGTTGGTTACTGGAGTATGACTACGCTGGCAAGACCTGGGTGAACTTTGGGGCAAAGAAGCAACCCAATAAATGGGTAACCTTACGAGCGCTACTTGTTTTGAAAGATGAACTCTCGGCAGCGATTTCGTGAAACAATAGATTTTGGAACCCCCGATCGGGTGCCTTTATTTCCGGAGGGCATCCGGGAGGGGGTGCTGGAGGTCTGGCAAGCGCAGGGCTTACCTGCCGATGCAGACCTGGGGGTGATGTTTAACTACGATGAATTCGAAGAGTTCGAACCAGACCTCGAGCCGCGCCCCGCGCTGTTCAATTGGCAAGTAAAAAAGGGCGGATTGAAAGAGCTGCGCCGCCGCCTCGATCCAGCGGATCCCCGGCGGCTGCCATCCCGATGGCAGGAGAAGGTGCAGCGGTGGAAACAACGCCAGCATGCGCTGTTCTTGGAAATCCATCAAGGTTTCTTCTTAACGATGGGGGTGGAGGGCTGGCAAGGTTTTACTGAAGCGTTAAGGCTGTTGAAAGACGATCCGCAGAGGGTGCATGAAATCATGGCGATCCAGGCGGAGTTTGCAGCCAAGCTGGCGGAGTGGATATTGCGGGAAGTTGAAGTAGATGGGGTTATATTCAGCGAACCCATCGCTGGCAATCACGGGCTGCTGATCTCACCACAGATGTATGCAGACTTTGTCTTAAAAAGCTACGAGCCTATCCTGGATGTGCTGGAGAGTCACAATGTAAAGACAATCATCTTGCGAACCTATGCGAATACGCGCGCGCTTTTGCCGGTAGTGGTCGCGAGCAGGATCAACTGCCTGTGGGCGTGTGAATGTAACCCAGAGAGTATGGATTACCGGCAGTTGCGGGCTGAGTTTGGACCCAGGCTTCGCCTGATTGGGGGGATCGATACCGATATATTACGCCAGAGTCAAGCTGCTATCCGCAGTGAAATAGAAGAGAAGGTGCTGCCACTGCTTTCCGAGGGGGGTTATGTGCCATTAGCCGATGGACGAGTGCGGGAGGATATTCCTTTCGAGAACTATGCCTTCTACCGAAAATCATTGGAAGAGATCACTCATCAATCTTCGGTTCTCATTCTGCGTCGCCGGCGGCTGTCGGAGCCATCTTCACCGCGAGATTCCGCCCTTTGAGCGCGCAACCAGGCCAGGCAATTCTCGTCATGACCCATGAATACGTCTGCGGCAAGCATGGTCTTGCGGAGGCTCCCTTCCAGGGGGTTGGTGATGGCGCAGGTCATCCCGGCGGCGATGGCCATTGCCAGGAAGGTGGCGTTGAGGGTGGGGCGGTCGGGCAAGCCAAAGGAGATATTGGAAGCCCCACAAATGGTGTTACAGCCCAGCTCTTCTCGCACTCTGCGGACGATGGTGAAGACCGAGGTGCCAGCGGAGCGCACCGCGCCGATGGGCATGGCCAGTGGGTCGATGAGCACGTCTTCCCTGGGGATACCGAATGACTCGGCGCGCGTGATGATCTTTTTGGCTATGACAAAGCGTTGGTGGGGGTCCTCCGAAATGCCGCTCTCATCGTTGGTGATACCGATCACCGCGGCGCCATACTGCTTAACCAGCGGTAAAACAACCTCCAATCTTTCGTCCTCGCCGGTGACCGAGTTGACCAGCGGCTTGCCCTGGTAGGCGGCTAACCCGGCTTCTAGCGCAGCCACGATCGATGAGTCAATGCTGAGGGGCACATCGACCACGCTTTGGACGACGCGCACGGCCTCGGCCAGGATGGCCGGCTCGTCGGCCAGGGGGATGCCGGCATTGACGTCCAGCATGTGAGCACCCGCCGCGACCTGGGCGATCGCGTCGGCGCGCACCCGTTCAAAATCCCAAACCGCCATCTCAGCCGCCAACCGTTTGCGGCCAGTGGGGTTGATACGTTCCCCGATGATCACAAAAGGATGTTCAGGGCCAATCTTAACTACTCGTTTGGGCGAGGTGATAATCGTTTCCATCAGTCTATGACCTCCTCACAAGGGCCTGGTTGTATACGTTGTCCTATAATCCGTCGGGGAAGCAGACCGGCATCTTCGATGATCTCGGCGACCAGTTCCTCTTGCCGGTAAGCCATGACATGCACCCCGTTGACCCCTTCAATTTCGCGCACGGCCTGGATGATCTCGATGCAAATTCGCTTGCCCTCTTCACGCTGCCGGGATTCCGGTACGCTTTTGAGGTGGCGGATGATCTTATCCGGGATGACCACTCCTGGAATATGACTCCGCATCCACTCGGCAGCTTTCGCAGAGCGGAGGGGACCTACCCCCACCAGAATAAAGGCTCGCTCGGGCAATCCCAGGTCTCTCACGGCGCTCATGAACTCGCACAGGCGGGGCAAGTCGAAACAGTACTGAGTCTGGAAAAAGTCTGCGCCGGCTTCGATTTTCTTGGCCATGCGCAGCGGGCGATAATCGTAAGGGGGCACGAAAGGATTAGCAGCCGCACCCAGGAAGAACTTTGGAGCTACATCCAATTTCCTGCCGCTGAGAAAATGCCCATCGTCGCGCAACATGCGAGCGGTGCGCAATAAGCTGATCGAATCCAGGTCAAAGACCGGCTTGGCCTCTGGCTGGTCGCCGGTCTGGACGCCATCGCCGGTCAGGCAGAGCACATTACGCACGCCCATCGCCGCGGCGCCCAGCAGGTCCCCCTG
>MGOK01000089.1:5423-5769 GCA_001795335.1 Chloroflexi bacterium RBG_19FT_COMBO_55_16
ACGCTGGACATGTGCACGTTGGCGCCGGAGGCATCGGTAGCGTTGATCGCATCGCAAACTTCCGCCAGCACCAGCGCCCGCTCGAAAACGGAATGGTAATCGGCGCTGTCCGGGGGATTGAGCTCGGCGGTGACCGCAAACCTGCCGGAGCGCAGGACGCGCTCGAGCCTTGACCCGGATCTCATTCTTCCCAACCAGCGGGAAGCATCTGTGGTTGGCGGTGCAAGTCGTTGATCCATGCTGAAGTATCGCGCAGCTGGTAATTGAGAGGAGGCTGGATATGCTTGATCTCCTGCCCATAGATTGGCATGCGCTTGGAGCGTTCCCAGGCCTGCACCCAAATGCA
>MGOK01000089.1:5821-11454 GCA_001795335.1 Chloroflexi bacterium RBG_19FT_COMBO_55_16
GGCAGGTCATCGGGCAAGTCATGCCAGTGTGGTGCAACACGCACACGCCGCACATGCGGCAATCGAACAGCGCGCCCTTGCTGATCCGCTCCAGGCTAATTAAGGCGCGCTCAGCCCAACTGTCTGGCAGCAACCAGCGCTTGAAAGGCCGGATCGACTCGTAAACAGCCTGGTAAGCCAGCTCGAGAAGATGTGGGGAATCTTGTATCCAACGGAACATATTTTCCTCACCCCTTCCCCTCTCCTGACAAGGAGGCGTCAGGAGAGGGGCTACGCATAGCCCTTATTTTCAATAAGTGACTCCAATCTCTCGGGTGGGTACGCGGCCTCGATTTCAGCGACCTGGGTATCGGCGAAAAGATTGGGATCGCCCTCCTCCGACTGCCATTCCGTCGATCGCCATTCTTCCAGGTAATCATCGCTGCCGGTGGTGCGGGCGCGCATGGCGGCCTCATCGATCGCTTCTTGAAAGCGTGGAGAGAGCGAGCGAGCCAGGCGTTCTTTGCCGCTGCGCACTTTTACCTGAGCCGGGATGTCGCGCCAGTAAAGGATCTGGTAGGTGAAGTTCATACTTCGATGAGCTCCTTCAAGCGGGTCTCCAATTTGCCATAACCAGCCTGCCGCACCTCGAGAGGTAAATTGAGGCTCTCGGCTGCCCATCTGGCGCGTGCCTGAAGGGCTGGATCGTCGCGCTGGGCGAGGTAGACCACGCGGGTGTAATTCTTAAAATACTGATCACGCAATTCGGGGTGGCTATCCAATCCGAGACCTTCCAGAACAAGATGATCGAAGGACTGCACCAGGTAATCGGTGAGGAAAAAAGTACCCGGGGCTTCAGCCATCAGGCTCTCGAACGTGCCGTCAGCGTACATCTCGTAGCAATGCGGCCCGGACACACGCTGGATACCCTCCTTTTCCAGGAGCCTGTCGAGCATACCACCGGTACCGCAGTCGCCGTACACGACGAACACCCGCTGATAGTCTTGCCGGGCCTGGCGAATGCGTTGGAGGATGGCAGCAGGGATGCGTTCCGGCGCGTTATGCAGTAAAGCAGGGACGCCCAGCACGTCAACCTCCCAGGCATGCTTTTCCTTTAGCGCCAAGACTTCACGCGCCAGCGCCCCACAGACAATCAAAGCGGTTTTCACGCGGGCTGCCTCATGGGTTGCAAAGCATCGGCAATCGCCTGAATATGGGCGGGTGTGCTGCCGCAACATGCCCCGATGATGCGCGCCCCAGCTGCATAGGCTTTGACAGCGTACTCTGCCATGTCCGCTGGTGTGGCGCGGTAAACAGGCTTTCCACCTACTAACTGCGGTATACCGGCATTGGCCTTGGCGACGAGCGGCGCGTCTGGGGCTGTGGCATGCATTTTTTCGATCACGGTGATGATCTCTTCGGGGCCATTGCCGCAATTACCCCCCATGGCGGTAGCTCCAAAGGAGGCCAATGTCCTGACGGCTTTTTCGGGAGTGACGCCCATCATGGTACGCCCGTGCGTGTCGAAAGTCATGGTCGTGACGAGTGGGATGTCCTTGGAAACCTGGCGAACGCCCTCCACGGCGGCGCGCACTTCTTCCAGGTCTGACATGGTTTCGATCCAGATCAAGTCGACGCCGCCGCTAATCAACCCAGCTGCTTGCTCAGCGAAAGCATCCATCGCCTCCGCGAAGGAAAGCTCTCCATACGGAAGCAGGACCTGACCCGAAGGGCCGATATCCCCGGCGACCAGAGCTTGTTTACCGCTGGCGGCGACTGCGCCGCGCAGGAGTTCCGCGGCAGCGCGATTGAGTTCCGCCACGCGACTCTCCAGGCCATGCAAGGCGAGGCGATAACGGGTCCCGCCAAAGGTGTTGGTGAGCACGACCTGGGCTCCAGCGTCCAGATAGGCGCGATGGACAGCTGCCACCTTCTCAGGGGCTTCCACATTCCACAGCTCTGGGGCGCCGCCTTGACCCAATCCGGCGGCGAAGAGCATGGTGCCCATGGCGCCATCGATGAGAAGATGCCCTGTTTCGTTGAGGAGAGACTGGATGGTGTTCATATTAAACCAGCTCGCCGCGTTTGATCGCCAGGAGTTTCTTAGCGGTCTCTACTGCAATGGCGGCATCCCGGCAGTAGGCGTCGGCGCCGATCTCCTCGGCGAAGGCCTCGTTGAGGGGCGCGCCGCCGACTAACACGATGATCTGATCCCTCAAACCTTGCTGCTTAAGAGCCTCAATAACCACGCCCATATAGGGCATAGTGGTGGTGAGCAGTGCGCTCATGCCGAGGATCTCAGGCTTATGCTCGCGGATCGCGGCGAGGAATTTATCGGCATCGGTGTTAATGCCCAGGTTGACGACGTTAAATCCGGCGCCTTCCATCATCATCCCGACCAGGTTCTTGCCGATGTCGTGGATGTCGCCCTTGACGGTGCCGATGACCATGGTGCCCACCTGGGGCGCTCCGGTCTCTACCAGGAGGGGACGCAGGATTTCCATACCGGCTTTCATCGCCTTGGCAGACATCAGCACCTCGGGCACAAAAAGGATGCCATCCCGAAAGTCAGCGCCGACGATATCCATCCCGGCGACCAGGCCCCTGGTGAGCACCTCATAGGGGGTCAGGCCGCGGTTAAGCAACTCTTTCACGCTTTCGACCACCTCAACCGCCAAGCCATCGTAGAGATCGTCCTGGATCAGCTCCAGCAGTTCTGAGGTTTCCAGTTGGGTTTTATCGATTTCGTCACTCATCTTGTTCAATGCTCCATGATTAGTTTTGAGTATTTCTGTTCCGGCTGAAGCCTCGATTCCAGGAGGGCGGGACGAAGCTTCGATTCCGGGCGTGTGGGAAGACGATTAAGTCAATCGCTGTAATTTCTCGCGAATCCGGTTGCGGTGCTTGTTTTTTCTTTCTCCGGAAATATCTGGCAGGATGCCTTCCAGGGTAGGGAAAGGGTCGCTGGCATGTGGTAGACCCAGGGCCGCCACGAACTCGTCCTGGAAGGAGGCAGAGAGAGGGGTTGAGACATGCACAGCCCAGCGCGCCAGTTCAGCGGCCTTGATGCGTAGCTTCCGGTTGAGCAGGGCAAAGCGGGCACCATCGCCGGCGGCATTGCCTACGGCGACGACTCTGTCCAGAGGACAGTCCGGGATCAAGCCGAGCACCAAAGCGTGGAGCGGGCTGATGAAGCTGCCGAAGGCGCCAGCCAGGACCACCCGGTTCACCCGATCTACTCCCCGTTCGGCCATTAACAATTTCGCCCCGGCGTACAGGGCAGCCTTGGCCAGCTGGATGGCACGCACGTCGTTTTGGGTGATGACAATCTGGGAGCCGGTTGCCGAAAGCGCTGCATCGACCAGCACATACTCGCCCGTCCGGCCCCGATAGCGCAGGCGGGGAGATCCTCTGGGCGACGAGCGTTCAGCAGCAGCCTTCTCGAACAAGCCACTCGAATTGATGACCCCGGACAGGAACAGCTCAGCGATAGCCTCGATGATGCCGCTACCGCAGATTCCGGTGGCTTTGGCTTCAGGCGGGAGGGAAGCCGGTGCATCTGGTTCGATCCAGCCATCATAGCCGATTACGCGGAAACGTGGTTCCAGGGTCATGGGGTCGATGCGCACGCGTTCGATTGCACCGGGAGCGGCGCGCTGGCCGTGGGTGATCTGGGCACCCTCGAAGGCTGGTCCGGTGGGGCTGGAGGCTACCAGCACCTGCTGGCGGTCGCCGAGCACGATCTCGGCGTTGGTGCCGACATCTACGATCAGCATAATCTCGTCTTGATCATCAGGCCGCTCGGCGAGCTGCACAGCGACATTATCTGCTCCGACGTGGCCGGCGATGAGCGGCAAGGTGTGCAGCTGGGCGGCAGGATGCAAGTCCAGGCCGAGGTCACGCGCTTTGAGATCGAGCGGGGAATCGATGGCCAGGGCAAAGGGGGCGCCGCCCAGTTCCTTGGGATGAATCCCCAACAAGATATGGTGCATGATTGTGTTGCCGACTACCACCACATCCAGGATGTCGCTTGAAGTTAAGCCTACCGCACTAGCAGCTTTTTCCGCCAGTTCGTTCAAGGTGCGGATAATAGCCCGGTTCAAGCGCGCCATCCCCTGAGGTTCGGTGATGGCGTAGCTGACCCGGCTCATCAGGTCTTCGCCATAGCGCACCTGTGGGTTCATAGCGGCCTGGGTGGCAAGCACAACCCCGGTGCGCAGATCGCACAGATGGGCGACGACCGTGGTCGAGCCGACATCCACCGCCAGGCCGTAAACGCCTTCCTGGTAGCCCGATTGGATCCGTAGGACCTCTCGATCCTGCCAGAGGGTCACTGTCACGGCATGGTTTCCTGCTTGAAGGGCGGGCTGCAGATTTGGGAGAGCTTTGCTGTCGATGCTCAACCCGCTGAGATGCCATTGAGTCTCAAGGGCTGTGACCAACCGCTCCCAATCCCCGGTCGAGTCGCCCAGCGTGGCAGGTTGCACTTTAACGTACACCTGGCGAACTGCCGGATCGATCTCGATTACCCGGTCCGAGGCAGCCTTGGCGATGATCTGTTTGCGAGCCTGGCTCTCCTCGGGGACCAAGATCAACAGGTCGCCGAGCACCTCGGCGGCGCAGGCCAGGCGACGACCGTCCAGCGGATGTTCCTGGCTGTAGGCGATCTCAGCGGCTGTGGGAGGGGACAGATGGTCAGTAGTTGAGGTGATCTTGTGTTTTGGGAAATGGCCTTCTTCCACGATGACCTGGCATTTACCACATGTCTGGCGACCGCCGCAGATCGACTCCAGTTCGACGCCCAGCTGGCGGGCGGCTGTCAGTAAGTCCGTGCCGCGCGGAACTTTGCCCCGTCTGCCGGAGGGCATGAGGGCGAGCTGGCAAGTGTCGTTCTGAGGAGGGGTGTGGTTTGGCATAGCGACGAAGGACGATGGACGGAAGAAAGTAGTCAGTATTCAGTAAGCAGTGGTCAGTAGTCGGTAGATGAAAGACGGATGACGAAAGACGAAGGATGAGGAGAGATTATCCTGGGACGCGTTCGTGGCGGCGGCGCCGGCGGCGCAGGCCGGATTCGTCTTCGGATTCGGTTTCCCTGGCGACCCGCTTCCAGCCTTCGGGCGGGACGGAGTCACCGGCGACCATGCCAGCGAATGCTGCGCGCAGGCGGGCGTCTACCTCCGGAGAAAAGACAGCCGGATTGTCGTGGGTCAGGATGTCCCTGGCGCGGCGCAGGGCGCGCGCCTGGGCATCCAGTCCGCCGCGTTCTTGCCATTGGGCACGCGGGTCGCGATCAGCGACTTCCGCCAGGAACATGCCCGTGCGCATACGCTCCAGGGTATGTTCCGTGCCGGCGAACATGCCGCCGGGACCGATGGCGGCAATCTGGTCCAGGGCGAAATTCTCTTCGCTGAACTCGAACCCGCGGCGGATCTGCTTCAACATCAGGGCGATCTCGTTGTCGATGACGGCTTTGGCGAAGTCGAACGCCATCAAGGCGTCCAGCAGACCGGCCATATTGAGGATATCCACGCCGCCCAGATAGCCAGCAACGACGGACATGCCGGTCTCGAAACCAGATTGGGCATCGTTGATCTTTGAATTCGTCAATCCAATATAACCACCGGCGGGCACACCGTAGAAGCGCGCCATCTGGG
>MGOK01000089.1:11516-11866 GCA_001795335.1 Chloroflexi bacterium RBG_19FT_COMBO_55_16
TCGGCCACTGTCGGCAGGGTGCTGTAGATAACCGCTTTGCCAGGTTGGACCATCTGGGTCAGCACGGCAGCAGCCAGGAACTCGGCGTTGCACTGGGCCAGTGTGCCAAGCATAGTCAGGGGGGAAGTCAACCCGGCGTTGGGCACGATGGAGAAATAACTGGGCAGGTTCTGCTCGCTGAAGAAGATCAAGAGCCAGGTGGAGTCAAAATCCATTGTCAGGGGAGAGACGACCGGGCAGTAGTGGTGGGTAATGAAAGGGTGCGCGCGGAAGGCGGCCTCGCTCCCGGCGACCAGGTACGCCAGGTGAAGCATGTTCTCGGCTTCGTTGGGAGGGGTGTTGGCTCGCAA
>MGOK01000089.1:11878-13257 GCA_001795335.1 Chloroflexi bacterium RBG_19FT_COMBO_55_16
GTTTTTGAGAGAGGGATAATAGCGTGAAAGGCTGAATTGGCCTGGCGGGGCATCGTCGGCCAGAGTGGAGATGGAGAATACATCGTAGCCGGGAAGTTCGTTGATCAGGTGAGCGATGCGGGCCAGGTCATCGGAGCGGGCGCGGCGTTCGTAGCCTGTCACCGGATCGATAATGTTGGGGGCGGAGCTGCCGGTCAGGATCAGGGGGCTGTCGTCGGGGAGAGAACGATCATAACGGGGATCACGGGCGCAGAAGGTGAACGTGGGTGGGAACATCTTGCGATAATGCTCGACCACCTGCCCGGGCAACCTGACGATCTCGCTCTGCGCGTCTACCCGCCCTCCGTGGGCAGCGAAAATCTCGCGGGCGCGCGGATTGCGCACCAGCATGCCGACTTGCTCGAGGATTTCCAGGGAAGCGTCGTGCACGCGCGCGACCTGTTCCGGGGAGAGTAGCGTGGCGAAGGTTTGGATCATAAGGGTTCTCCTTGTTTAATAAATTCGCTATAGATCAAATGGCGCTGAGGCCTCGGTAACGAAGCGGAACCGGTCGCCGCGGTAGCGGTCCTTGCCATATTCGACGGGTTGGCCGCGCTGGTCATACGAGGTGCGCTTTTCTAACATGAGCGGAGCGCCCAGCTCGACCTCCAGCAGTTCGGCTTCGAAAGCCGAGGCAACCACCGGCTCGAAGCTCTGCCGGGCGCGCACAATGGCAACGCTATATTCGTTCTCCATCACCTCGTAAATCGAGCGCTTTTCCAGGTCGTGCAGGTCGAGGCCGGGGAAACGCCCGGCAGGGATAGTGTAGTTCTCAAGCAAGACGGGTTCCTGGTTGATCGAGCGCAGGCGCAGGATGCGGTAAGCCAGGGAAGAGACCCCCACGGCCAGTTCCCGGGCCAGGGCGGCGTCGACCACGGTCTGTTCGAGGGAGATGATCCTGGCGCCCGGGGTGTAGCCGCGCTGCTGCATGCCGCTGGTGAAGCGGAAGACGATCTCCATCGGGCGGTCGATCTTGGGCGCGGCGATGTAGGTGCCCACGCCATGCTTGCGGACGATCAGCCCCTGCGTTTCCAGGACGCGCAGGGCGCGACGCAGGGTCATACGATTGACGCCCAGCTTTTCGCTCAGCTCGCGCTCGGGAGGCAGCCGCACGCCGGGGGCCAGCTCGCCCGTTTCGATCTGGCTGATCAGACCCTCGGTGATCTGGATATAGAGGGGGATCGAATAGGCGAGAGGGCGGGCTGAGTTATGGATAAAGGGCAGCGTTTGGTTCATGATGACGGGAACAAGTGGTATAGAAATCTTATACCACATTATACCAAACCTGGCTGGTTTGATCAACTCGATTAAAACCGTAATTATGTTATATTACGGCAAGG
>MGOK01000090.1:0-850 GCA_001795335.1 Chloroflexi bacterium RBG_19FT_COMBO_55_16
CAGCGATCAAGTCCAGGTCCGGTGATGTATTACCAGCGGGGGAAAGGTGTCGCAGATCTGCGTATTCCCAGGGCAATGCTGGTGAACCAGAAGGCCGGGGGGCGCAAGCTGCCAGGGTCATAAGAAGGAGAAATGATGTAAGGACGATGCAGCGAGCAGGCATGGTGCAGGCCAAGGATAGTGCTGAGGAGTCCTTGCGAATATGTAAGTAGTTTAAAGGAATGATTGTGATAAAATGATCTTGAGTTTGATCCAGCGCCTTACTTGATAAGTCTAACACATACGAACAACGATATACCTAGTATCGCAGCTTGATAACAAAACCTAGTCTCTAATTTTGTTAGCGAGGCTTCGAAAAAGGCAAACCTGCCGCGAGGTAGGGACGCAAAGCCAAGGGTCTCTGGTGAGACAGCCAGGTTACCTAAAAGCCGATCTGCACTAAGGGGTAACAACCTGTGCTTCAGAGACAGCCTGGTCACTGTGAAGTCTTGCTTGAGAGGGAAAAGCACTCTCAAGGAAGACTTTTCTGGTTAATGAATCCTTTATAAGACCCGTTCGGCAATGGGAGAGGAAAAATGATTGCCGCTACACATGCCAACCTTCTGAAAGACAGATGTAATCATCCTGTTTTCGATCCTCGCAAGGTTCTGTTAATCGTTCTTGTCTTGTTCGCCCTGCTAGCTAGTGGCTGTGCTGAACTTGATAAACCAAGTCCCTCAGAGTTTGGAAATTTCTCCAATAATGGGATTTTAGGTCAGCCGAGTGGAGCTGTGGAAGCCTCTCCTCCAGCTGGTTTGCCGAGCCAGACTATACCGGTTGCTCCTTTATTCGCAGAGTTCTATGCAAACCT
>MGOK01000090.1:1064-1284 GCA_001795335.1 Chloroflexi bacterium RBG_19FT_COMBO_55_16
CTGATCCCGGCTGAGTTTCTTCTTATGTACGATAAGCTGGGTGGAGCGCGCTACGTGGGTCGTCCGCTGACCGATGCGCGATATAACCCAGAGAAGCAGCGTAGTGAACAGTATTTTGAAAATCTGGGTTTTTACCGGCTAGATCAAGATCCGCCCGGAGCAGTGGACTTGATGGCATATGGCGCCTACGCGTGTGACCGGAGCTGCCGGCATTCTGCCT
>MGOK01000090.1:1389-22077 GCA_001795335.1 Chloroflexi bacterium RBG_19FT_COMBO_55_16
ACCGCACGGTGGACGGAAGGCAAGCGGTGATCTTTGAAAACCTGGTGCTGGTCGTTGATCGAAAGCAACCAGGGGGAGCGTCCCTGCTGCCAATTGTGGAAATGACTGGATTCCAGCAACAACCGCTCGTGGAGCCACAAAAAAATCCGCTGATGACCTTTTACCCAATAGAGAATGGCTTAGGTCACAATGTACCAATTTACATCGAAGGATTCTTGAAACAGTTCGGGGGAGTGGATATCACCGGCTTCCCGATCAGCGAAGTCCTAGCAATCGCCCCTGGGGTGTACCAGCAATGTTTTACCAACCTCTGCGTGGAAATTAACCTCAATTTACCAGAAGGCGAGCAGCTCAAGATATCTCCATTGGGCCGGAAGTACAAAGAGATGGTATTTGATCAGGCGCAGAGTTTCGTTGCAAGCCAATCGCTCGTTTATGTCGATCTGAAAATTTGGGAGGCAGCCTCTTATATTTCGGCGAAGGAATCGCAGGTGGTCCATGTGGCGATTTTCGAAAATGGCGTGCCGTTGAGGAACCGGGAACCGGTGTTGCTGCTGACATTGCCGGACGGGAGCCTGCTAAACATGGTTTTCCCACCAACCGGGGCAGATGGTCGGACTTCGTTGGAGATACCTCCCATCCCGGCATCTAATCAAACCTTGATCGCCTACAGAGTGTGCCTCTACGGCCTGAATGGGGAGATTAAATATCTGGACGATCATTGGCAGATCTGGGATTGATCCGTTAACAATTACACAACTTAAGGTTATAATACAAAACGCCCCCATATATAAGCTTCGGCCTGACCCTGACTGCCATATATAGGGTATAGCAGCCCTTGGTTCAGGAGAGCTGTTGCCAGCCAAATAAGGGAGGCCAAGTAAAGCTTTGGTAGTCCTTATCTTGGTTTGTGGACCGAGCGATGTGTAGGCAATTTCTTGTCAGTTAACTAAAACAGATCATATCCACGTGTATTGTGATAAGAGCATGCCGAAGTCAACTCCATTCATTACTCTAATCCTCTTATCTGTAATCACTACTGCCTGTAATCTTCCCACCCGGCAAAAAACAGCTTCTCAAGTAACCCAACCTCCTGGTAACCGCCTGGTCGAAGCTTACCCAGTCGACACACTTTTTAGTGAATTTTACGCCTTCTTCGGAGGAGAGGGAACTCTGGGACCGACCATTTCCCCATTAATTGAATCTGGCAATTTAAAAATACAATATGCTGAAGCGGGAATGATGGTTTACGACCCTCTGACAACGGGTAGCAAGCGATTCCAGCTGGCTCCCCTGGGAATTATGCTGGGAGTGGCCGAGCCGCCCGTTCCCGATCCAGGGAAACCCGAGGTACGTTACTTAAACGGGCATGTGATCTACGCACCGTTTGAACCGATGTACGAACGATTGGGCGGGGCACGCTTTGTGGGTAGGCCTTTGACTGAAGTACACCACAATCCCGAGAAAAGGCGCATCGAACAGTACTTCGAGAACCTTGGTTTTTACCAGCTTGAGGACGACCAAGCTGGTAAGGTTTATCTGCTTGCCTATGGGGCTTTTGTATGCGACCGACAATGCCGCTACCAACCCCCGTCAGCCAGTATTCCAAGCCAAACCCCTTATCTGCCAGAACCATTTGCTTCAACAACGGCGCAGATGGGATTTGATTTCGTTGGCCTGACCCTCACCCAGCCGTACCTGGCTGAAGATGGGAAAATGGAGGTCATCTTCCAAAATGTAGTGATGGTATTGGACACCGCGGGGTCGGTGGAGAAGCGTGCAATCGAATTTTCCTTCCGTATATGGTTGCCCGAGGTGATCTTACTAAGCGATATGAGTTTACCTGGCGAGGAACTGAAGCTTTCTGAGCGGACATGGTTGCCTTTGATTGTGACAATCCGGCCAGGCGACCGTAAGCCAGTTTTGATGCGGGTGATTCCGCAGGTTTGGTTACCTTTGGTGATGAAGAGCGGCGTATTGAGCTTGGATACAGCCTCTTTACGCCCTATCGTCACTCTGGTCGGGATTCAAGCGCAACCACCTGTCGACCGCCGGAATGATCCGCTGATGGTCTTTTACAAGGTAGAAGGGGACAAAGGTTACAATGTACCGGTTTATTTCGATGCGTATTTGCGGCAATTTGGTGGGTTGGAATTGGTAGGAAGACCGATCACCGAGGTTTTTCCATTGGAAGATGGCGTATTCCGGCAGTGTTTCACCAATTTGTGCCTGGATTTCAATGTCAATGCCCCTGATTCCGAGAAATTAAAGATCGCCCCTCTGGGTCTTGAGTATAAAGAACGCTATTATCAAGCAACGAGCACGCTGCCCAGGACCAAAACCTTAAACAACCTGCGCATCGAGGTGTGGGAAAGTAAGCCATATGTTGCCCCAGATGCCGGTCAAGAGATCCGCGTCGTTGTTTACAAAGAGGATGTCCCCCTTAAAAACCAGAAACCGGTGTTAACGGTGACAATGCCCGATAACCGGCGACAAGTGTTGGTCATGGAACCAACGGATGAACGCGGGGAGACGTCACTAGAATTGCCGTCTATCGCTGCTCAAAATGGGACCTTGATAATATACGAGGTGTGCCTGGAGGGAACCGGTGGCGAACCTTTGTGTGTGGGGGATCAATATCTGATCTGGGGAAATCCGTAGGATCAGCAAAAATACATAAACTGGAATCGATGCTTCCTCGAGTTCATCGTAATAAGCGGGGACCGGCTCAAGCCCCATATCCTGTAGATCGCCCCGGTTAGATTGCGGAACGGTGGCTCAATCTCAGTCTGGGAAGGTTAATCATGCAGTCATTTAGCCACGGAGCAATTCATTTCTATTTTTATTTTATCGAGGCGAGTCAGGAACTCCTCTGGAAGGGTGTCATTGGCGACGATTTGGTTCCAAAGTTGGCAGAGGCGTGGACCATATTCTGGATCCAACGCGAATGCAGTATAGGTCCGCTCGAAAGCAGCAGTCCATTTTCCGGTGTGAGCCTCAGCCTCAATGAAGGGCAGCATTTCATGGGGGTTATTGGGTAAATAACCGTTGGCCTGGGCTTGTTCCCAAAGGGACATAACTCTGAGCCAATCCTTAAACTGGCGTGCCAAGTCTGCTTTTTGATAGTAATAACACCAGGTGTGCTCAGGTTCCGGTCCAAAGAATTCAACGGGTGGGTAATTTGCATAAAGTGGAGTAGGTTCAATCCGGCTAAGGTTTGAAACCGGGAGGATACTGCGCAGGCGGGTGGGCAGAATTGGATTCTCGACATCCTCGGATGAAAGCACCCACAGGCAGCGTCCCACCGGATCGGTATAATAGATAGCCAGAGTTTCCAGGCTTGAACCGGTAAAGGTATAGTGCCGAAATGTCTCCTCTAAGGGTTTGCCTTGTAAGAAGTTCGGGATCGCTTTCTGGTTAACGTCCTGTTCAAGCTCGAGGAACCAATAATCCAGATTAGGGGATTCAGATGAAAGTGGGTAAACCAGGTTGAGAGCCATCGAGGTGGAAATGCGACCAACATAGATAAATAATTCATCGTTGGAGAGGATAGCTGTGCGGGGCTGGATGTGCGGGGCACGCCAGTAAAGTTGCCAGTAGAAATTGTTCTGCTCTAAAGTGGAGCGATAGTAGGAGGTTGCTGTACGCAGGTGAAAACCGACAGAGGAGCCGATCAACACACCGATTAAGATGATCTTCGGCAGGCGGCGTGGGGTGAGCCATTCCAAAAAGAGCACAACCAGGATACTAAGCCCAAACATGGCCGCCAACGCGAAGCGACTGCCATATAGACCATACAGCGCTTGCCGGTCGGTGAGCCAGACAGGAAGTGGACCGAGAAGCGCTGCCAATAAACCAATGACCAGGGCTTGCCTCATCCAGCCTTTATCTTGGGAGGTAACTTGGTCCTGAACTGGTTCGAGACGGCGCAGAAAGATGATGGTCAGGCCAGCGGCGAGAAATCCAACTAGGAGAGTAAACAATCTTGCTCGGTCGACCTGGTTGAACTGAGATGGTTCCATGGTTGCATACCAGGACCCGATCAGGTTATTGATCAGATCCTGGGCAGAAAGTTGAAACAGGCGGGATAATGTACTGAACGGTTGAGAAATCAAGGCATAGATCATGGTAGGCTGGTTAGGATCTTCCGCCAAGCTGGTCGTAAACTTTAAACGCCAGATAATCACGCTGATCAGCGCAATCAGGTATGGAGACCAATGTAAAAGGGTAGAAAGCAATTTGCGGCGGTTGCTGGTTGTTCTTTCAGCAAGCAGGAACCAGAGAATCGCCGGGCGGAGCAGCTCCAGACCAATAAAATATTCCATGGTGAGCATTTCCAGGGTGGAGGCGAATACAGCCAGAAGTGTCAAGGGCCAGAACCAGCGCGGGTGGCGGATGGCGTTGATCATCGCCGCGATTGAGAGAAAGTATAGGGCGTAGCAAATCCAGTGCTGACTAAAAGCCACCGCCACGGGTTGCTGGCTAAATGCCGGGTAAATGGCGAAAAGGAACGCCATCCAGGTGACTTCCCGAATGTGCTTTCGCCACAGGCCACGCAACGTCGACCACATCCCCAAGATAGTGAGCCACCGAACCATTAAGGTGAAAATATGCCATACGACCGGTCGGGTTCCCAGCAGCGGGGCGGTGACGATAAAAGTCCAGGCCGAGAACGGTCGTTCGCTGCGATAGAAATCCCAGAATTCATTGACTCCGAATAGGCGGATGGTCATGATTGCTGGCCAATCATCCCAATATAGACCCAAGAATGGAATGAGCAGGCCAAAACTGAGCAGGCAGAGCAATAATATGGCTAAGGGGACTGTGCGGGAGGTAAAGTGAATTTTAAGCTGAGCCATTTTGTTATTTTAATAAGCTTCCTACGTCCAGTTTGAATCTGCGGAGGGATCGTCTGACGCGTGTGACGCGTGAATCAGCCAATTCAAATCCTATCCTACCATAAATCGAATTTTTGTTACGCGTCGTTACAGCATTATGATCCCCCAAAAGGCGTGTCACATAAGATAGAAAATGGTCGGTTCTATGCGTGAAAATCGAGTCGCATGTTCTATATTCTGTTGGAGCGCTAGGCAGCTACCTCCATGGACGCCCTATTATTAGATCGTTTAATCTCGGTGTTATAATCCTGGAAAGTTCCTGTTATCAAACCTTCCTAACCACCTCCTATTATGCCCGATGTTAACGATTTGAGTGATCGCGAGAGAGAAATCCTGTTTCTGGTTGCGACAGGGGTGAGCAATAAAGAAATCGCGTCATCTCTTTATATCAGCACTAACACTGTCAAAGTGCACCTGCGCAATATTTTTGCCAAGATTGGCGTCACGACCCGCACCGAGGCGGCAATGTATGTGGTCAGTGCTGGATTGGTGGGACCAGGCATAAATGCCAGGAGTGGGCAGTTGGATGGTGTATCAGGCCTGGCGACCACTGAAGGGGCGATCGCTGTTCCCTCAGGAAATGCTCCCCAAAGCATCCGATCGCGTTGGTTGACCGGCGGGGTGGTTGTAGCCCTGATCGTACTCAGCTTAGTCGCCTTATTTGGCTGGCGCACGGCGCGATCTTTGACCCGGGTTTCGGCGAGCCCGTCTCCTACGGTGATTCCACCTCGCTGGGAGGAACTTGCCCCTCTACGCATGGCCCGGAACGGGTTGGCGGTCGCGGTTTATGGAAACCAGATTTACGCCATTGGTGGAGAGACTTCCCAGGGGGTGACTGGCGTACTTGAGCGATATGATCCAGAGACTGATCGTTGGAGTTCTCTTTCACCCATACCAGTCCCAGTAGCGGATGTGAACGCAGTTGTGATTGGGGGGAAAATTTATACCCCAGGCGGGCGACTCGCCAGTGGGGAAGTTACGAATCTCATGGAGATTTATGATCCTCTTCAGGACAACTGGGAAAAAGGCAGCCCGCTCCCTGTGGCATTGAGCGCGTATGCACTGACGGCCTTCGAAGGCAAGCTTTATCTTTTCGGGGGGTGGGACGGGGAAAAGATCGTTCCTACTGTTTACGAATACAATCCAGAAGGAGACACATGGACCGCGCGCACGTCCATGCCGACCGCGCGAGCCTTCGCTGGCGCTGCGCCGGCTGGTGGTAATATTTTTGTGGTGGGGGGATACGATGGGCAGCGCGCCCTGGCAGTCAACGAAATATATCTACCTGAGCGAGATGATGGAAAGCAAGTCGCCTGGACTCAAGGTGAGCCGCTCCCCGAGGGTAGATATGCAATGGGTGTGGCCAGCGTTGCTGACATCTTACACGTAATCGGTGGTGTGGGGAATAATAATGCGGCATTGCAGTCCCTGGAGTTTCCGCCACAAACCGGGATTTGGCAAGCGTTTGAAAGCCCTCATCCACAACCCTGGTCTCACCTGGGATTGGCAGCCTTTGGGACGCGCCTTTTCATCGTTGGGGGTGATCTGAACGCCGCCCCGACCGCCAAGAACCTGGCTTACCAGGCGATTTACATTATCACCTTGCCGGTAGTGAGATAGGCATAAGGTCTTTAACGCGCCCAGGACAGCAGAAAGAGCGACCATAGAAACAAGTTCTAGGGTAATGTGATCGTCCCTAGATCGGTCACTTCTCCAGCTTTGACCTCAATCAACCGGTAATCCTCCGTCCCCTCATCCTGAATTACCGTACTTGTCACCGGATTCCAAATCACCAGGGCGTAAATACCTGGAGTGATGTCAGTGAACAAGAATCGCCCGGTTTGATCCTGGACAGCCAGGGGGTCGGTGCTATCGGAGAAAGCGACGATGGGAGGCAGGTCTCCTTCATCTGGTTTGATCGTCCTGGCTAAGTAGAGCGCACCCAGGACAGGCTGGTTATCCGGTCCAGAGACCAGCTGCCCAACGACAATACCGGTGTCTTTGCCAGGTTCAGGGATAACCAATGACTCGGGCAGTTGAATCGGTACAGGAGTGATTTCCGGAGCCGGATAACTTTCATCATACGCGTTACTAACAGGTGTGAAAACAATTGGTACAGGATAAGGATAGCCTTCGACTCCAGGAAGAACCTCAGCTGAAGTAGGGGATGGCGCGGGTGGTGGTTTTGGGTCTGTATTGCTCTGACATCCGGCGGCGAAGAGAGTCGATACAATTACGAGGAAGAAGATTATCTTATTGCTTGGTGCCATTAGTATCTCCCAACAGGATTTATAGGCAGGCGATAGCGATCATTTATGATTAGATGTGCGAAACCGCCCGGCAAAGAGCCGAGGCGGCTTCGCTGAAAGTCGAGAGATAGAACGATCTTACTGGTTTAATCCGTTCGCTGTTGTAGCGCTATCACCAAGCTTGCCTGAGCCGGGTTCAGCAGCCAGGTTGGCGATGCCAAGCACTTCCCGGTTACATTCTACCGAGACGCTGGCGTTATAGCCATCGTTCAGATTCGCCACGTTGGGGGCATAGCGGGCGATAGATCCATTGGCAGGTAGAGGCACATTGCTTTCGTTCGCATCGGTATCGGCATTGTATTTGATACTGCATGTACCTGCGGTGCTGGTGGAATTGGCAACCTGGAAACCACCGGAGAAGACGATTCCCGCTTTTCTGGTGACCTGGGGGAAGAAGACCGTGCTGGTCTGGGAACCATCTGCAATGGCGTTGTACGTAGAACCTTGGCCAATCCGTTCCGCTGGGATGCCTGCGCCGCCGCGGTTGTCCTCGTTGACGATAGCGACGATTGAATCACCGCTGGAGGCCTGGATCACCGCGCTGCCGAAGCGCTGGGTTACGTTCAGGCCATCGACGGGATTAAGCTCGGCGATGTTGGGGGCATAAAGAGCCAGAGCTGCACCAGGGGCGATCGAGGGGGAGTTGTAAGTATATGAGTTTCCGGCGAAGTTGAAGGTGATCGTTACGGTAGCATTGGATCCACCTACGTTCTGAATACTTAAGCCGCCATTGTAACCGTAATAATTCCGGACAATGCGGGGAACGAACAGTTTGTTGGCGCCGCCGCCGAAACCATTATAGCTCTGGAATTGAGCGGTGTCGGAGCTGAGGCCGCTGTTGTAGAAATTCACTGTTACCGCCAGGCCAGAGACCCCATCGTCTGCGGCGATGGTAGCCGCTCCCACGTAACCATTCACCAGGTTGGTGTTGTCCGTCTGGTAGAAGACCTTGTTGCTTTGTGCTTTAATCGTAGCGGTTTCATTAGCAGAGAGGGCATTGCCGTTGCGATCTTTATAGCTGACCGTTACAGGAACGTCTGCGTTGGAGGTATTCTGCACAGCGATGTAGGAAGACCATGTCCCGGCCAGGTTCTTCATCACCTGCGGTGCGTACATAGTCGGGGCAGTCTGTGTATCGGCGAAACCGGCGCTGGTCGCCATGCGGTAGGGATCGCTCGAGGTGCCGGTGCCCGTAGTTTGCGTGTTAACATTGCAGGCCAGGGGTTGGTCAGATGCGACAACCACCGATCCTAAGAATCCCTCCGGGACTCCTGGAGGAGATGATGGTGTATAGTAATTGCGGCTTCCTCCGGGTGGAATTGGATTCGGATCTGTGTAGGGGGGGAATGCAGTGGAGCTGCTTCCCTCTTGATAAAAATACAAGGTGATTGTGGCTTGATCAGTAGTACTCAGATTCTGGCAGGCGATACCACTGACCCAGTTTCCAGCAGGAGCACCTGCTGAAGCCCCTGGCACGAGGGCAAACACCAAAGCCAAAATTGCGATGAGACTGAATATGCGAACTGTTTTCATTTATTCCTCCTAAGTATTGGTTTCCGAGTGTAAATTTAAACCAAGTTTACTGAGTAACTGAGTAAATAGCAATAATCCATTCGTATTATTTTTGGTTTTTTGCCTTACTTTTATGTAAGGTGCTCCTTTTCTTTTTTTTCCATGGCTGCCGGATAGTGATTTCGATAAAGACGGCACTTAACAGTTCACTGAGGATGACAACCAATCTGGACAATGCCGCGACGATAACAGCCACAGGCGCAGTAAGGTAGTGCGGGCTGAGAACAAAAACCATGATGCTCTCCCGGACTCCTATGCCGCCGGGAACAAAGATAATGACCAAACCGATGATCAAGGATGCAGCCAGTGTGAAAATGAATAAAGGAATTTTCGCAAATGGCACAGGTGTCATCGATGCTCCCAGGAGCCAAAATGCCAGCCCAAAAAGGAGCCAGGCTACCAGAGATACCAACGCCGCTGCCCAGATCATCGCGGGGACAATCCGCATCCCAGGTTGACCCCCGAAACGTTTCTTGAGAATAGAGGAGATGATCAGAGGAAAGAGACCAAGCAGGATCAGGGAAAGTATTCTAATAAATAGAAGTAAGCTGGTTAGTGGTTTGGAATTTGACCATTGTAAGACCAGATCAGCGGGAAGGAGGATTAACCCCAAGAGAAGACCGGTCAGCAGGAGAAGCAGCAACTCCAGAGCCATCCCTAAACCAACCGCGCTATTGGGCAGTCCCATTTGGTTTGTCAGGTATGCTTTCCCTAATAATTGCCAGGCGTAACCCGGAAGGTACTTGGCCAGGTTTGATAAGCAGTGAGCGCGGACACTTCCAAGCCAAGCGGCCGGCTGTCCCAAAGCGCGTAGGGTAAACCACCAGCCCGACGCTCCCAATAAAACGGCGACGATTGTCAATCCGAGGGCCGCGAAAAGAATAGTATAATCGGGGTTCAGGCCAGCCAGAATCTCTCGAGCGTTCTTTAGGTTAACAACAAGATAGATCAGGCAAAGAGCGATGACAATAGTTTGAACTATCCACCGCAACCAGCGTATTTTGGCGACCTGCTGAAGTTTATGAACCCCATTCCTCAGCAATTGAAGTATCCGTGACCACCGATGTGGATTATTCACACGTTCTTCATGTAGCCGGCTGCTAACGGCTCTCGCCGGCAAATGTAGAGGAAGTGGTTGGATAAATTGAAGGGAATGAACGGCGCGACGAGTAAATTAAGCAATTTACGGGGATGTTGTTTAAACCACAGCCAGTCATTGGTCGATCTCGGGAAAATATAGTTGTATTTGAAGGCCTTGATAACTCGAAGTCCACCACTTTCCAGGAAGTCCCACCATTCTCGGAAGGTGGCAAAGATCTCGAGGGGTTGCCGGTGGCTTACGCTGTACCCTGTTCGCAAGACATGCCAGACGATATCGACCAGGTAATAACTGTTTGGCAAGAATATAGCTGCCAATCCACCCGGGCTCATAACACGGCAGATCTCTGCTACCCCGTTGAGTGGGTGCAAAAAGTGCTCCAAGCTACCGAGGTTTGTCACCAAGTCGAAGGATCCATCGGCGAAGGGCAATGCCTCTCCGTTGGCAACGGTGATTATCTTCTCTCCAACAAATTCCTGGGCGAGCAAGGCTCCCTGTGGAGATAGATCGATTCCAATCGGGTGCAGGCCGAGAGATCTGGCAAATTTCAGTAGAATGCCCTCGCCGCAGGCCACGTCCAATAGATGCTGTCCAGGATGGGGAGCGAGCTGATTTAACACCCAACGGTAAAAAATGTCTGAGTCGCGCAGGGCGCCCCGAGTAGCAAATAGCCGGTCATAAGCCGCGGCGATCTCCTGGGCAGAAAGGGACGGATTTTCAAGTTTTTTCATCCAAGGACCAGCTCCTCGTAGAGTCGGAGGGTTTGACGGGCGGAATACTCGCCGCGAAATTGTTCAGAATGCGCCAAACTTCGCCGCTGCATCTCCTGCCGCAGAATTGGATCCTTGACAACACGAATTAGCGCTTCGACGATTGAATTGGTGTCGATTGTATCCAGTAGAATGGCAGCTTCGCCAAGCACTTCTCGCACCGCTCCAGCAGAACTGGCGATGAGCGGTGAACCACATGCCATGGCTTCGACGTGGGCTAAACCGAAGCCCTCGTGCAAGGAAGGGAAAACCGTTACCGCTGCACCACTGTACAGCGCTGGAACGTCACTATCTGGAACACGGCCAGTGAATATGACTTCATCTCTTAATTCTAGCTGTTCAATGGTTGGATGAAGGATGGTGTCCCGGCTTTTCAAGTATTCTTCACCAACCAATACTAATTTTCCATTGAAGGTGGTCTGCTTTTGAAATTCTGCAAAAGCGCGTACCAGGACAGTCAGGTTTTTCTTACGGTCGATCCGTCCGACATGAAGGATATATGTCTCGGGAATTCGATAACGGTCCCGGATACAGGCGATTTCGTTTATTGAGGCTGGTTTGAAGTGGTTGGCGTACGCTGGGTAGATCACCCGGATTCGCTCCCTGGGGATGTGGTAATAGCGGAGGATATCGTCAGCGGTGGTTTTCGAGATGGTAATGATCGCCTCGGCGTCCAGCAATGTCTGTTTCTGGATGTTGCGCCAGTACCAAACATCAAATCGGGGGAAGATTTCCGGATGAACCAGCGTGGTAAGATCATACATGGTAATGACTGTGGGTGCTGAAATGCCAAAAACTCCAAGGTTTTTAGCAAAATGCACCAGGTCGTAACCCCGAACTGCGCTAGGCAGGGAGTACTGCGCCCAAAGGCGCAACAAGAAGCGGTTCTGTACTGGAGCGATGCGCTGAGTAACGTTACCAGCAAAGGTGTTCAAGGAAGGTTCGGGCTGGCTGAGAAAGATCAGGTATTCGTTCCGTGAATCAAGGGTAAACAAAGCCTCGAACAAATTGAGCGTAGCCGTCCTACCGCCGCCAAAGTAATGGATACCAAGCGCTTCAATAGCTATCTTCATTATGTAATTCTTCGCTTAGCCAGGAGCATTTTCACTCCGCTACCATTATCCAGGCGTAGCTTTCTCAGGGAATTATCCAAGCGGTAAAGCCACTTTCCCAGATGAAGGTAGTTCAAAATCCATGGACCTATCCCTGGGATTATGATTCGGTTGGAAAAATAATAAATCGGCTGGACAGTAAGAATATCAATCTTTTGTTGCGTAAGATAAGACTGATATGCTTGCAGCGGTCGCAACCGTGCATGTCGGGCGGAGGGAAGCAAAGACTTATGAAATGAGTCAGATATGAGAAGATAACCACCAGGAACAAGCAATTGGCAAATATTCATTAATGCCTGCTGAAAGCGAGCCTCGTCCAGGATATGATAGAGCACCCCAATCGCGGAGACAATATCAAATTTACCCTTTAGCGGTGGTTCAACCGAAGAGATATCGCCAACGATAAAGGTTGCCATTGGAAAGGTTCGCTTAAGGTATTGTACGCTAGTCTCGGTGATATCAATTCCAAATATTTGGCCAGCCTGTCGATTTTGGAAATATTCAACATAAAATCCGGTCCCGCTGCCGATATCCACGACAGACTTGCCAGAAATTTCGATCCCATAACTGTCAACCAGGCGATCCATACAGTCGCGTTGAGCTTGGTAAAGCCAGGCGTTATTTTCTAAACTTAAAGCTTTGTGGCCCGTCCCGCGCAAATTCAAGCGGGTCTGTAACCTTTGTTCCCAATACTTCTGCGTATCAAAATCAGGAGATGACATTCTTTCCTTTTGGAGAGATATTGCCAAATGCATGTGTGGTTATTACGATGGTTTAACCAAGATCCAATTATAGTTTGGATAGAGCGGGGTGAACATCCGCAATAGCCAGGTAGGCAGACGACTGACCCAGGCGAATTTTCCCAAACGAGACCCTGTCGCAAATCGATGTGGCTCGTGGATCAGGGTTAGCGTATAGTCGTTGATGATGAAGGACCTCCATAAATCGCGGATTTGCCAATAGAAAAGGGGATAGACGTCGTAGACATTTCCACGCTGGAAGAGCCGCATGTATAAATTGGAAAGCGGCCGGGGAGGCCAGGAAAGTAAAGGTAACCAGTAATGTTCCTCCATGAAAGCCAGGCGATTGGGTCCACTGAAAAAGCAAATCGCACCTGGGCGGAGAACTCGCCATATTTCTCTGGCGAGTCCTGGTTGGTCGAGGACATGTTCATAAACCTGGGCACAGATGACGACATCAAAACTGTGCTCCGGAAATGGGAGGAGATACCCACTGGCAATCGCAAATCCAATGTTTTCGCTATGGGAGGAGCGAACGGCATCCTGGATTGCTCCTTGGTCAGGATCAATGCCAATTGTCCATCTGAAGTGAGGGGTGATTTGGTGAGTGATGCCCCCCTGTGAACAACCGATGTCCAAGCAGGTGTAGGTGGAAAGATCTACACCGAGAAAATCGTGGAGCACGGCCAGTACTTTCTCGGATTTACATGACCGGCTCGCATAACGTGAATCGTGAGTCAACTCTTTACCTTTTCGGAGGGGTAGGGTCAGTTGAAGCAGGTCTATTCCCCTCGAGAAGATAGAAACCATTCTCCCCTTCGGGGTGGCGTGAGTCTGAGTGAGCTAATCTTCTGGTCAACCTGGCGGCCAAGCCGGGGGAAAACTCGGCCAGCAGCCGAACTGTCAGGTAATAGAAGCGATAGTGCGGGGCATTCCAGGAAGTGACCTGCACATCGAGTTCTCCAGCGAATAGCTCGTGAAGCTGCTCAGCCGTATAGCCGAGGCGCAGGGTATGCCCCCATTGCCTGCTGATCCAGCGGGTCAGGATGGGTGGCGTTAGGCGAATATGCAGGGCAGGAGTGCTTATGAATAGCCTTCCACCGGGAGCGACCATCCGGATGAGGGATCGAGCGAACGCCTGGTCATCAGCGACGTGTTCGATCACATCCAGGGCATAGACATGATCGAAAGTTCCCTCTACGAAGGGGAGGTGTCGCCCCTCGGCGCACACCAGGTCGACTCCAGGAGCGCCTGCTATAGGCTGCGGGTCGATCCCGATGCGTGTCGATGCGGTCAGGGTGCTCAACCAATACCCATCGTGGCAGCCAACATCCAGCACCCGGCCGAAATTGGGTCGCTTCTGCAAAATTCTCAATACTTCGTCCCTGTAAATGGTGCCAAGGCGCAGGGCACGCGGCTTATTTGAGATGGCCAGCTCTAGCAATACAACGATCTCCCCAGCTACACTTTCCCAGTTGAAGCGCTCTACAACTGCCTGGCGTGCCGCCTTGCCTATGGCTACACGTCGATCGGGATCCCCAACCAACGTCAAGACAGCTTGTGCCAGGGCGATCGGTTCACCTGGGGGGATAATCAATCCTGTTCGACCGTTCTCGAGAACTAGACGGACTCCACCAATGTCGCTCGCAACAACTGCAACGCCTGAACTCATCGCTTCTAGCAGGACTGTCGGAAGGCCATCGACATTGCCGTATTCATCGCGCTGCGAGGGTAGTACAAAAACATCTGCCGAAGCCAGCAATTCGGGCACCCGATCCCATGGAATGCTTCCGGCAAAGGTTACCTGGCCGGTGATCCCTAAGGCTGTTGCTTGGTTAGAAAGCTGTTGGCGAAGAGGGCCCTCCCCCCCGACGAGTAAACGTGCCTGGGGGAAATTTTCTACGATCGTGGGCATGGCAGAAATAAGCGTCCCAAAGCCCTTTTTATATACCAACCGGCCTAAGGCAACGATGAGCAGCTGTTCTGGATCCACAGCGAACATCTTCCTGGCTTCCAGGGAGCGAAAAACTGGGGTAAATTGGCTTGGGTTCGCTCCCCAAGGCAATAAACGCGTATCGGGAGGCGCGCCAAGTTGAAGCGCGGCCTGGTATAGTTCTGGACTGCAGGCAGTCACGCCGGCTGCCCGGCGGAAGACGTAACGGGCAACTGACCTGAAAACCGGGTTGCTTTGGGCAACAAATACGTCCGAGCCATGCAGGCTTAGAATAAATGGAATATTCCGCCAGGCTGCTACCCAGGCTGCCACCAATCCGTTGGGCACCACCCAATGCACATGGATTGCTTGTGATCCTTGTTGACCTGTTACGTTTAATAACTTTATAAAGGCAGCCAAGAGAAAAAACGGAAGAAGCAGGAAGGCAAGGGGACGAAGGCGAACATCGGCGTCCAGAGCACGGGCATGGCCCATGATGTGCATCCGATTTGGCCAGATGTAACGAAACCGGTGGATCTGGACACCTCCGTTCTTCATCTGCCTGACTTCTGGATCATAGGGGGCAACCACTGCGACTTTATGACCGAGTTGGACCAGGTTTTCACAGATCGATTTAATAAATGGCGCTGTGCCATCGCCTGGAAAACGAGGATAGGAGCTGGTGAAAACCGCAATTTTCACAGGAACGGCCTTATTCCACGATCTCAAATATCCAAACTCGATCCTGGCGATAGATCAAATGAAAGTCTGGATTAGCGAGCAGTTGATCGATTTGTAGGAGGGGTAGTCCACTCGCATTGACTTGCCCCTGCTGTTGCCCGATATATATGTGTGTAATCTGGCGTTCGCGTAACAATTCTTTAACCTGTGGACTGTTTAGGCCTTTCTGCTGGATCTCGGCAGTTAGGGCATTGATGTCACCCACATAATCCGGCTGAGGGCCTTTTTCAGCAACATAGTTAATCGGAGGAAGGGTAGTTTCCCTACCTGCCAGTAAGGGAAGCCACCAACCAGCATCAGAGCCTACGATTAAGCTGTCTCCATAGGCAAAGAAGGAGTTTACCAAAAAGCGGGCATTCTGAGGGAGGTTCTTATTTATCCAATTTGAAGCGAGCACATCGGGCCGGGTGACCAGAGAATGCTGGTCTGGTAGGCTATCTCTTAACCGCAACTGTGTGCCCAATAAGCCTAATCCAATTATGATAAGGATAAGTAATCTAGCTTGCCAGGCGGGTCTTGCCCTGCTCTTTTCCTGATTAGGGAATTGTATGGGATGTTTATCCAATCCTTCGCTGTTATGGATCTGTTCCAATTTTCCCCCAAACGCTGAACCGATTATCAGTGCGGCGGGGATGTAGGCGGCGATGAAGACAGCAAAGTTGGTGAGCACTCCGGCCCCTGGCAATCTCAGCCATTGAGGATTGGCAGCCAGGAGTATGAAAAACCACCATAAGCTGAACAGAGCGACCCCATTTTGTCGCCGCCATATTCCCCAACCGATGGTGATTATTAGCAGAGCCCACAGAACGGGTGGCAGGAATCCGGATATGTTGCCGATGGCATTGAACTGCTCGATTTGGTTTGACACTTGGCTGGGTGGTGTGGTCATCTGCTGGCTATAAATCCAGGGGAGTTTTCCGCTAAAGATGCGGAAAAACCAGGGGAGGATTAGCACCGTAAATCCGATTGCATGCCAGAGATATCGCTTAAATTCAATGAGCACATGTTTCCTATTGAATTGAAGCACAAATATGGTCAAATAAAAGGCGGCAGCAAAAATCAACACCCGATAATGCGTAAGACCCAAGCCTGCTATGGTGATCCATACCAGGCTTAACAAAAGCCAGTCGTGGTCTCGTGCGGTGAGGTTAATCCATACCAGTAAGACCACGGCTGGCAAAATCGCTTGACCGGCTAGTTGTGTGTAACGTCCCCAATTGAGGTAGTACATCGGCATAGCAGTCAGTAAACCGGCGATCAAAATCGCGATTACGCCAGCCCAGGAGTTCTTGCCTATTCGCACTGCCAGGGGATAGAGCGCCAGAATTGCCAAGGCATTCAATATCTGTCCCATCCATAATGTTGCTTGGGGGAGATCCAGGCCTGTGAGCCAGTGGAAGACAGCGACCAACGTATGGAAACCGAAGTGATAAGTGAAGGATTGCAGTTCAGCAAAGGGGAGCCAGGAGGTGAATAAGCCTCTATTGTCCACCAATAACTGAGCGATCATCGTATGTTGGTAGGAGTCGCCCCACATTGGCACGTCCAGTGTGCGGATGGGCCAGAAGCGAGTAAAGAATATGAGGGTGAGAAGGATGACCAGGGTGACATCCTTTGACTTGATTCTATGTAACCAATGGCGAAAGACAGAAGACGTAAGACGATTGACGAAGGACGCAGGACGAAAGTAACTTGGTTGTTCATCTGTTGAAGTTCGGCGCCTTGCTCGATTCCATTGCCAGATGGTGGCCATGGATCCTGCTAGCGGTGGCAACCAGGCGTAAAGACGACCCAAATGGATGCCTAGTAAGTCTGTCCAAAGAAATAATATGGGATATATCGCCAGGCTTACTCCAACCGCCAAACCAGCCTTTTCTCCCCAGGAGAGGCTATCCCAGGTGGGGAATAAACAGCTGAGCACAGCCCAACCGGGAAGGATGAATAAAAAACAAGCGACAAATAAGAGTCCTATCCAGAAAAGGCTCTCACCCGCAAGGCCTAATAGAGCTTCTCCTGCATCATATCCCGCGCCGAAGGCAAGCTGCGAATCCAGGGGAAGATCGTTACGGTAAATAGCCCCGTTCAAATAATTAGATCCGGGAGCGGAACCAACTGTGATTATCCCTGAGCCCATTACCTCGATAAAAAAGTAATAATTGTGCTTGTTAGACTCTTCCAAGGGAGTGAAAACGAAACTATAAAAACCAGGGGCAAGGATCTGCTCCGAGGATATGGTAGCAGTCCTTAAATCATCGGTTTGGTCTGGGGAATCAAGTAAGTGTAAACGAAGCTCTTCTACACCAGATTTATCAGGTTCAAGGTAAACATTGATCTGATCCAGGCCATTGTAACGGGCTAGAAAGGTTTGCCCGATAGTCTCACTGTTATCCAGGACGATTTGCTTGGTGTGAACGGGTTGTTCATTTTTCGTCAGGGAGGCGCAACCAGCGATTAGAAGTGTGAGGAGGAACAGAGGAAGGAATGTCCAGAACGACTTTCTGTTGGTCATCAATTCCCCTCGATCAGTGGTCGTTCGTCAATGGTTTTTCGTCCGTTTTCACCGGTTTTTCGCTGTCATCTCCCAGCTCCAGACGGCGGAGGCGGTAGAGAACCTCTTCCAGGATCTTACGGTTAAAACCGATCAGATCTGCAAGCAGGCCGATCAGGAAGACCTGGAATCCCACAATTAGTAAGACAGCGGACAGGATCAGCGACTGGACATGCCCCGCGCCCCCGGTGGTGAAGTAGAAGTAAAGAAAGCGGATGGTCCCCGCTAACCCACCCAGGAGCATCAGGAAACTAATGGTTGTAAAAACACGCAAGGGACGGTACATGGTGTATGCTCGTAGAATCGTAGCGCTGGAATATGCTAAATATTCTGGGATATTACGCATCAAGCGTGAAGGACGGGTTTGGGTGTTTGTACGCACCGGTACATATTCCACCGCCATTCGGTGGGCTCCAGCCTGAATCAATGTTTCTAGGGTATAAGAATATTCACTTAAGACAAGTGTCCTCAAAGCCGCAGCGCGGGTGATGGCGCGAAATCCGCTGGTCGCATCGGGAGTGCGTACCCCCGATGCCTGTTCGATTACCCAACTGCCCAATCGTTGTAGGTAACGCTTAAAGGGAGGGAAAGTATCCAACGAAGCTACCTGGCGATCGCCGACGACGATATCCGCTCGACCAGCCAATATGGGGTTCAACAGGAGTTGGATATCCTCGGCGTTATATTGGTTATCAGCGTCGGTGTTGACAATGATGTCTGCTCCCAAATCCAAGCAAGCCTCCAGACCAGCCTTGAAGCCGCCTGCCAGACCAACATGATGCGGCAGCCGCAGGATATGATGGACTCCGATCGACTGTGCTGCCTGAGCGGTGTTATCGGTGCTGCCATCATCGACGATCAGGTATTCTAATGAATCGATGCCTGGCAGCTGGCGCGGCAAAGCCTGGACAGTTTCAACGATCGTCTGCTCTTCGTTATAACAAGGAATTTGAATGATCAGCTTCAAGGAGTGTGAGTGAACGATTTCAGAATGTGAAGATTATCCTTAATTGAGCAAAGTATACCATTATTGAAAAAACATCAACCCGCTACCCCTGAGCTGGGGGTAGTATGAATTATTGGAGATCGCTCTTATCTATTTATTAACAAGAGGCAAGAAGATTGGGCTTACCAAATTAACGCTCATCTTATAAGCAGCGATATTCCCGGCTACGCGACCGTCAACGTGGCGGAGCCGTAAATAAATCTGTCCATTACGATCGGAAGTCCACGAGAACAAAGAGGCTTGGCCGAACTCGGTTGGTCTGAAACTGGTGATTAAAGTTGTGCCATTGGCGGCATAAAGTTCCAAAACCGAGGCGGTCATTGGGGCTTGTGGGAGGCTCTGGATGAGATAGAGTTTATTTTTCTGGACCGTGAACTTTACCCAATCCTCATCGTTCAAGCGATCGGAAGTCATGGGGTTGCAGAAGTTGTGTGTTTTTGCCATAGCTCCCACTGCAATAGTTGAAGCTGTCGAGGGCGTATTGTCGTTCCTTCCGCTGTCCCAGGTATCTGGTGTGGAACAGAGGGTGGCGATATCTGGAATGGTGGTTTCGGTTTCGGCAGAGGATGGAAAAGTTTCTTTGTTGCCAGCCAGGTCAACAGCGCGCATGCGGAATCCATAATCCATTTCCGCTTCGCCAACGAACCATAACTGATGGGTACTGCCAGCTGGATCTGGGGCGATGTCAACCCAGGCGCCAGTGCCTTCCCTGAATTGCATTTCAAGGTGATCGAGACCAGACAGGTTGTCGCTGCTGCTCCATTGAAGTGAGATGGCGGTGCTCTCTTGGATTCCAGCCAGGGCAGTCAGGGCGGAGACGGGTGGGGTACGATCGATAGTCAAATTCCAGGCTCCGGTTCCAACCCAATTGCCAGCCCAATCGTAGACATTAGCGTAGAAGGCTACGTCATTTCCTTCTTTCAATGAGGTTGGATCAAAAGCGAGGTTCCATCCATCTTCGCCTTTCTGGTCGAGGGCCAGTTGCTGCCAAGTGGAATTGAACCAATCCTCCGAATGGAGCAGGAATTGGACATGGCTGATCCCGCTGCCGGAGTCGCTGGCTTGGACTGAGAGAGTGATTGGTTCGTTACCCTGCAGGGATGCACCGGTCTGTGGGTTGGTGAATTCAACAACAGGAGGGGCGTTATCTTTCGACAGATTGATTGAGTAGGTGTAATTCTCACCTCCAACCGAGGGATGCGACCAGAGATGGGCTTTAATGTAGTAAGTTCCGGAACGAGTCAATAAATAACCAAGGTGTGGATCCAAACGTTCAGCGTAAATCTCGTCGTCATGGACGGCCAGGACGGATGAGCCATCGCTATCCATGAGAAAGATAATCAGATCTAAGCCATCCGGACGGCCTGTGTTTGGAGTATCGATATCGACCACTATCCGCTCCCCGGCTGTGCCAGTGAATTTGAAGTAATCGATGTCTCCGCTCGGGCAGATAACCCCGCTCTTGATCTGGCCGAAATCAAGCGGTGTAGCGGTGGATGGGGAATTATTTGTATCGCTACAGGCGGGAAGTGCAGCGGCGGTGATTTCAAAGTCATCCAGGTGCCAGCCTTCGAAGGCATTAAGAGTACTATCGTTCGATTCGAAGTGGAAACGTACACGGATTGTATTACCAGCGAAGCTCGCTAAGTTGATCGTCGCTTGCAACCATTCGTTGGCCACATCGTCCGAGAGCTGCAAAACATTTTCATAAGGGCCGTTGTTTAAGGATATCTGCAACCATCGTTGATCCCAGTGTGTGCCAGGTGTTTCGGTTTGATAACGATACCAGAAGCGGAGTACAAAACTTGCATCTGGGATGGTGATAGGCCTTAAAGTCAGGTCTCCGGTGTTGGGAGTCCCATCATCATAATTGCGCTCGGTCGCTTTACCATAGTACCAGCTGTAGTTCCCCCCGTGAGCGTAAGCCGAGTCATTCAGGCGATTCCAAAGACCGGAGCTG
>MGOK01000091.1:0-1173 GCA_001795335.1 Chloroflexi bacterium RBG_19FT_COMBO_55_16
GTGATTGATGGATTTGATATTTGATGAGTGGAATGTAACAAATTAAGGAAGAGGCAGCGCAAGAACATTCCTGTACGCGGACTTAAAATAACCAAAGCTTCGCGGCAGGCTGATTGACTGCGATGCCGGAAGGGATGATGCAGCTAAGCCCAGGCTGGCAGTCCCGAAAAACATAAGAATCAGGAGAAAATTGAGATGTTAAAAGGGCTGATAGGTAAGAAAATCGGCATGACCCAGATTTTCGATGAGAACGGAATTGCCATTCCGGTAACCTTAATCGAAGCTGGGCCATGCTACGTTACCCAGGTTCGCACCACTGAAAAAGATGGCTATATGGCGGTGCAGTTGGGTTTTAAAGAAGTGAAACCGAAGCGTCTCAGCGGAGGCCAATTAGGGCATCTTAAGCGCAACAACGTAACGACTCCGTTGCGCTTTCTGCGCGAATTTCTGGTGAAAGATTCAGATCTCAAGGAAGGGGACCTGGTGAAAGTCGATATCTTTGTCAAAGACGATCAGGTGGATGTGATCGGTACCAGCAAAGGTAAAGGCTTCCAAGGTGCTGTCAAACGACATGGATTTGCGGGTGGGCCGAAGACGCATGGCCAATCTGACCGCTGGCGGGCACCAGGCGCTCGGGGTTCGACCACGACCCCCGGTCGAGTTTTCAAGGGCTCGCGTGGCGCTGGACACATGGGTTTCGAACGCGTAACAGTGCAAAACCTGCGGGTGGTACTGGTGGATGTAGAGCGAAACTTACTTGGCGTGCGTGGTGCGATTCCAGGACCTAAAGGTGGCACCGTGATGATTCGGGAAGCGCGTAAGCAGTAATCGGAGCTGAGCGAATATGAAAGTTGATGTCATGAATATGGATGGGCAGAAGGTACGCACGGTTGAATTACCGGCGAAAATCTTCGAAGCCCCTGTAAATGTTGACCTGATGCACCAGGCGCATGTCCGTCAGATGGCGAATGCACGCTTGGGGACGCATAAAACCAAAGGCCGTAGTGAAGTGTCTGGCGGTGGTCGTAAACCCTGGCGTCAGAAAGGGACCGGGAGAGCGCGACAAGGCTCGACGCGTGCGGCTCAATGGGTTGGTGGGGGCAAGGTTCATACGCCGAAACCGCGCGATTATTCCCTGCAAATGCCGCGCAAGATGCGGCGTGCGGCACTGCG
>MGOK01000091.1:1292-22412 GCA_001795335.1 Chloroflexi bacterium RBG_19FT_COMBO_55_16
GTGCGTTGATCTTAATCCCAGAAAAAAATGCCGACTATGACCTGGTTACCCGAGCTGCACATAATCTGCCAACAACCAAGTTGTTGATAGCTAATTATCTGAACGTCCGCGACTTACTTGGCTATGAAAAAGTCATCTTGCCAATTGCAGCCTTGGATGTCATTGTTTCTTATTTAGGATAGGTTAGGGGCAGATATGACGACAATTCACGATGTACTTCGCCGTCCATTGATCACCGAGAAATCGAATTATCAAACCGGTGATTTGAACCAGTATGTATTTGAGGTATCGCTGGACGCCAACAAGGTAATGATCAAAGAAGCGGTAGAGACTTTGTTTGATGTGGATGTGGTGCGCGTAAATGTAATTAATGTCCCACCGAAACGTAGCCGCCGATGGCGGAATCGTCGGGTGATGGTACGGCGCAGTGCGTATAAGAAGGCCATCGTCACCCTTGCACCTGGCAATCGGATTGAAGCATTCGAAGGGGTGCGCTAATGGCAGTTAAGAAATATAAACCGATAACCCCCAGTCTGAGGGGTATGAGTGGGCATACTTTCGATGAAATCACGAAGACCAAGCCAGAACGTTCTTTGGTGGTGTCACGTAACCGGAAGGGCGGTCGAAATGCCTACGGCCGGGTGACGGTCCGTCACCAGGGCGGCGGCAATCGACAGCATATCCGCCAGGTCGATTTTAAGCGCGACAAGCGCGGCATCCCAGTCCGCGTGGCAGCGATTGAATATGATCCGAACCGCACTGCCCGTCTGGCGTTACTATACTATGCAGATGGCGAAAAACGCTATATCATCGCCCCGCTCGATCTGCGGGTCAACGATGTCGTCATGGCAGGACCCCAGGCGGAGGTTCGCCCAGGCAACAGCTTGCCGATAGCTAATATCCCAGTGGGCACCCTGCTACATAATATTGAGCTGAAGGAAGGCCGTGGCGGACAGATGGTGCGTTCAGCGGGTGGAGCTGCCCAGCTCCTCGCGAAAGAAGGCGATTATGCTCAGCTCCGTCTACCATCGGGTGAAGTGAGATTAGTGCGCCAAACCTGCTATGCCACGATCGGCCAGGTTGGCAATCTGGATAATAGCAATATAAAGCTCGGAAAAGCTGGCCGGAAACGACATATGGGTATTCGTCCAACTGTACGCGGAACAGCCATGAGCCCCCGCGACCATCCACATGGTGGTGGTGAAGGCCGCCAGCCAATCGGTATGCCTGGACCCAAAAGCCCGTGGGGTAAGCCGACGCGAGGTTGGAAGACCCGCCGCAACAAGCAGACTGAAAAATACATTGTTCGCCATAGAGGAAAAAAGCGTCGGTAGTAGATTGGTTGTAGTGCAATTTAGGAACAACAGGCACTTTTGATAAATGGCAGCCATCGCAATCGTTTGGAGATGAGTGTATGGGACGATCGTTGAAAAAAGGTCCATTTGTGGACCCAAAATTGCTGAAGAAAATTGAAGTCATGAATGAGCATGGTGACAAGAAAGTGATCCGTACCTGGAGTCGGGCGAGCACCATCTTCCCTCAGATGGTTGGTCACACCATCGCTGTACATGATGGTCGTCGGCATGTACCGATTTACATCACTGAAAATATGGTTGGTCATCGCTTAGGTGAATTTGCGCCAACGCGCACATTCCGGGGACATTTGGCAGAAAAGAAGGTCAGGAGGTAAGCTATGGCGGAAGATATTCGTGCACATGCCCGTTATGTTCCCCATCCTCCGCAAAAGGTGCGTCTGGTAATAGATTTGGTGCGCGGAAGAAGCGTCACGGAAGCATTGGACTTGCTAAAGTTTCTGCCAAATGGAGCTTCACGCCCGGTGGCTAAAATGTTGGCTTCCGCGATGGCGAACGCAGAGGAGAATTTCGGTGTTAGCCGGGATGACCTGTATGTCTACCGCATCTTCGCGGATGAGGCGCCGACGCGGCGTTGGCGAAGGTTTGGGGCGCGCGGGCGGTTTAAACCGATCCTGCGCCGCGCTTCTCATGTTACGGTCTTCTTGCGCGAACGAGAGGGAACTTAATTTCGAATAGAGAGTGGAGCCTAGCAGAAAGTCGATTTCGCAGCTCCAGAGGAGAGGTTATGGGTCGTAAAGTTCATCCAATTGGTTTTCGTCTCAAGATCAATAAAACTTGGGAAGGGCGTTGGTACGCAGAAGGTGCGAATTATGTAAGCCAGCTGCATCAGGACTTTAAAATCCGTGAGCTGGTGCGAAATGAGGCCCCGAAGGCAGGCGTATCTCGAATTGAGATCGAACGCTTTCCCGGCAAAGTCAAGGTGACTGTCCATACTGCAAAACCAGGGATTTTGATCGGTCGTAAAGGCGATAATGTTAAGAAAGTACGCTCCAGCCTGGAATCCTTAGTGGGTAAGAAGATCGATCTCGATATCAAAGAGATCAAGTCTCCAGATATCGATGCACATCTGGTGGCGAACAACATCGCTGAGCAGCTTGAGCGCCGGATCAGCTACCAACGGGCAATGAAACGTGCCATCCAACAGGCGATGCGGCAGGGTGCTCAAGGAATGCGGGTCGAGGTTTCTGGTCGCCTCACTGGAGCTGAGATGGCTCGCACGGTGAATATGCGCGAGGGACGGGTTCCCCGCCAGACCCTTCGAGCAGACATCGATTACGCCCAGTCTGTGGCACTGACTACCTATGGATGCATTGGCGTAAAGGTTTGGATTTATAAAGGAATTGTTTTACCTGAGCTGGAAGAAAAGGTCGAAACCACTGAAGGTGTGTATGTTAGTGAGTAATTTGCAATTCTATAAGGAATGAAGCGCTTCGAGCGTTCGTTCTTGTTGGAAGAGTAAATTGAACTTGTGAGGTCCTTGTTATGTTAATGCCAAAACGTGTTAAATATCGCAAGCAAATGCGCGGGCGAATGAGAGGCATAGCTCAACGCGGTGCTGAAGTCCATTTCGGTGACTTTGGTCTGCAAGCGCTCGAACCAGGGTGGGTGTCTGCACGCCAAATCGAAGCAGCTCGCCGTGCGATCGTGCGTGCGTTAAAAAGGCGGGGTAAAGTCTGGATTCGCATTTTCCCCGATAAACCTGTGACTCAAAAGCCCGCCGAAACCCGTATGGGTAAAGGGAAAGGCAACGTTGAATTCTGGGTGGCAGTAGTTAAGCCAGGTCGGGTGATGTTCGAAGTAGGCGGTGGTTTGTCGGAGGAGGCTGCGAAGGAAGCTTTGCATTTGGCAGCTTATAAGCTCGCTATCAAGACAAAAGTCATATCTCGATATGGCGTGACAGGAGGTGAAGGATGAATAATTCGGAATTGCGCGCCCTATCATTGGCCGAACTCAAGTCGAAGCTAAACGATGCCGGTGAAGAGCTAAGGAATTTGCGTTTCCAGCAGGCGACAGGCGAACTTACCGACTATACTCGTCTCCGCCATACCCGGCGTTTAATCGCTCGTTTGCACACAATTATTCACGAGGTTGAGCGGTCGGCTAGTATGGAAGGTGAATTATGAACAATCGTCGCCGAATAGTCGGTGTCGTAACCAGCAACAAAATGGACAAGACCGTAGTTGTTGAAATCAGCCGTACTTATCGACACAATTTATATAAGAAAGTCGTCCATAGTAATAAGCGAGTCATGGCTCATGATGAGCTAGGCTGTGAGATCGGCGATCGGGTCCAGATTGTGGAAAGCCGGCCCATTTCTCGTCATAAACGTTGGGTTGTGGAAGAGATCCTGCGGCGCGAGGTGGACGCTGGGGAGCCTGAAGGTGAGGTTCAATCATGATCCAACATGAGAGTCGCTTGAAAGTCGCTGACAATACCGGTGCACGTGAGTTACTTGTGATTCATGTGTTGGGAGGAACAAACCGCAAATTTGGCGCTGTTGGGGATGTGGTTGTCGCGACTGTGAAGGCTGCTTCTCCGCAAGGATCGATAAAGAAGAGTGAGGTTGTGAAGGCGGTAATCGTACGGTGTACCAAGGAATGGCGGCGAGATGACGGTTCGTACATCCGGTTTGACGATAATGCCGCGGTGATCCTCGACATAGATGGCCATAACCCAAAGGGGACGCGCATTTTTGGCCCGGTAGCGCGTGAATTGCGTGAAAAAGGTTTTATGAAGATCGTCTCATTGGCCCCTGAGGTGCTATAGGAGTGATGAATTCGGGAGAGAGAATCGTGAAAGTTAAGATCAAAAAAGGCGATATTGTTGAAGTGATCACTGGCAGCCAGAAATACAAAGGAAAACGCGGCGAGGTAATCAAGGTGTTACCCAAGGAACAACGTGTTGTTGTGCAGGGCGTCAATCTCCGCAAGAAGCACCAGCGCCAGGTTCAAACCCAAGGCCGAAGCCTCTCTCCGGGGATCATTGAGTTTGAAGGCCCAGTGCACATCTCTAACGTGATGTTGGTTTGTCCGAAGTGCGATGAGGCCACGCGTGTCAGTATCCAGCGCGAAGGTGGTGAATCCCGGCGGGTATGCAAGAATTGCGGGAATTTGCTCGACTAAAGGGCTGGCCAGGAGCGAGAAGATGACACATTACTTTAAGCAGCGTTACCAGGATGAAATTGTTCCTACATTGATGCAATCTTTGGGTCTAGACAATGTGATGGAGGTGCCGCGCCTCCAGAAGGTTGTAGTGAATATCGGCGTAGGCGAAGCATTGGATAATGCGAAAGCCTTGGATGCGGCTGTGGCTGATTTAACCAAAGTTGCTGGCCAGAAACCGATCGTCACAAAAGCCCGAAAAAGCATTGCCAACTTCAAATTACGTGAAGGTCGAGCGATTGGAGTCAAAGTTACTTTACGCGGTGAACGGATGTGGTCCTTCTTGGATCGATTAATAAACGTTGCCCTGCCACGCGTGCGTGATTTTCGGGGAATTTCACCGAACTCCTTCGATGGCCGAGGTAATTATACAGTAGGGCTGCGCGAACAATTGGTCTTCACGGAAATCGATTACGATAAGATCGATAAAATTCGCGGTCTGGAGATCACCATCGTTACCTCAGCGAAAACCGATGAGGCTGGTAAACAGTTATTAAATATGCTCGGAATGCCGTTTAGGAAGGAAGGATAATCGATGGCGAAGAAGTCCATAGTAATACGAGAACAACGGCGGAAGTATTCCAACCGGGTCCGCAATCGCTGCAAGCTATGTGGGCGTCCCCGCGGCTACCTGCGTCGGTTTGGACTGTGTCGGATCTGTTTTCGTGAATTAGCGCTGGAAGGTAAAATCCCCGGCGTGGTTAAATCTTCCTGGTAACCGGGCGGAGGAATTATAGAATGAGTGTTTCTGATCCTATTGCCGATATGTTGACTCGCATCCGGAATGCGATCATGGTCAGTCATCCAGCAGTGGCTATGCCCAGCTCTAGTCTAAAGGTGGCGGTTGCTAAAATATTGAAGGAAGAAGGCTTCATCGCCAGTTACGAAGTGGTCGATGGGGCCACGCCAGGCCATAAAACTCTTCGCATTCGCCTGAAATACGTGGGTGAGCGCCGCCAACGTCAGTCTGTGATCACTGGTTTGGAGCGGGTTAGCCGACCAGGTCGCCGTGTGTATTCTGGAAAGCGAGAGATCCCCTGGGTACTCTCGGGGCTGGGGATAGCCATCCTTTCTACTCCGAAGGGCGTTATGACTGGTCAACGCGCTCGCCAATTAGGTGTTGGTGGCGAGATTCTGTGTAAGGTATGGTAAGGAGGCTGTAAAGTGTCACGAATCGGACGTATGCCTGTGGCTGTGCCGGCAGGCGTGGATGTGCAGATTAAAGGTTCGCAAGTGAAAGTTACAGGCCCTAAAGGCGAGATTGAGTTTTCTTTTCCCGCTGAGATGGAAATCTCTCTTGCAAAAGGAGAGATAACCGTTCAACGGCCTTCAGACGAACGTACACACCGCGCATTGCATGGAATGACTCGGGCATTGATCAATAACATGGTCGTTGGAGTAAGCACGGGCTTTGAGAAGGTGCTCGAAGTGAATGGCGTAGGATACCGCGCTGAGGTAGCTGGAGATAATCTTATGCTTTATGTTGGTTATTCTCACCCGGTTGTGATCGTACCCCCGGGGGGGATCACTTTTGAGGTGGATACGCGTACACGCCAGATCAAGGTAAAAGGTTTCGATAAGCACCTTGTCGGTCAGGTCGCAGCCGATATTCGCAAGGTTCGGCCACCTGAACCATACAAAGGTAAGGGCATTAAATATCTGGATGAGAAAATCCGCCGCAAGGCAGGGAAGACTGGTAAGGTGTAAGGGTATGAGTAAGAATAATTCTCGTTCTGCAGCTCGGGTTCAGAGGCACGCGCGGGTTCGAAAGCATCTGAATGGGACCATACAGCGGCCGCGTTTGAATGTATATCGCAGTTTAGTGGAGATTTATGCGCAGGTCATCAATGATGAAGTCGGGAACACGTTAGTCTCGGCTTCCAGCATAGATAATGAACTACGCAATAAGATGGATGGAAAGACAAAGACCGAACAGGCTCGCCTTGTCGGACAGGTGTTAGCCGAGCGGGCGAAAGAAAAGGGAATTCGCCAGGTAGTGTTCGATCGCGGCGGTTACCGGTACATTGGCCGTGTGAAGGCATTGGCAGATGGCGCGCGAGAAGGTGGTCTTGAGTTCTAAAAGAGGTAACAGGAGAGGATCATGACGGATTATCAGAGTCAAGAATTTGAGCAAGAATTCGACGAGCGCGTGATCGAGATCGCCCGCGTGGCTAAAGTAGTTAGGGGAGGTCGGCGTTTTTCCTTTCGGGTTACTGTGGTGGTTGGCGATAACCGGGGTAAAGTTGGGGTCGGCATTGGCAAAGCGAACTCGGTTCCGGAAGCCATGCGGAAGGCCTCAGAACGGGCACGCCGTGATATGCATCAGGTTTCCCTTTTTGGCACAACTATCCCACATGAAGTCATCGGTGTTGTTGCCGGAGCAAAGGTTTTACTTAAGCCAGCTTCTCTCGGAACTGGAGTGATTGCAGCAGGTGGTGTACGGGCTGTGTTGGAGGCCGCTGGCGTGAAGGACATTCTTACCAAGTCGTTGGGTAGTAGCAATGTCCTTAATGTGGTTTATTCAACCATGAAAGCTTTGGATCAGCTCAAATCACCTCAAGAGGTGGCAACTTTGCGTGGAAAGTCGGTGAAAGATGTGACGCCATTCTGGGAACGGAGGAAGCAGAATGCCTAAAGCGAAAAAAGAAGAAAAGCCGGTCAAAGTGGTACGGGTAACCCTTATAAAGAGTCCGATTGGTTACAACCTGCGCCAGAAGAGAACGGTCCAGGCATTGGGATTACGTCGACTCCATCAGACGGTTGAACATGTAGATGCCCCCACGTTACGCGGAATGATTGCCAAGGTCAGCCACCTGGTGCGAGTCGAAGAATAAGGACAGGCTATGAAATTGCACGATCTCAAACCAAATGAAGGTGCTAAGAAAGACCGCCAGCGGGTTGGGCGGGGCATTGCCGCTGGGCAGGGCAAAACTGCCGGCCGTGGTACGAAAGGACAGGGGGCACGTACAGGAGGCGGGACGCGGTTGTATCATCAAGGTGGTAGCCTGCCTTTCTTCCGCCGATTGCCATTCGTGCGCGGCAAAGGTTTCACCCCATTGAATAGTGTGGAGTATAACGAGGTTAATCTGGATCAGTTAGGGAATTTCTTGGCAAAGAGCCAGATTACACCCGAATCCCTGCTGGAAGCTGGGCTCTTGCGCGACCCACGCAACCCGGTAGTCATCTTGGGGCGGGGTAATTTGAACATGGCTCTCGAGGTACGTGCCCACCGGGTGACCAAAGGCGCTCGCGAGAAGATCGAGGCCGCTGGTGGTAGCGTGGAAATTATCCCCTTGGAAGCTAGTGAATAAGGAGAAATGAGATGAAGCGGTCTGCCTGGCGCTATTTATGGACTGCCCGTGACATCCGTCGAAGGTTGTTGATGACGGTCGCCTTGCTGGCAATCTACCGTTTTGCAGCTCATATCCCTGTGCCGGGAGTAAATCGAGAGGCTTTGGCTCAGATTCTTCAGGGTGGCGGGGCCAGTGGTACCTTGTTAAACTTGATGGACCTGCTCTCGGGCGGGACGGTATCGAATTTCTCTGTCCTCGCCATGGGCGTGTATCCCTATATCACAGCCCAGATTATTCTTCAGCTCTTAGTTCCGATCATCCCAGCGATGCAGAAACGAATGGAAGAGGATCCGCGTGAAGGACAGAAGTGGATGGAGAAGTGGACATATATCCTGGCAGTCCCGATGGCTGCATTAAATGCGATTGGGCAAATCAACTTGTTTAGCCAGTTTGCTGGCGGCGTGCCGATCCTTGAAAACTTTGGATTTCGCGCTGGAAGCTTTTTACCATCCTTTGCAATTGTCCTGAGTATGACAGCTGGGACGATGTTTGCAATCTGGTTGGGTGAATTAATTTCAGAATACGGCATCCGCAATCAAGGCCTGTCCTTAATAATCTTTGCTGGTATCGTTTCACGTGTGCCCGTTAATATTGGCAGTTTGCTGGCCGATCAGCAAAACCGGTGGTTCGCCTTGACTTTTCTAGTCATCTTTACCACCCTGACCATTTTTGCGATCGTGTTTGTTCAGCAAGGCCAACGGAATGTCCCCGTGATGTATCCTGGTCGGCGGGTCGGTAACCGCATGTCCATGCCAGTCAAAGGTACTTTGCCTTTGCGGGTGAATATGGCAGGTATGATTCCGTTGATCTTCGCCCAATCCATATTAACTTTCCCGGCGATTGTGGCGAGCTTCTTTTCTAACTCGGGTACCGCGTGGGTGAAAAATCTTTCCCTTTATATCCAGAATGCTTTCGGTGGAAATAGCAACATTTACTATGTCATGTACTTCTTAATGGTAGCTGCCTTCACATTTTTCTATACCAATGTGCTGTTTTCCCAACAAAACTATGGTGAAAACCTGAAGAAGGTAGGTGCGCAAATCCCGGGCGTCAGCCGAGGCATCCCAACCCAAAAGTACCTGACCAAGGTTTTGCAGCGCATCACCCTTCCTGGGGCTATCTTCTTAGGACTGGTTGCAATCTTACCCTGGTTGATCGGCTTGTTGATACCTTTTGGGCGAAACACTGGATTACTTCTAGTCTCCTCTGCCGGTTTATTGATTGTCGTGGGTGTGGTCCGAGATACATTCTTTAATATCGAGGCTGAACTCAAGATCCATGGTTATGATGACACGCTCTTGATCCGATGATGAAGGCCGATATGTCGAACTTCGTCGTGTTACTCGGCCCGCCAGGCGCGGGAAAAGGAACCCAGGCTCAAATCGTCTCTGATAAGCTGGGTTTACCGCATATATCCTCTGGCGACATCTTTAGAGAGAATTTTAAAAATAAGACTGAATTAGGAAAACTGGCTGATGGATACATTAAGCGTGGAGAATTAGTGCCTGACGAGATAACCATAGCCATGATCCAGGAGCGCTTGTCGCGTCCGGATTGTGAACCTGGAGCGTTGCTGGATGGTTTCCCGCGAACACCTGCCCAGGCGGAGGCTTTGGAAGGATTTCTGGTTAGCCTGGGAGGCCGGATTGTCGCAGTACTATATATCAAGGTCCCTGATAACCTGCTAATCGATCGTCTCGCTGGGCGTTGGACTTGTCGGGCAAAAGGACATATCTTTCATGAAAAGAATAATCCACCGAAAAATCCTGGCCGATGTGACATAGATGGATCAGAACTATATCAACGGGATGATGACAAGGCAGAGACGGTAGCCCGCCGGATTCGCGTTTACTTCGAGCAGACTCAGGAACTGATCGATCACTATAAACAGCGGGGGCTGCTGGTAGAAGTGGATGGCAGTTTACCAATCGAGGAAGTTACCGCTGGATTGCTGGCTGCCTTGGCTGTAGTGAGATAAGATGATATCGGATCGCCCTATCGTTATTAAAAGCCTTCCAGAGATTGATCTCATGCGGGCAGCTGGCCGGATCAATGCGTTAGTTCTGGCAACTGTGCGAGACATGATCCGGCCTGGCATTGCCACTGGCGATCTCGATAAGGTTGCTGAGGAGATCATCCTAAAGCACGGCGGTAAACCGGCTTTTAAGAATTATCCTGGACCATATCCATACCCGGCGACGATAACGGTCTCGATCAATGAGGAGTTAGTCCACGGCATCCCAGGGAAACGTAAGTTGCGCGAGGGAGAGATCGTCTCGGTAGATTGCGGTACTATCCTTGATGGATTTGTTGCAGATTCAGCATTCTCGGTTGGTGTTGGGGAGATCTCCTCACAAGCCAAGCGCTTACTGGAGGTGACTGAGCAGGCATTGCACATTGGGATCGTGCAGATGCGCCCAGGTAAGCGCGTAGGGGACGTTTCCTCTGCTATACAGAAGCATGTCGAGGGTAATGGATACCATGTTCCGCGTGAGTATACGGGTCACGGGGTAGGCCGGCAGATGCACGAAGGGCCATTGGTGCCAAACTTCGGTGTGCGCGGGCGCGGAATAGCATTCCAACCGGGTGTCACCGTCGCCTTAGAGCCAATGGTGCTCGTGGGAACTCACCGGACGCGGGTGCTTCCAGACCAATGGACCGTGGTATCTGCAGATGGTTCGTTAACTGCTCACTTCGAACATAGTGTTGCGGTTATAGATGGTGACCCTATCATTCTAACTGCTCTAGACGAAGAGAATTAGGTTCGGTATAATAATAGTTTCGGCTATATGATGGAAAAGTAGATTGGTCCTTACGCTAATATTAGGAGTTTGTGTTCATGAAGGTTTCTGCATCTGTAAAGAAGCGCTGTTCAAAATGCAAGATTGTGAAACGCAAAGGCATTGTATATGTGATTTGCGATAACCCGAAACATAAACAGCGACAGGGATAGGAGATTATGGCACGGATTGAAGGCGTTGATCTTCCCCGCAATAAGCGGGTTGAAGTTGGGTTGACTTATATCTATGGCATCGGCCTCAGCCATGCGAGAGATATCTTGCTGGCAACGAGGGTGAACCCGGGGACGCGGGTGAAAGATCTGACGGATGTTGAAGTGGCCTTGCTCCGGGATTTCATTCTACAAAACTACAAGGTCGAAGGCGATCTGCGCCGAGAGGTTCAATCGCATATTAAACGATTGATCGAGATCGGCAGTTACCGGGGATTACGCCACCGCAGGAATTTGCCAGTGCGAGGCCAGCGGACGCGCACTAACGCGCGCACCCGGAAAGGTCCCAAACGGACTGTGGCCGGGCGAGGTAGGCGGCGTGGTGCCAAGAAGAAGTAATGATTCTGTGAGATTGGTTGCCGGTGTGCATCCTTCCACCCTGTGGCTATCCGGCGAGCAAAACTCCAAAGAGTGAGGTTCTATGGCAAAAGGTGAACGTTCTCCGCGCCGTACAGGCGCACGAAAAGTCAAGCGCATGCTGTCAGCAGGACAGGTGCACATCAACGCGACGTTCAATAATACGATCGTCACAATTACTGACCAACAAGGTAATACGGTAACCTGGGGCAGTGCTGGGTCGGCGGGATTCAAAGGTTCGCGCAAGAGTACCCCGTTCGCAGCCCGCCTGGCTGCCGAACAAGCCATCAAATCGGCAATGGCAGTTGGTATGCAAGAGGTGGAGGTCTTTGTGAAAGGCCCAGGCCCAGGTCGTGAGTCAGCCATCCGGGCGGTACAGACCACCGGGATGCGGGTTACGGCGATCACCGATCTGACGCCGGTGCCGCACAACGGCTGCCGACCTCGGAAGAAGCGCCGAGTGTAATCATCTTTTAGATAAAAGAGGGAAGATTGAATGGCAAAGTATACTGGACCGGTATGTAAATTGTGCCGGCGAGAAGGTGAAAAACTGTTCCTTAAAGGGGAGCGCTGCTTTACGCCTAAGTGTGCAGTTGAGCGCCGAGGTTACCCGCCAGGGCAGCATGGCAAGGGTGCTCAATTCCGCCGACGGCGTGAATCGGACTACAACCGGCAACTACGCGCCAAACAAAAGGCACGCCGGGTTTATGGTATTTTGGAACGGCAGTTCCGGAGATACTACGCAGTCTCTTTGCAACGCCGTGGCCTGACGGGCTTGAATCTGCTCCAGATCCTGGAATCGCGTTTGGACAATGTAATCTTCCGAATGGGATTCGCGACCAACCGGGCACAAGCGCGTTTGTTGGTGACCCATGGGCATTTCAATGTCAATGGTCGCCGGACGGATGTGCCTTCGATGCTCTTGTCACCGGGTGATCAGGTCTCTATTCGCGAGGGTTCGCTTAAACGGCCCTACTTTAAGGACCTGACTGCGGTGGCTGAGGAAAGAACAGCCCCGGAATGGCTCAGTCGAGACTTGCGAAACTTGAGCGGTTCCGTGGTTCGCCTGCCGGAGCGCCCTGAAATCGACGGCAATCTGAGCGAACAATTAATCGTTGAGTTCTACTCACGCTAGATTTATCAAGGCCGTTCCCTCATCTTAGGGGAATGGAGTAAGGAAGAGGTGAACCGTGATCGGTTTAACGAATATGGTGACGCCGAAGATCGAGCGTGAAGCAGAGGCTCGGAATTACGGCAAGTTTATTATTGGCCCGCTGGAGAGAGGGTATGGAATCACCCTCGGCAACGCCTTGCGGCGGGTGTTGTTGTCTTCGCTGGAAGGCGTGGCGGTTAGCTCGATCCGCATTGCGGATGTGCAACACGAGTTCACTGACATCCCGGGTGTGCGCGAGGATGTTATCCGGGTGATGTTACAGATCAAACAACTGCGGATGAAGATGTATGCTGTGGACACTGCTCGCCTGCACCTGGAGGTGCGTGGCGCGGGCGTTGTAACGGCAGCCGATATTATCACGCCTCCAGAAGTAGAGATCGTGAACCCCGACCTCTATCTCTTCACGGTGGATGATAATAAAGCCCACCTGGAGATCGAGATGACCGTCGAGCGTGGTCGGGGTTATTCTCCAGCGGATGACCGGGGCGGACGGTTACCGATTGGCGAGTTGCCAGTCGATGCGATTTATACCCCCGTCCGGCGCGTTAATTGGGAAGCTGGTTATGCGCGCGTGGGACAAAGTACGAATTATGATAAGCTCATTTTGGAAATCTGGACGGATGGCACAGTCGGGCCTGAAGAGGCGCTCAGCACCAGCGCGAAAATCCTGATCGACCATTTGCGTCATCTAGCAGGCATCAGTGAGGAGACCCTGGCTGCGATCACCCAAGAAGAAGTCGAAAGCGGCCGGCTGACCAGTGAGATGATCGAAACGCCGATTGAGAATCTAGATCTATCTGTGCGGGTGTTCAACTCCCTCAAGCGGACCGGGATAACCACGGTCGGTGAAGTCCTGGAATTGCTGGAGAAAGGGGACGAAGCTGTGATGTCCATCCGCAATTTCGGAGAGAAGAGTCTAGAGGAGTTGCGCGCCAAGATGCGTGAGAAGGGCTACCTCAACGACGAAGAAGAGATTGAAGCGGAGTAGGGAAGAGATGCGACATAAAGTAGCCGGAAAGAAATTGAGCCGCGGCAAAGACGAACGTGCAGCCCTGCGGAAAATATTGATCAATCAACTATTTACCCATGAACGCATCCGAACCACGCGTGCCAAAGCCGAAGCGATCCGCGGGCAAGCAGAACGCCTGATCACCCTGGCGAAACGAAGCAACGATGCTGAAGCAGCGCAAATTGTGCATGCTCGCCGTCTGGCAGCAGCTCGCCTGGGCAATCCTGTCGTCGTCAAGAAGCTATTTGACGAGATTGCCCCCAGGTTTGGCGGACGCAATGGTGGTTATACCCGCATTTTGAAGCTGGGGCCGCGCGAGGGCGATGCGGCGGAGATGGTATTGATCGAATTGGTGGAAGATTAGTGGAAAGGATGATGGATGAAATTCCTAGTTCATCCTTCCGTCTTCATTCCTGGCTAGATGGTACGTTACAAAGTTATTCTTGCCTACGATGGCACCGTTTTCCAGGGTTTTCAACGCCAGGCGAAGGCCCGCACGGTACAAACTGTTGTTGAAGCTGCATTGAGGAATATCGGATGGGAAGGGAAGGCGGTGCTGGCTGCCGGACGGACAGACACAGGTGTACACGCTTTAGGACAGGTGATCGCCTTCGACCTGAATTGGGCACACTCCATCCAGGAGCTTCAGCGAGCGATAAACGCCCATCTACCGTCAGAGGTAGTGGTGCGCTTCGTTCGCCAGGTATCAGCAGATTTTCACCCGCGCTATGCAGCCCAGGCACGCCGTTATCAATATCGCCTGTTCTGCGACGAGGTGCGGCAACCTTTGCGGGAACGTTATGCCTGGCGGGTTTGGCCAGAAGTATCGACGGCTCTTTTACGGCAATTAAGCAATCGTCTGATTGGAACGCATGATTTTGCTGCTTTCGGCACCCCCCCACGCGCTGGAGGCAGCACTGTGCGGAATATCACCTCGGCGATTTGGCTGGACGATGGGCCGGAGTTGATCTTTGAAATCATAGGTAACGCTTTTTTATACCGGATGGTGCGACGGCTGGTTTTCTTTCAAGTGGAGGTTGCGCAAGGTAAAGTGGATCAAGGAGAGCTCGATCGGTTATTGGTTGATTGGGTCAAAGTTCCGGTGCGTGGAACAGCCCCAGCACACGGGCTGACCCTGATCGAGGTGATCTACTCAACAGGCAACACTTGAGAGAGAAGACACTCCGAAATTTATAAGCGATTCTTGGACGAAGAAAGCACAACTTTTCGTCTAAAGTGGAGAAATAGAAGTGCAAAAGACATATGTACCAAAAGCTGGAGAAGTGACACCGCAATGGGTCGTTGTAGATGCAGAAGGCCAAAATTTAGGCCGGTTAGCTACCAAGGTTGCCAATCTTTTGTTAGGGAAGAATAAGCCAATCTTCACCCCTGGAATGGAAACAGGTGATTTCGTGATTGTCATCAACGCCGAACGAGTTACTGTTACCGGTAAAAAATTAACCGATAAGTTTTACTATAACTACAGTGGATATCCCGGCGGGATGAAATCCATCAGTTTGCGGGACCAGTTGGCGAAACACCCTGAGCGGGTAATCAGTCGTGCGGTCTGGGGCATGCTGCCACACAACCGTTATGGGCGGAGCATCTTCAAGAAGCTCAAGGTATATCCTGGCTCAGAACATCCTCATGCAGCGCAACAACCGAGACCGCTGGAATAGTAAGGAGAAATTATGGCTGTACAGTATTATGAAGGTGTTGGGCGTCGAAAGGAAAGCACTGCCCGGGTACGGGTGATGGGTGGTTCGGGTCAGTTCATGGTAAACGGCAAGCTGCTGGAAGAATATTTCACAAGGGTGGGTGACCCGGAAACGATCCTGGCCCCCTTTGAGGCAGCTGGTGAAAATCGAGCGCAGATCGATGTGTCCGTGATTGTCAAGGGCGGTGGGGTTACTGGCCAAACAGATGCAGTGCAATTAGGCCTGGCGCGCGCCCTGTCGAAGATGAACCCTGATTTCCGATCGGCGATGCGTAAAGCTGGTTTCTTAACGCGTGACGCGCGGGAGAAAGAGCGCAAGAAGCCGGGTCTGAAGCGGGCACGGAAAGCCCCGACTTATACCAAGCGCTAATTCTGAAACTTGAGGTGTATAGCGTGAGATGTGAAACGTGAGGTGTTTTCGATCCTCGCCTAACACGTTTCACGCATTTCTGTTTAATTCGAGACTTGAGGATGACTATTCCTCCAGATTCACAAATCGCTTTCCGAGGGATCACATTGCTTGGTCTTGGCCCAGGGGAGCCATCTTTATTGACCCGGCAGGCGTGGGATCTGCTTACCAATATTTCAGAGATTTATCTCCGCACAATCCAACATCCCGCTGCGGCAGGCTTTCCGGTAGGGTTGCGTGTCCATTCTTTTGACCACTTTTATGAGGAAGAGGATACTTATCCAGAGGTCTACCACCAGATGGTCGAAAGAGTGCTGGAGTTGGGTAAAAGACCGGAGGGCGTTGTTTATGGCGTTCCTGGTCATCCTTTTGTGGCTGAAGCAACTGCTCCTGAGATCGCACGCCGCGCACGCCAGGCCGGGATTGCGCTGCGGGTGGTGGATGGTTTGAGTTTTATTGACGCCATCTTTTCGGCGTTAAGGATTGACCCTTTCCCGAACGCGGCATTGGTAGATGCTCTGGAATTAACTGTTGCACATCACCCCCCATTTCCTCCCAACGTCCCAGCCTTGATCGCGCAAATCCACTCCCCAACAGTGGCTTCCGATGTCAAGTTGACGCTGATGGCTGTCTATCCGGACAATCATCCGGTTCAACTGGTCCATGCGGCCGGCACTTCCCGTGAACTGATTGAAGAGTTGCCTCTGTATACGATCGACCGCAGCCAAAACATTGGTCTGTTAACCGCGCTGTATGTACCAGCCTTGGGACAAAGCTCCTCCTTCGAGGCGTTTCAAGAGGTAGTTGCGCACCTGAGGGCTCCAGAAGGGTGTCCGTGGGATCGCGAGCAAACGCACCAGACATTACGTCCTTACCTTCTGGAAGAGGCTTATGAAGTCCTGGAAGCCCTGGACGCCGATGACCCGGTAGCGATGCGCGAGGAGTTGGGAGATTTATTGCTGCAGATCGTTCTCCATGCCCAGATCGCTAGTGAATACGGTGAATTTACAATGGCGGATATTTTGCAAAGTATACATGCCAAGCTCGTGCACCGCCATCCGCATGTTTTTGGCGATCTGGTAGTGAAGGATAAAGAAAAGGTGGTCGAAAATTGGGAGCGGATAAAAGCTGCGGAACGAGCAAAAGAGGGCGAGGAAGCGGAGGGGATTCTAGACAATACGGCCCAGGCGCTGCCGGCTCTGGTGCTGGCTGAGACCTACCAGAAACGCGTGGCGAGAGTTGGCTTCGATTGGCCCAATATGCAGGGTGTGCTCGACAAGATCGATGAGGAATTAGAAGAGGTTCGCCTGGCAACAGACCTTCGTGAGCGGGAGAACGAGATGGGTGACTTGTTGTTTGCTGTGGTGAACCTGGCGCGCTGGTTAGAGGTGGATGCGGAGAGTGTGTTGCGGGCGGCTAACACTCGTTTCCGCGAACGGTTTGCGAAGATCGAGGCAGCTGTGCGTTCACAAGGTCGCCAGCTCAGCGCTCTCTCATTGGAAGAGATGAACGAACTGTGGGATGCGGCCAAGAATAAAGGAGAAAGATAAGAAAAGGTTTACGGGAACTTCTCTCCCGTAAACCTTTTCTTAATAGCCTTTAGCGTCCGCTTAAGATGTTGCCAAGGATATCACCACCCAAACCGGCTACGCCTTTCTTTTCATCCGTTGTGTGAAACCTGGCTGCCGCCAGGATGCGATCAGCCAGACGAGAGAACGGCAGGCTCTGAAGATAGACTTTACCAGGGCCGGTCAATTTAGCCAGGAATAATCCTTCGCCGCCAAACAAAGCATTCGTGAACCCACCTACGAACTGAATGTCATAATCAACGGTGGGTGCAAAGGCGACCAGGCATCCAGTATCGACACGCAGGGTTTCTCCGGTGACAAGTTCCTTTTCGATGATGGTACCACCGGCATGGACAAAGGTTAAGCCGTCGCCTTCCAGGCGCTGCAAGATGAAGCCCTCGCCGCCAAAGATTCCAGCTCCGAGTCGCTTTGTGAAGGCAACTTCGATCTCTGTCCCCTTTGCAGCACACAAAAACGAGTCCTTTTGACAAATAAATCGCCCGCCCAGGGCGGCAAGATCAAGCGGGATTACTTTCCCTGGGTAGGGTGCTGCGAAGGCAACGCATTGGCGGGTATTGGCGGTGTTCAGGAAGGTGGTGATGAAAAAACTTTCGCCGGTTAAGGCGCGCTTAAAGCCTTTTAATAAACCACCACCCATCCCGGTTTGCATCTGGATGCCGTTGTCCATGTAGGTCATGGTTCCCACCTCGGCACGCACACCTTCACCGGGATCCAGTTCGATCTCAACCAATTGCAGGTCGTCACCAAATATTTTGTAGTCGATTACATCGGTCATAAAAAATCTCCTTTTTTAATTTACAAGATTTATGGATTGTCCTCAAATACGTCCCGCTCGAATTCGAGGGCTTCTTTTAATTCTTGCGCGCATTCCTGGCTACAAGTTATAAACACCAAGTCATACCCCTCTGCTTTCGCACTGGAGACTTGGGCAGGCACCAGGGCAATGACGGTTTTTTTCGCTAATGCAAGGGTCATAGTGACAAACTGACCTTCTTTATCACTGAGGTCAATATCAGGTCTAGCTTTTGCACCAAAGCCATATATTTCTCTGTCCCTCCGTATGTCTCGAGTGCACCAGGCGCAGGTATGTAGCAACTTATCCCTAATCGTTTTATTCATCGCTGATTTGATAATGGCTCAAATCGGGCCGTAAAGTGACGTAACAAGGGCGGCGCATAGGTGAATCGATAGCCGCGCACATCCTCCTTATGTTTGGCGATGACGGCAAGCGTTTCAGCAACATAATCCAGATGACTCTGGGTATACACGCGGCGGGGAATGGCTAGCCTGACCAGCTCCAGTTTTGGATAGGTCAATTCGTTAGTCTCCGGATCAGGGTGGGCGAACATCACAGAGCCAATCTCTACCGCTCGGATCCCACCTTCCAGATATAGTTCGACGGCTAGCGCCTGCCCAGGGAATTCCTTTTGGGGGATGTGCGGGAGTAGCCTGCCGGCATCCAGGTATACTGCGTGGCCCCCGGGCGGTTCAATGATCGGGATGCCCAGCTCGAGCAAGCGTTCTGCCAGGTATGCTGTTTGCCCCAGGCGATAAGCCAGATAGTTTTCATCGAGCCCTTCGCGCAGGCCGACGGCGATGGCATCCAGGTCACGGCCTGCCAGCCCGCCATAGGTGGGGAATCCCTCTCGCAAGATCAACTCATTACAGGCACGACGGTACAGGTCTTCGTCGTTCATGGCCAGGAAGCCACCGATATTGACGATGGCGTCCTTCTTGGCGCTCATCGTGGCGCCATCTGCCAGAGCAAAGATCTGACGGGCGATCTCGAGCGGGCTCTTGTCGACGTAGCCAGGTTCACGCTCTTTAATGAAGTAAGCATTCTCTGCATAACGGCAGGCGTCGATGAAGAAGGGAATGCCATGCGCGTGGTAAATTTGGGCAACTGTGCGGATGTTCTCCAATGAAACTGGTTGCCCACCTCCGGCATTGTTGGTGATGGTGATCATTCCCAGTGGGATTCTGTCCACACCGACTTCTGCGATGAAATTTTCTAATTTCTGGACATCCATGTTGCCCTTAAACGGGTGCCGGTTGGATGGCTCGTAGGCAGCCGCGATCACTAAGTTGGTTGGGTGCCCACCGCGGGCGCGGATATTGGCGTCGGTGGTATCAAAGTGCATATTGGAAGGTACGTACTGCCCTTCCTTGACCATAAGTGCGCAAAGGATGTTTTCCGCTGCTCGTCCCTGGTGAGTAGGCGTGAAGAAACGGAATCCAAAGATGTCGTGAATTGCTTCCGCTAGATGAAAGAATGAGCGCGCGCCAGCGTATGACTCATCGCCCAGCATAAGTGCAGCCCATTGCGCCTGGCTCATCGCGCCTGTTCCTGAATCCGTCAACAAGTCGATAAAAATCTCGTCTGACCGCAGCCCAAACAAGTTGTACCCAGCTCGGCGAAGCGACTCAGTCCGCTGTTGGCGGTCAACCTGTTGGATCGGTTCCACCATTTTGATGCGGAACGGTTCAGGGGGATAGCTCACCATAAATTGCCTCCATGACTTATTTGGTTATTCCCAGTGTAGCATGGTTTGGCTGGAAATCCAAGGACAGGAAATCAGGTCTGAATTCTGACTCTTTGCACGTCGGGTATAATTCGATAGTCATGTGATCAAGCAGTCGTGTAGTCGAATAGTCATAAGGTAGAATTTATGCTTTCTATTGTTACCTTTGTTCTCGGGCCGGTGCAGACGAATACTTATTTGATCGCCGATGAGCAGGGTGGCGAGGCGGCGGTAATCGATCCTTCCGATCAGGGGGAATTGATCGTTGCCGAGGCAGAGCAGCGAGGCTGGCGCATAGGCAACATCTGGCTCACACATGCCCATTTCGACCACCTGGGCGGCGCGGCGGGTGTAGCTGATCGCATCAACCCACCCCCGCCCGTCGCCCTGCACCCGGACGACTACCCGCTGTGGCGCATCCAGGGTGGCGCACCTTTCTTTGGAATGCGCATCGATCCTGGTCCTGAGCCGACCATCTATCTCCACCACGGCCAGATACTACACCTGGGGAGTAACCAATTGGAGGTGCGTCACGCTCCTGGCCATACGCGTGGTCATGTTATGTTCTATTGCGCGGCAGATGGCGTATTATTCTGTGGTGATGTGGTTTTCCAGGGGAGCATTGGTAGGACAGACTTGCCAGGAGGCGACTACGACACTCTGATCGCCAGTATCCGTTCCCAAGTGTTGACTCTTCCTGATGAGACACGCCTTCTTTCTGGTCATGGGTTGGATACATGCGTGGGTGAGGAGCGAAGGTACAACCCATTCTTATTATAAAACCCCTCGCTCCTAAGCCAGCGGGGGGTTTCCTCCTCCCTGTTTTCCATTTCCTTTCCCCTATTTTGCGTAATCCACCGCACGTGTCTCGCGGATCACAGTTACCTTGATTTGGCCGGGGTACTGCATGCTGTCTTCGATCTGCTTGGCAATGTCACGCGCCAGGCGGATCGAATCGAGGTCGTCGACTTCTTCGGGGCGGACGAAGATGCGTACTTCGCGCCCAGCTTGCAGCGCATAACTTTGGTTGACGCCCTTATAGGAGTTAGCCACCTCCTCGAGGGCGCGCACACGTTTGATGTACTGTTCGAGACTCTCGCGACGCGCCCCCGGTCGTGCGCCTGAGATTGCGTCCGCAGCTTCGACAATGACAGCTTCAACAGATTCTTGCTCAACTTCGTGGTGGTGAGAGGCGATGGTGTTGGTCACTTTTGAAGAAACGCCATAGCGTTTGGCAAATTCTGCGCCGATCAAAGCATGGGTGCCTTCGACGTTATGATCCATCGCCTTGCCCAGATCGTGAAGCAGAGCGCCTGCTTTAGCCACCTCCACATCAGCACCCAGCTCGGCGGCGATGACTCCTGCCAGTTGGGCAGTTTCGACAGCGTGAGCGAGCTGATTCTGGCCATATGAAGTGCGGAATTTCAGCCGGCCGAGAACCTT
>MGOK01000092.1:0-2370 GCA_001795335.1 Chloroflexi bacterium RBG_19FT_COMBO_55_16
GTTTAAGGTCCATACTCTTGTTTTACCATACTTTCAGCAATGTTAAAAAATTAAATTCCGAATCTCTTTGTAGTTTCCAAAAATCGCGGGTATAATACGGCCCACCCAGTTCAGCTTTCTCCCTCCCGGGGGGTCGCAATAGGGTACAGAGGTGATCTCAAGGATCAACAGACATGAAAGCCAGGATACTGTGGATCGAAGGGAAACGGGCTGAGGGCCCGTCTTTTATCCCCGGCCTTCGTAAGAAAGGCTTTGTAATTGAGACCGTGCCGACCGGCAAGGCTGCCTTGGCGCGCATTGCTGAATTAGGAATTGACCTGGTGGTGGTGGACGCGGGTTCGCTGCGGACAAGTGGAAAGCGCATCTGCCAAAACTTGCAGGAACGCAAGGATGGGATACCGGTCGTCTTGATCGCCAACCCGGAACACCCGATTTCAAAGGAAGTCAGCGCCGACGTCGTGCTTTCCCATCCGTTCACCATTCGAAAATTGGTCAACCGGATCATTCCTCTCATACCGGTGGTGGGAAACAATCTGGTGCACGCTGGGCCGATCGATCTGGACATTGAGCGCCGTTGGGTACGCTGTGAGGATAGCGAAGCGCGCCTGACACCGCGGTTGGCGCATCTGCTGCGTATCTTGATGCAGCACTCCGGAGAAGTCCTGGAGCGCGAGCGGCTTTTCCGGGAAGTGTGGAACACCGAATATACCGGCGATACGCGCACTTTGGACGTGCACATCAGTTGGCTCCGCCAGGCGATCGAAGGAAACCCGCGCAAACCCCGCTTCCTCAAGACTATTCGCGGCGTTGGCTACCGGTTGGACGTCTAGCCCGAATATTTTTTCTTTATGGCAATTTGATTACCGGACACTTAAACCAATGACGACTGCCACATAGGGTACACTATGTTTTTTCCAACCAAGGAAGAACAGGAGTGAACCCATGAGTGACAATCGTCGAGTATATCGTACCATCCGAATGGCAATCCTGCAAATGTATCCGACTGAAGCGAAAGGGAATAGGGCCCGAATGTTGACCACCTTGGCTGCGATGATCAGCGGGATCGTGCTTGGCAAGAGTTGCCAGCTGCCGGTCATTGCGCGCAAATCGCCGGACCAGGCCAAAGCAGACAGCCGGATCAAGCGCTACAGTCGCTGGATACAGAACGAACGGATTGATTATGAACGCTATTACCTCCCCTTTGTGAAGGAATTGCTGGTCAATCTGGCCAATATCCGCGAATTGGTGTTCGTGATCGATGGGAGTGAGGTAGGGCATCATTGCATCACGCTGATGGTCAGTTTGATTTACGGCCAACGGGCATTGCCGATCACCTGGCTGGTGGTCAAAGGCTGCAAAGGACATTTGTCGGAACGTCTGCATTTAGATTTGCTCTCCCAGTTGCAGGCTATCCTTCCCGAAAACTGCCAGGCGATTTTCCTTGGGGATGGAGAATTCGACGGGATTGATCTCCAAGCGGCTTTGCAGGCGCTGGGTTTGAGATATGTCTGCCGCACCGCCAAGAATACCCAGTTGTATGAAGAGGGCTTGCCATTTTCGTTCGGCGATTTGCTTGTAGGTCCTGGAGAGCAGATCAGCATCCCGAATGTCTGGTTTACCCGGGAAGGCTACGGACCGGTAACCGTGATCGCTTGGTGGGAGCGGGGATATCGCCAGCCCATCTTCCTGGTGACCAATATCGAACTGGCAGGTGAGGCTTGCCATTGGTACAAAAAACGCTTCCAAATCGAAACCTTCTTTTCGGACGAGAAAAGCCGTGGATTTTATCTCCATAAAAGCCATTTGTCTAATCCTGAGCGTTTAAGTATCCTGATGATTGCGGCCTGCTTGGCGTATTTATGGGTCGTCTATTTGGGTCTGGTCGCTTTACGAAAAGATTGGGTGAAGGTCATTCATCGTTCGGATCGCTGTGACTGGAGCTTATTTCGCCTTGGCCTGGCTTTGCTTGACCATTTCCTGAACGAATCTCTGCCCATTCCGGTCTCGTTTAGCCTGGTGTCAAATTGTGTCCGGTAATCAATCTGTTTTTTGGCTATATTGAAAGCGTCAATCAAATTAGATGAAAAAAGAAAGAAGGAAGCCATGGAGAATACAGCCGTACAAAAATCAGCCACAGAAAAGCTAAGCTCAGAGCAAGTGAAGGCTCAGCTCGCCAGCTACCTTGAGGGGCAGCCAGAAAACATTCGTTCTTTTCACCGCATGATGAAGGTTCTGGAAAGCATCAGCTTCGGCATCATCATCACTGTCTTCATCATCGCCTTGGTGCTTTCCTTTATGTGGAAATCCGTGCCAGTGGCAGCCATCCCGACCGCCTGGCTGCTTCTGCCAGTGAGCGCTGCAATATTAACG
>MGOK01000092.1:2427-2553 GCA_001795335.1 Chloroflexi bacterium RBG_19FT_COMBO_55_16
ATTCGTCTGCCTGGGAAATCCCAGGGGTTCCAAACCGGTAAAGCGGCGGAATTTACAGCCTGGGGATTAATTCTTGTGGGGTTGATCGTTGGTGCATTCTTCGCTGTCTTTGCCTGGTCCGCCTGG
>MGOK01000092.1:2614-3355 GCA_001795335.1 Chloroflexi bacterium RBG_19FT_COMBO_55_16
TGATAGTCATTAGTATGCTCTTCACAACGTTCCAAAAGATATTCAAATCTCGCTAAGCGTTGGTTCTTGCCAATCCGGTCTGGATACAAATCCAGGCCGGGTAGACCGAGTAGTTACCAGAAAGAAACCGAAATGAGTTGGGTGCTGGACGGGGGGGAACGGCCCATCCAGCACCGACTTGTAGATTCCAAACATATAGGAAGAAAAAATGCAGCAAGTTGAAATCCATATCAAAGGACGTATCAATAAGCAGTGGTCGGAATGGTTTGGCGGCCTGACCATCTGCGAATCCGGCCTCGATGAAACCATCCTCACCGGGCTTGTCCCGGATCAGGCTGCGCTGTACGGGATCATCTCCCGCTTACGGGATCTAGGGTTGGAGTTGGCCTCGGTGAACAGCCAGAAGGTCAAGGAGAATCGCCATGCAGGAAAATGATGTCGGAATAGACTTACCAGGAAAACCTGCGCCCAAACGGCGCAGCTGTTTGGGCTGCCTGGGACGCGCCGCCATGGGATTGCTGGTCCTCCTGGTAATCGTTATGGCAGGCGGCGCGATCTACCAGGCTGCTGCCAGCGCCAGCGACTTAAAAAAGTACCCGCCGCCGGGTGAACTGTACGATGTGGGAGAGTACAGAATACATCTCTACTGCACCGGCGAAGGCAGCCCCACCGTGATTCTGGAAGCAGGTGCAGGTTCTCCATCCCTTGGATGGAAATGGGTCCAAGAGAAAGTAGCTGGAT
>MGOK01000092.1:3403-3661 GCA_001795335.1 Chloroflexi bacterium RBG_19FT_COMBO_55_16
CTGCTTCGACCCCGCTCTCTAGCGAACAGGTGGCTGACACGCTGCATCAATTGCTCGTAACCGCCAATATTCCTGGCCCCTATGTCCTGGTTGGGCATTCAGATGGCGGTGTCTACATCCGTTCGTATGTCAAACAATATCCATCGGAAGTCATTGGAATGGTTTTGGTGGACTCGTCCCACGAAAGTCAGAACCTGCGCTTCCCTCCTGAGTATCTGAATTATTCCAGGCAGCAAAATATCATTTTCAAAGCGTGCC
>MGOK01000092.1:3836-4132 GCA_001795335.1 Chloroflexi bacterium RBG_19FT_COMBO_55_16
AGAAGGGCCGTCCAGCCTGGGTGATATGCCTCTCATCGTGATTTCAGCCGGCGTTAGCCTCGAGAAAATGCTGGCTCAAACTCCCCAGTATGTGGTTAGAGGCATGGGGCGCGAGACATTCACACAGATCGTCCAGACCATGCAGGATCTGCAGAAGGATCTGGTGAGCTTATCGACCCATGGGAAGCAGATCATCGCCGAGCAGAGCACCCATAATGTCCAATGGGATCAACCCGATCTGGTTATTGAAGCCATCCGCGAGGTCGTGGAGCAGGTGCACAGCAAGTGAGAGGATT
>MGOK01000092.1:4138-4273 GCA_001795335.1 Chloroflexi bacterium RBG_19FT_COMBO_55_16
GATGCTATACCAAAGTTGGAACATCTCATCATTGAACGTTTCGAGAACGAATAAGGAAGGAAGGATCAAATGAACAAGCGCATGGTTGGTTCTGCCACAATCATCATTCTGTTGTTTTTGTCCCTGGCGCCCCTT
>MGOK01000092.1:4280-4479 GCA_001795335.1 Chloroflexi bacterium RBG_19FT_COMBO_55_16
CTCTGGCAGCACAGCTCCAGGCCCAAGAGCAGCCCAGGTCTACGCAGTCTGGGGATGGTCCCACAGATCCGGCGGAGCTGGAAGCGTTTCTGGATCGAGCAATGCAGGAACAAATGGACGAACACCATATCGCCGGGGCGGCGGTGTCGGTGGTCAAGGATGGGGAGCTGCTCTTCGCCCGGGGCTACGGTCTGGCCGA
>MGOK01000092.1:4942-5164 GCA_001795335.1 Chloroflexi bacterium RBG_19FT_COMBO_55_16
TCTGACCTATGTCTATACTGATGGTACATACCAAAGCGTGGAGGATCCCATCCGCTTCGTCCACCTGGCTCCAGGCGGAAGCATCAAGAGCACGGCCGCCGATATGGCCCGCTTCATGATCGCCCACCTGCAGGACGGCGTCTACCAGGATGCACGCATCTTACAGGCGGAAACGGCCCAACTGATGCAAAAGCAAAGTTTCACTCAAGATCCCCGGCTGAG
>MGOK01000092.1:5449-5521 GCA_001795335.1 Chloroflexi bacterium RBG_19FT_COMBO_55_16
TTCGTACAGCACCTCGGAAAAGGTAAGTCTCGTCCTTAGTATCCTAAAAATCCAGGCTCAAGAGGACGGCTC
>MGOK01000093.1:0-193 GCA_001795335.1 Chloroflexi bacterium RBG_19FT_COMBO_55_16
AAAGGAAAGCAGACCAGGTGTTGCCAGTTGGTCAGGATGCTCGATTAATGGATCGTTCGTCCCGATGTCAATATGGAAGGTTTCGAAAGGTCGCGAGTCCAATATAGACCGTAGGGGATAACGTTTGCCGCCCGCTGCCTCTGCTTCAATTTCTGGAAAGCCAACTTCGAAAGAGAACCAGTCATTCAAGTCT
>MGOK01000093.1:271-512 GCA_001795335.1 Chloroflexi bacterium RBG_19FT_COMBO_55_16
CGCGTCTCGGTGCCCAGACGCAGTTGCAGAGCCAGTCCGCCCTTAAGAATCCACCCCTCAGGTTGGTGCTGCAGTAGCCGTGCTAGAAAGCGATCGAAAGCAACCATTTTGCGCAGACGCAACAAAGGTATCCCGGAATGCAAGCTGTGAGTGCGCAGGCGATCTTCCAGGGCGCGCCGGAATGCAGAGCCGCTATCGTATTTCATGGCTTACGCTTTCTATACTGTCTCGAATGCTTCGT
>MGOK01000093.1:610-1353 GCA_001795335.1 Chloroflexi bacterium RBG_19FT_COMBO_55_16
AGATGACATCCTGAATGGTTCGTTCAACGGTGGTGATTGGGAGGCCATTCCGTTTGGTGATCTCATCAGCAGCCAGTTGATAACGATGTTGGCGGATGTTTTCCCGCCTGCGGGAGGTGTTTTGGAGTACGATCAGGTGTGCTTCACCAGGCAGTACATCAGAAAGCTCGTACACAGCCAGGGCGCTTTCATGAGAAACGACACTGGCCGGGCCTGCCCTGAGCCAGGCAATGAACAGATCTTCATGTGGTGAGCCAGGGTAATGTTTGAGCCGGTAAATGCCCTGGTTAATCCGTTGAAATCGCCCACTTTTTACATTTGCAGAAAGGCGTTCATAAGAAAAGCCAACCTGCCGTGCCTGTTGAGCAGTGAAGTACCCGGCCTGGCTCTCTGCAATTTCATAAATCCGATTGTAATCCGGCTGCCTATTCATATGTGCAATACCTTTGGTAAATCCTAAGGTTGTGCACATATTATCCCACAATTCGCGCACTAGAATAAACGATTTATGAAAAAATCCCTGCCGGAGGAATATCCCGGCAAGGACTTTACGCTCTGCGGAGAGGGTGGGATTCGAACCCACGGTGGCCACAAGGACCACAACGGTTTTCGAGACCGCCCCGATCGTCCACTCCGGCACCTCTCCAATCGATTTGGATTATAGCAGAGTAGAACTTAAATATCCACCGTCGTATGCAATTCGGGGAAGTAGACCCTGGACAGGCCCGCCTCAGCCAGCTTCT
>MGOK01000093.1:1501-2066 GCA_001795335.1 Chloroflexi bacterium RBG_19FT_COMBO_55_16
GAACTCCTCGCCGAAGATCTTGATTTTCGTCTCCCCGTCAGCCAGGCGGCGGCCCAGCGTGTAGGGCGCTTGCCAGGAAACGATCAGGACCGTGTTGCGCGCATCGCCGATGTTGTTCCGCAGGTGGTGCAGAATCCGGCCGCTTTCCGCCATGCCCGAGGCGGAGATGATAATCATGGGCTGCTCGATATCGTTGAGCGCCTTGGACTGCTCGACCGAACGAGTATAGGTAACCAGGCCGTAACCCAGGATCGACTTGTGCACGTCCTCCCGCAGGAAGTCCAGCGACTCCTGGTCCATACACTCCGGGTGGGCGCGGAAAATATCCGAGGCGTTGACCGCCAGCGGGCTATCCACGACCACCGGGATGCGCGGGATTTCCCCCTGGTCGATCATCTGGTGCAGGTCGTACACCAACTCCTGCGTGCGCCCGACGGCAAAGGCGGGGATGATCACCTTGCCGCGCCGGGCGATTGTTTTGGTGACCACCCGGCGCAGCTCATTGTAAGAGTCCTGCGGGTCCTGGTGGGTCTTATTCCCATAAGTGCATTCCATGATCAGCGTA
>MGOK01000093.1:2164-2314 GCA_001795335.1 Chloroflexi bacterium RBG_19FT_COMBO_55_16
GATATCCAGGCCCACCGCCGCCGATCCCAGGATATGTCCGGCGTCCACCAGGTGGGCGACAACACCCGGCAGTACTTCGAAAGGCTGGTCGTACTCAACGCTTTCGAAGTATTGCGCCACCTGGCCGGCGTCCTCTAACGTGTAGAGCGG
>MGOK01000093.1:2372-2437 GCA_001795335.1 Chloroflexi bacterium RBG_19FT_COMBO_55_16
TCGTGGATGTGGCCCGAGTCGAGCAGCATGATATTGGCCAGGTGCGCCGTGGCGTGGGTGGTGTA
>MGOK01000093.1:2528-7883 GCA_001795335.1 Chloroflexi bacterium RBG_19FT_COMBO_55_16
GCCGGGTCGAAAGGGAAATTGCGGTTGCGCTCATACGATTCCTGGCGCCGGCCCTGGTAGAGACCGCACTCCAGGAGCAACCGGTAGCCATTAATATGAAGCAAGTGTTGCGAGCCGGTCACCGTGCGCGCCGCGCCGTGGAAAGTAATTTTCATCGCCAGGCTTATCCTTTTTTGATTGAAACCACAGATAGGCACAGATGCACACAGATTCTTGATCAGTGTTTATCTGTGTTCATAGTATGATCTGTGGTTGCATCTTTTTTGCTTGGCCTACGGAGCGCGAGAATCTTATTGGAGCAGGTTGAGAATCTCGTCCCCAAAGTGCTCTAACCGCCAGGGCACCAGGGCCAGTATGGCGTTGATCTCTTCCCGGCTGGCGGAGTTGAGCGAAGCCAGCGCGTTGAGCAGCTCGCGCGGCAGGACAACGTCCGAATTGACCCCCATAATCTGGCCGGTATTCTTGCGCCATGCGCGCAGGGTATCCAGGCGAGTGAGATACCGCTCGTCCGGGCGCGCCTGGCGGGGAGGGTAGAGCGGATCAGCGCGCAGGCCGCGCTGGACGGCGCGCAACAACCCCTCGGCGTGTCGCTGCAATTGCTTTGGATTCAGGCGTGCGCATCGCTCGAGTGCGTTCAAATCTCCCGGGCAAGCCGCGGCAATCGCCAGCAATGTGCGGTCACTGAGCACCTTAAACACCGGGCGGTTGATCGATCTCGCCACCTGATCGCGATAACGGCACAATTCCTGTAAGACCGCGGTCTGCTGAGCTCTCAGCTCGTTCACCCCGCTGACTCGCCAGCATGCCTCAGGCGCCTCCTCCGGATCGCGCCCGTTGACGTAGCGCAAGCGGGTGAAGTCCTCCAGGGCTATGGGCCAGCGATCCTTGGCTTTCAGTTCGGATTTAAGGCGGAAGCGCAAAGGGATCAGGTAATGGGTGTCCTGGCGGGCGTAATCCAGCATCTCCACCGGTAGTGGGCGTTGTCCCCAATTGGCGCGCTGGTGGCGCTTGTCCAGCTGCACATTGAATTGCGATTTAAGGATCGACCCCAGGCCCACCTCTTCCCAGCCGAGGATGCGCGCCGCCAGCATAGTGTCAAACAGGCTCGCAAAGGAGAAGCCGAAGTCGCGCTTCATCGTGATCAGGTCGTATTCGGCGGCATGGAACACTTTCTCAATCTTTGGGTTAGCAAACAGCGCAGCCAGGGGAGAGAGATCGTCCAGCGCCAGCGGGTCTACCAGGAAATCCTCCTCCGGGGTGGAAAACTGGATCAAACAGACTTGCTCCTGGTAAGCGAACAGGCTGTTCGATTCTGTGTCGACTGCCAGGAGAGGCTCGGCGGAGATGCGGTCCACCATCTGGCGTAAAGCTGCTGGGCGTGTGATCAGGAGGGGCGTCTGGGGTTGGTGGGCAGTCATGGCTGAGGTATTATAGCCTATTCCTCTCACAGGTATTTTTCCAGCACGAGCGCATCCTCGCCGTCTGAGTAATAACGCGACCAGACCCCCGAACGCTTGTAGCCAAGGCGTGTATACATGCGGATAGCAGGTCCATTGGAGGCCCGCACGCTCAAGCGGATGCGCGGCACGACCAGACGATTTTCGCAGGCCCTCAACAAGGTTGTGCCGATCCCATGCTGGCGATATTCTGGCAAAACGCCGATCGTCGCGATCCAGGCCAGCCCTTCCGCACGGCGGATATCGGCGGCGATAAAACCAACCAATCGACCATCGGACATCGCTTTCAAGCGCACCACCTTCGAAAAGGTCAGCACGCCGATCAAGTCCCACAAAGGCCAGGCGTCATGCGGAAAACATACCTGCTCCAAATGGCGCAGGCTGTTTAAATCGCGCCAGGTAGCCGGCTCGATGATCGCCGGGCTACCTGGCGTATCTGAAACAGCAGAAACCATCTAGCCTTCTCGGCTCTTCATGAAATTCTCTAACATGGAGGTGAATTCCATGGGGAAGATATACTTTGTGGAAGGGCCAGCTCCAATGGATTTGAGCGTTTCAAAGTATTGCAAGGTCATAGTCTTCGGGTCGACCGTTTGCGCTACTGAGAAAATCTTCTCCAACGCCGCCGAGAACCCCTCGGCACGCAGCAGCTGGGCTTGCTTTTCACCTTCGGCGCGCAAGATATTGCCCTGCTTCTCGCCCTCGGCCCGCAGGATATTCGCTTGCTTCTCGCCCTCAGCGACGTTGATCGCCGCCTCGCGCGTCCCGGTTGACTCGGTGACCACCGCCCGGCGGATACGCTCCGCCGACATCTGCCGGTTCATCGCATCCTGGACTTCGCGCGGCGGGACGATCTCGCGGATCTCGACGTTAGTCACCTTCACCCCCCAACGCTCGGTAACCTCATCCAGGCGAGTGCGCAGCATATTGTTGATATGCTCACGCTCCGAAAGCACGTCATCGAGAGGTATCCCGCCGATCACTGCTCGCAAGGTCGTTGTCGCCATCCCTTGCGCAGCTGCTTCGAAGTTACCTACCTGGAGCACACTCTCCGTTGGGTCAAGCACCTTGAAGTACCACAAGAAATCTATTGAAATCGGGGCGTTATCTTTGGTGATCGCGGTCTGGTGAGGGATCTCCCTCACCTGCTCGCGCAGATCCACCCTTATAGCCCGGTCGACGATCGGGATCAAGAACACGATCCCAGGTCCCTTCGCGCCGATACAACGCCCCAGGCGAAACACAACCAGACGCTGGTATTCGGGAACGACCCGGATCGCAGATGCGATCAGAGCAAACACGACAACGGCAACAAACCCAATCAGACATAGTACAATAGTTGCCTGGTCCATAGCCAACCTCCTTTTTTAATTTTTATGCCTTTTCAACGTCCAGGATAAAGCCCTCGCGAGCGATCACGCGCACTTTGGAACCGACCGGGATCGGTTGTTGGCTGCGCGCGCTCCATAACTCTCCGGCGACCTGCACCGAGCCTTCCGTGTGGATATCTGTCTTGGCTTCGCCGATGGTGTCGATCAGCGCTTTAAGGTCGTGCACCGGGCGTACCCGGTCTGCCTCCAGTGTTTTCTGCGCAACCAACCAGACAAAACCGACAGCCAGCACAGAAACAATCACAGCCAGGAAAGGACTTACCGCTGGTTTAAGACCCTCTCCTTGAAACAAAAAGATTGATCCAACCACCAGGGCTGCGATGGAGACACCGAGATAAACCATCCGTCCAGACCTTCGTAAAGCGAATAGAAAGGGTAGAACCCCTAACAATAACAGGCCCAATGCCCATAAGTTGATCGGCAAGCTGTAAATCCCCCAACCTGCCAGCACCAGCAGGATTAGAGCGGCAACCTCCAGCAAACCGGTGCCCGGATTTAGCAACGCCAGAATAGCGAGGAGTGCACCTCCCACCAGCAATAGATAAGCGACGTTCGGATTGAGGAGGATCGTTTCGATCATACAAGCTCCAGGTATTCGGTTCTCTCAACCGAATTTCTGTCTCCATTATACATCTTTTGCCTTGCTCCATACAAAAACCCACGTGGTATGATTAATCCGTGGCGATCGCCTTCTATCTTCCAGGTAATCTCCCGGTATATGTCTCATCCATGCTCTTGGGGCTGGGGACGACGCTTGGCCTGAGCTGGGTCGCCTGGCAAGCTCTGCCGGAGCGAAGGTTGCGAGAGGTCGATGCCGGCCTGTTGGCCTTACTGGGAGGGCTGATCGGGGGGCGGATGGCGTTCGTAGCTGCAGACTGGGCTTACTTTCAGTCCAATCGGGGAGAGATACCCCTGATCCACCTGGGAGGGACATCCTGGGCTGGCGCTTTAGTGGGTGGATTGGTTGCCCTGGCTCTCCTGACCTGGCTGACCCACCAACCGCTGGGAACGATCATCGTCGCGCTGTGGCCTTTATGGACGAGCGTCATAGTAAGCGCCTGGCTGGGCTGTTGGTTAGACGGCTGCGCCTATGGCCCACCTGCAACAGGTTGGTGGGGGATACCTGCGCGCGACGAGTGGGGCAAAATTGCCCTGCGCTGGCCGACCCAGTTGCTCGGCGCGCTACTAGCCCTGGTTCTGTTTAGCTTTTTAAATTGGGGGCACCAAAGAGGCCTCCCTCCCCGGTTTATAGCTGGCTTGGGCATGCTCGGCCTCTCCCTGGAGATGTTGGCGCTTTCCTTTCTGAGAGCCGATCCCAGCCTGCAATGGCGCAACCTGCGCCTCGAAACCTGGGCTGGGTTGGCCTTAACAACAGGTTCATTCCTGGCATTCTTGGCTTCGTACCTGTACAGGATCAGAAACAAACAAGGGATATGGGAGAAGGGATAGGGGTAAGGCTCCCCTCATTTCCTTATCCCCTATCCCTTAACTCCTTCGATAAACGGCAAATAACTATGAAACTTACGATATCTCTTGCACAGATCAACACCAAATTGGGTGATGTAGAAGCCAACCTGGAGAAGCACCTGGCTTTAGCTCAGGAAGCGCGCACTGCCGGCGCCGACCTGCTGGTCTTCCCCGAACTATCCCTGACTGGCTATGTGCTGCAGGACCTGGCTTCGACCGTCGCCCACCCACCCTCGGCGGATGACCCGGTCTTCCGGCACCTGCTGGAGGTCAGCCACGACCTGGACCTGGTCGTCGGATTTGTCGACGAGGACCGCCGACACCGCTTCTTCATTGCTTCAGCTTACCTCTCGCAAGGAAAAGTGGTGCATGTCCACCACAAGGTCTATCTGCCGACGTATGGTTTGTTCGATGAAGGACGCTTCTTTGCCTGGGGAGACGCCATCCGCGCCTTCGACACTCGCTTTGGCCGGGCCGGCATCCTGATCTGTGAAGACTTCTGGCATGCCTCGCCGCCCTATCTGTTATGGTTGGATGGCGCCGACTTATTCCTGTTCGCCTCCGCTTCGCCAGGCCGCGGCCTGACTGCCGAGCCCCAGTTGGAATCGGCGCGCTGGGTGGAACACATCAACCGGGCCTACGCCAGCCTGTTCACCACATTCGTCGCCCACACCAACCGGGTCGGCTACGAAGATGGGCTCAACTTCTGGGGGGGCTCTACGCTATTCGATCCCAACGGCGACCTGGTTGCCAAGGGGCCGTACCACGAAGAGGGTCTGACCCTGGCGGAGATCGACCTTAACCAGTTACACCGCACGCGGGCTCGCTTGCCCTTGCTGCGCGACGAGCGGACAGCGTTGGCGATGAGGGAGCTAACCAGAATATTAGCGGAAAAGGGAGAAGTGAACAGGTGAACGGGGTAACATTGTGGAGCTGGAGGCACTGCCTTATAAGCAGAGATGGTTTCTACATTTAAGTAAGGCTATACGCTGACTGTTTATCGCTGACGGCTATCTCCGTCGGCGACGTAGTGCCTCAAA
>MGOK01000094.1:0-7776 GCA_001795335.1 Chloroflexi bacterium RBG_19FT_COMBO_55_16
TTGCCCTTGTATTCAGATGTCCAGGTTGCAGTCTTCTCGTCGACCTGCATGCCGCAAACGGGATCGATTGCCATGCTTTCTCACCTCCTTTCGTGAGGGAATTTTAGCATATTTCGAATACGCTTTATCGGATAATGTGCCAGGGTGGGTCGCTCCATGAGGCACCGCCTGTCAATTGAATTGGGCGATTTGGGATGCCAGGAATTGCGCTACCTGGGCGGCATCGAATGGCCACACATAGATGATCTGTGTCTCGGGATGCCTTTCTTGGGCGCACTGGATGGCGGCCGGGATATCGACTTCCGAATGTTCGCCGCCGCGCGTCATCATCGGTGTGATAATGACGACTTTTTTGGGAGCGGTTTCCAGCGCCTGTTCAAGTGCCTCATCCAGGCTGGGAGCGCAGAATTCGTTGAATCCGAGGATCACTTTATTTCCAGTGTATTGGCTGAGATGACTCGCCAATTCAAGCGACCCGGCATAGAATGGATCGTTTTCTGCGGTGCGGGGCCAGGCGCGCATTTTCGCCTCCAGTTGGGTATACCGCTCCAGGAGAGCTTCTTGGGCACCTCCGGAAGCGTGCTCCAACCGGGCGTGCAGGTTGAACAGTTCAGCGGTCTCATTAGGTGGGAAGTCGTTCGGCGGGCTTCCATGCATGGCCAGCAGGATGGTTAATGCCATTTCTTTCTGCCTCGATGTGATGGATTGAATACCTGTGAGTTGAATGCAACGATTCTAACGGGTGTTGCCATTAACTTCCAGTGGTTGGATACACCCAATTTTTGAGCTGCGAGGATTCTGAAAATGAGAGTGCTCGCCGTATGGAGTTTTCCAGATCAGCATCCAGGCTTTGCTGAGGTGAATGCACCAGGGCCACCTGGGTTTGGCAACCCCGACCATGGGCCACCAGGGTGCCCGGTCCGGATGGATGGCCATACACCAGGAGCACAACCAGCTGGCAATCGCACAGGTCTGTTCCATGGTGCGGGCAGGTGCAGTGGGTGTGAGCTGACCGGGCTGTTTGCAAGTCAAAGGAGCGCATCACTTGCAAGCCGTAATCGATCAGCTGGCGGCTCACCTGGGCAACAGCGGCTTCACAATCCATGAGGAGATCTACGAGGGGAATGGTCTGGTTCATATCCTTTTCCCGATTATCCCCAGTATAGAAGCTGGACTGCGGAATTCCAAGCGCCATTTGTCGCGTTGGGAGACGAGCAATATTGCCTATCCGCCTTGCCGAATGACCGTTTCCCTGGCGTTCGAGACTATTTCTGCCAAGTACGTAATAGAGCGATCACGTCGTTAATTTGCTCTGCTGTAAGTATATTCTGGAAGCCATCCATAGCCGTCCCCCTTCGCCCGGCAAGAATAAATTCTATCAGCTCAGAGTCGCTTTTTGTTTGAACGAAATTGTTATCATGCAAATTTTTCCCCAAGCCGCCGGTGCCGTCGGCTCCGTGGCACGCAGCGCAATAACCGAAGAATAACTCTTCGCCCATCTCGGCAGGGGGCAGTAAGCCGGTCAAGCGGGTTTTAGCTGCTGACAGATCGTTTTGATTGATCAGGTTCAATATCGCGCGGATCTCTCCGGCCACAGAGCCGTCACCTTCTGCCAGGGCTGCGTTCAGGTGATATTCAGCATCCAGAGGATCAAATTGCCGCAAGGCGAATGCCGCGCTCCGCAGATGTTTCTTGAAAGGGATGTTTGGTGTGACTGTCTCACCCGCGCGCCAGGCGCCGAGCAAGGCAACCAGGTCGTCAATCTGTTGAGGTGAGAGCACAGTGCCCCAGGTGGGCATCCCCTTGGCCGGCCGCCCGTAGGCAATGGTGTCGCGATACCAGGCATCGCCGAAGTCCTTGAGCCTGATGGGATCGTTTAATTTCTCCACGCGGGTGCTACCCTGTCCGTTCTCGCCATGACAGATAAAACACGTCGTAGCGAAGATGGTCGCACCACGCACCGGATCGGGTGTAAAAACCTCCGGAAGGATCTCTGGAGCAGTCGATTCCCAGGCGCGAATGAAGGTTACCATTTGTCTCAGTTGTTCGTCCGAAAAGGGGCCGCCGAATGTCTGTCCCCAGGCAGGCATCGCCGTGCCAGGCACTCCGTTGCCGATTAGATTGAATAAAGCTTGATCAGAGGTTATCTCGAGCAGTTGCCGCGAGTTGAGCGCCGGTCCCACCTTCCCCTCACCATTCTCTCCGTGACATTCTATACAGTTTTGATTATAAAGCTGGCGACCAGCTTCTGAAGCTGCAGCCAGATCCGCTGCTTGGACAGCCTGGACGCGCGCCGGTTCACGGATGAGGTAAATCTGGAAGGTGATCAGGATGGCCAGCGTCAGTCCAAAGGCTGTGCCGATCAACCGGTAATAATTCTCTTCAGGGCGCACAGCAGCCTCCTCAAATCGTGGGAGTGGCCTGGGACGGCTCGAAATGCGTTCTCTGGGTGGGTTGGCTGGTGTCCACGATGATTATGTCGTTGGCGATCTCTACCGGGAAAGTGTCCAGCGGACGTGGGGCTGGGCCACCCAGCACTTCTCCAGTGGTATCAAACCGCGAGCTATGGCAGGGGCAGTGGAAAACTCTTTCGTCCTCTCGCCAAGGCACGGTGCAGCCCAGGTGCGTGCAACGGTGCCAAAGGGCCAAGACGCTCCCATCTTCCAGTCGGGAGATAAAAAAACGACCTCGGGGAACGTGACTGACCGTCCCTGGCTCAAATTCATTCACTTGTCCAGCGTTGATCTTCGTGCCGAACCCACCCGGGTCGACTCTCGGCCTGAAGAATTTGAACAGAGCTGCGCCAGACTGACCTACCAAACCTACCACCGTAATCGCCCAGGCCCAGCCGAGAAACTCTTTGCGAGAAAGAATTGATTTCGAGCGCGTTCGTGTAATCATCTTTTCACCGTTTGCTGGTTGAAATTGACCTTCACACCAGGTTTAATCAACTGATTACAGCCCGTCCCAAGGATTGTATCCATCCGGCATTTGCCATGGCCAATAAAGCTTGAAACCCGGCCCGCGGAACAGGAAGCCACTTAAAGTGAGGAGAACTGCGGAAACAAGCATTATGGTGAACAATGCCAGCATGACCTCGCGCATTTGAGCTTTGCTCCGCCAAAGGACGAGAACCGGCAGGGCGACAAGAGTGAATAGGATAGTTGCCGGCAACAGCCCTTGCGCCACCCATTGGGGTGTGGTCTGGCGCAGCAATTCGCGCAGGCTAAAGGCGTTGTCTAGCAAAATGTAGGCTGGAATGACCACCAGGGTGTAAGCCGTCGTCCAACCCACGATACGCCGGCCGCGGGTCGAGGAAAACCACATGCCAACGCCTTTGCGAGAATAGTCCAGATAGGGCAGTGTCACCAGGAATAAGACCAAGATCGTTGGGATGATCACCCCGGCCAGCGTGGGGTGCATGTGCTCGAGCAATTCCTGCAACCCGACGAAGTACCAGGGGGCTTTGGCGGGATCGGTGGTAACCATCGGATTGGCGATCTCCTCCAGCGGAGCTTGCTTGACTAGGGAGAAAAGGAAGATCGCCAGCGTCACGCCAAGCGTCAGAACGACTTCCAGGAGCAGCAGGGCCGGGAAAGCGAAAACAGTGTCCTCCGGTCCTTTGTCTACCAGCGAGCTTTCGCCGCGTACCAGCTCGACTAATGCGTAAGTCTTGTTGGTGTGCTTTGGGAAGATCTCTTCGACAATGGGTGCTTGGTCTGTCATTTTATATCTTACTCCCTCGAATTAGGAGCATCGTTCACTGCCAGTCCTCCGTCTTTTCGCACGCGCCAGATGTGTAAGGAGACCAGGAGCGTGATAAGCAGCGGAAACACCGCAATGTGTAGAGTATAAAACCGGATTAGGGCGTTCTGGCCTACCTCGCTTCCTCCGAGCATCATCTGGCGCATCACCTGTCCCGCCAGCGGGGCGTAACCGGCAATATTCGTGCCTACCGTGATAGCCCAGTACGCCAGCTGGTCCCAGGGAAGCAGGTATCCAGTAAAACTCGCTCCGAGTGTGAGTAGGAGCAAGGCGACTCCAACAATCCAGTTAAACTCACGCGGCGGCTTGTACGCCCCGGTGTAAAACACGCGCGCCATGTGCAGGATCACCGCCAGCACCATAGCGTGGGCCGACCAGCGGTGCATGTTGCGAGTGAATTGCCCTAGAGGCACTGATAACTGGATCTCCTTCATCGTAGGATAGGCGCGCTCCACGGATGGCACATAATAAAACATGAGCAGCACGCCGGTCCAAACCAGCACCCCGAAAAGAATTGTCGAGATAACCCCCAGGCCGAATGAGTAAGACCAAACCAGGCTCTTGCGGCTGACTTTGACCGGATGCAGGTGAAAAAAGATGTTGCTGGTCATCGCCAGAGAACGATCCAGCGAGTTATCTGGCCAGCCGTGCCGGAAAAACGAACGCCAAAGACGGGATTCGAATAGTTTACTGGTGAGCGAGGTGAGATTCACTGGGTTTCCTTAAGTTGGGGGTGGTGTCTTGCAGGGGTATACCACCTGCAAGACACCGAAAACCGCTCCATTTATTCAGGTGTGGTTATTATTTGGTCGGCAGCGTTTGAGCATAAGCTAGTAAGTTAGCGATATCCTCCAGGGAAAAACCCAAGGCTACACCAGCCGGCATAGGTTCGCCTGGATGCCCAAAAGAGGCCTTATGGAAGAACTCCCAGGGGTTGTCCACGGCGATTGTGCCGACAAACTCCGGTTCTTCGGCACTGCCAAAATTCCTTTTCATGCCGTCCAGGCCGTGGCAGGCTGCGCAGGTCTTCTCGAATTTGACCTGGCCTCGGGCGGGATCGCCGATAGCTGTCTTATCGGCATTAATGTATGGGGCGCTATCGAAAGTCTCCTTCTGCATAAACGTCACCAAGGCGTTGATGGCAGCCTCGTCCAGCACTGCCGAATAATCGTGGTCTGGATTGCTCTTGCCCGTCAGCCAGGCGGTGAGTTCCTCGGTCGACATCGATGCCGCCCCCGAAATGCCCTTGAAGCCGGTCATGTGCGATCCGGAACCATACGCACCTTCAACGCCTTTGTAATCCCAGCCGTGACATTCCTTGCAGCGCCAGGTGTCCGCGCCGGCGCGTGTGTTCGTGGTCTGGGTCTTCCAGAGCGGCTGGTCGGTGGTTGGCTCTTCCAGGCCGAGCACATCCCACCACTCGTCGTAAAGTTGGCCGCCCCAACTCACAGCGGATGTGGTAGGCAGGGTTTGTGCATAGGCCAGCACATTGGTGACGTCCTGGTCTGTCCATTCGTTGGTTATGGCAGATGGCATAGGCCACCCCGGCTGACCGAAGCGGACTTTGTGGAGGAACTCCCAAGGGTTGTCTTTGGCAAGATGCCCTAAGAACTCCGGCTCAGCCAGGCTGGCGAAGTTGATGGCATTGCCTTCTGGACCATGGCAATAGCCGCAGACTTCGTCGAATTTACCCTTCCCCTGGGCAGGATTGCCCTGTGACGTATTATCAGGATTAACGAAATTGGCTGCATCGACCAAATCCTGAGACATGAACAGCGCCAGATCGATTAAATCCTGTGCCTCCATCACGGATGAGAAGTCGTGATCGGGGTTGGTGCTGCCTTTCAAAACAGCCAGCAGTTCGGCGGCGGGCTTGCCCTTGGCGTTGAAGACTCCCACAAAGCCGGTCTTATGCGATCCTGAGCCGTACGCGCCGTCCACGCCTTTGTAGTCCCAGCCATGACATTCCTTGCAGCGCCAGGTGTCCGCGCCGGTCCTTGTGTTTGTAGTTTGGGTCTTCCAGAGGTTCTGGTCGGTTGTAGGCGCGTCCAGACCGAGCACCCCCCACCACTTATCATAGAGCAAGCCGCCCCGCACCGGATCCCCGACCAGTTCGGGAGACTCGGTACTGATATTCTGCGGTATTTCTGTCGGGGAGGCCTCAGGTTGGGTAGTCGCACAACCTGCCAGGATTCCGGCGAACAAAAGTCCGATGCCTGCTGCGATCAATACTGATTTCAGATGTTTCTTCATTTTGCATTCTCCTCGATATTAGCGAAACACTGCTGGTGAAAGGTGTGTCTCTTCGTTTGCGAATCTCTCATTGCCCTCCTCTTCCGCTCAGAACAGGTTGCTTAAGGTTTACGCCATTATCTTCAAAAGATATTTCTTCGGTGAACCGGAACGATTCCATGCGGACAGCTTCCGTTGGGCAACGGGCGGCGCATAGGCCACAGCGGATGCAACGCGTCGGGTCAAGCAACATGGCGCTGGCCGCAGGCCACTCGGCCGAACGCAATTGGATCAGCACAGCTACTGCCTCATCCCCCACCAGTGAGGAAGCCGGCACCAGTTTAAGGCAGTCTGTGGGGCAGACATCGACGCAGCCATTGCACAGGATGCAGAGGTCACCGTCGAAAATGGGGTTGAGGGTACAGATCAGGCAACGGCCGCCTTGCTCTCGCGCGGTAGCCTCATCAAATCCAATCTCTACCCGTGCTACGCCGATGCGACGCTCCACCGCTAAAGTAGGTGGCTGGCGGCGCGGCCAACCCAGGTAATGGCGCAACGGCCCTAGGTCGGGATACTCTCGTCTGGAGATGGAGGTGAAAAAGCCCTTGCGGGCCAGGCGAGGTCGGGTGTGTTGCAGGTAGGCATGGATGCCGCGCGCCGCGTGCTGACCATCGGCGACGGCGTTGATGATCAAGCGCGGGCCAAAAGCGATGTCGCCTCCAGCGAATACACCCGGCGCAGTGGTCGCCAAGGTCTCACTGTCCACCACCAGGGTGCCCCGCGGGGTAACCTCCAGGCCATCTTCAGGTCGAATCCATTCGAGTGCGCCCGTCTGGCCAATAGAAACGATCACGCTGTCGCCTTCCCAGACTTTTTCTGAGCCGGGAATCAGTTGGGGGTTGAAACGCTTTTGATCGTCGAAGGCCCGGGCGACTTCCAGGGTTTCTATGCCTATTGCGCGTCCATTCGTGCCCAGAATGCGTTTCGGCGCGACATGGTTGTGAATGAGGATGCCTTCTGCCTCTGCCTCAGCGATCTCGAAGGGGTCGGCAAGCATTTCGTGGCGATCCTCGACGACCAGGCAGCGCACTTCCAGAGTAGCGCCGAGACGGCGAGCTGCCCGGGCCACATCTAACGCCGTCTCTAAGTCACCACCGGATTGCGCCGGGTAGCCGATGCGGGCTGCGGAGCGAGCAACATCCATCGCCACGTTGCCCCCACCGATCACCAGCACTCGGCGGCCCAGGTCGAGGTTATAACCGCCCAGGTTGATATTAAGCAAGAAGTCCACCGCTGACAGCACGCCATCCAGCTGCTCGCCCTCTACGTTGAGTTTCCGGCTCCGGTAGGTACCGATGGAGATGAATACGGCGTCGAAATCGGCACGCAGGTCAGCCAGCGAGAAGTCCCGGCCAAGGGTGTGGTTGAGTAGAAGATGGGGACCGAGGTTGAGGATGGCCTGGATTTCCAGGTCGATCAACTCGCGGGGCAGGCGGTATTCCGGGACTCCTAACCGCAGCATCCCCCCTGCTACCGGCGCGGATTCGTAGATCGTTACGTCGTGATTCAGCAGTGCCAGGTCGTGAGCGCAGGAAAGACCTGCTGGTCCCGCCCCGAGGATGGCGACGCGTTTGCCGGTCTTGCCTTCACCGAGTGCAGTCGAAGTGTCCCCGCGCTGGCGAGCCGCGACCAATCCCGACCGGCTGGTGGGAAAAGTGGTATTGCCCAGGTCGAAAGCGCCCGTCGGGCCAACATAGGCCGGCCAGGCTGGGGGCTGGT
>MGOK01000094.1:7938-8220 GCA_001795335.1 Chloroflexi bacterium RBG_19FT_COMBO_55_16
TGGCGATTAAGTAAGCGCGCTCGTACTCGCCTCTGGCAATGGCTGTGACGTAGGCGCGCCCATCGGTACGCACCGGGCAGGCAAACTGGCAAGCGACGGTCTGCTGATAGAAATTGAGATCGGGTAGAAAAACGCGGTAGTGGGCCAAGGGAATCTTAGCCTCCATTACCGTTTAGTTTAGCAAGGAAAGGTCTGGAATTGGTCTAGAAAAAGTGTGGGTTTCGTGGAGATCGCAGCTATTCGAATCGATACCCGTAACCGCGTTCGGTGAGGATATGCTTG
>MGOK01000094.1:8303-11542 GCA_001795335.1 Chloroflexi bacterium RBG_19FT_COMBO_55_16
TAGCTGTTCGTTCGGAACTGTGCGGTTCGCCGCGCGGGCCAGGATTTCAAGCAAACGATATTCTGTTGGTGTGAGGTCGATGGTGTGTCCAGATAAAAATACGCGGTGCTGGTCGAAATCGACTGTCAGCTCTTCGCTGGTCACCTGATGAGATGCTCGCGCTGCGCGCTGAGTGCGAGCCAGGACTGCGCCCACGCGTGCCACCAGCTCGGCGAATGAGAAAGGCTTGGTGACATAATCGTCCACCCCCAAGCGAAAGCCACGCAGTTTATCAAGCTCTTCGCCTTTGGCAGTAAGCATAATAATGGGGAAGTTTGATTTCCTTCGTAAGCGTGCGCATACCTCCCATCCGTCCATTCCGGGCATCATCACATCCAGGATGACCAGATCAGGTTGAACCTCGTCCACCAAATGCAGACCGGTAGCCCCATCGGTCGTAATGGAAGGGCTGTACCCCGCTATTTGGAGATGGCTGGAAAGCAGTTCAAGCAAGATGGGGTCATCATCGATGACGAGAACTCGTTTGGGCATTTCTCAAAAGTTGAACAGATCCCAATTCATATTTGCTGTCCAGATTAATCAGGAGGGAGCAACCGGCAAGGTGAAAGAAAAGACTGCTCCGCCTTGAGGATGGTTATCGGCCCAAATGCGCCCACCTTGCGCTTCTACAAGCAAACGGCAGATGTAAAGTCCAAGGCCATAGCCGTAGGCGATCTGTGCGTCACTGTTATCAGTGCGATAAAACTTTTCAAATACGCGCTTAAGGTCAATTAGTGGGAGACCAGGGCCAAAGTCCCGGATAGAGATAGCGACTTCAATATCCTCCGCGCGCACTTCAATGGCGATATCCTTGCCAGGGGGTGAGTATTTGTCGGCGTTATCGAGCAGATTGACCATTACTTCTACCACCCGGTCGCGGTCGGCATAGACGAGCGGCAGCCCAGGTTTGTCGGGTACGCGAATTGTGCGACCGTTTGCCCGCGGTTGCACCTGTTCTACAACCTGGAGGATCACTGGAAAGATCGATATTGGCTCAGCATGCAACAATAGATCGCCGGATTCGATACGGGCCGCAGTTAAAACCTCGTGTACGAGAACATCAAGCCGCTCTACTTGTTGATCTAGGATGGCCAGCATGCGGACACAGGTGGTGTTCATCACCGGGCAATTGAGTTCAATGTTTTCAACCGCTCCCCGCATGTTGGTCAGTGGGGCGCGCAGTTGATGAGAGACCAAGGAAACAAGTTCTGAGCGCATTTGGTCCAGTTGCTGCAACTCAGTGTTCGCCCGGGCCAGTTGTTCAACTTTCTCGGCCAGCTCGCCGGTTCTCTCAGCCACTTGCTCCATCAGGCTGGCATTCAGACGACGGATCTCTTCTTCCCGCCGTTTACGCTCAGTAATGTCGCGCAGAATGACGGATATTCCGAAAGGCTTATTACCATCACCATTGAGAGAGGTTGCCGTCAATTCCACCGTCACCTGCCGACCATTAACGTCAAAGCAGGTTGTCTCGTGTCCGCGGACGAAGCCGGCCTGTCCAACGCTCTTTACCAGCCAGTCCAGCTCTACCTCGGCTGCCTCGCCTCGCCCGAGCAGGTCAGTTAGTGGCCGCTCCAGAATCTCTTGAGTTGTGTAACCAAAGATCAATTCAGCACCATGGTTCCAGGATTCGATGCGTCCCTGAGAGTCGAGGCCAAGAATAGCATCGGCCGAGGCGGACGTGATTGAAGCCAGGCGCTGTTCGCTGGCCCGGGCTTTTATCTCAACCCCCTCTTTCTCTTCCAGCCACTTTCCCAGGCGGGTCAACGCCCAATAGGTTAACAACGGGCCCGCAGTACTGTAAAACAATATCTCAACACCATAATGGATTTCGTGGCCGTAATGGTCGTGCACCCAACGCGCCAGTCCGAGCTGGTAGATCCCGGCTGTCAGCGCAAATGCCAGAGGAAGAACCCATCTTAGCAGGGTAATGCGTTGCCTCAGCGATAGGTTGGCCTGTTTCATAGCGGTCACATTTTCACTGCGATTTTTCCCTCTTTTTGTGAGTTTCGGTGAAAGCTGCAGTTAAGGGATTAGATTGTAGCGAGGGGTTTGGTTTACCGTTGTTCGAAATGACTGTGCTGGGAGGTAGGGCTTGCAGGTGTTCACGCAGCCGGGTCATCGAGCCTTCGAGCGCTGCTTCGGCTTTCTGCAAGGAGTGCGCTTTTTCAGGAGAAATTTCGGGCATAGCGGACTTAAGCGAAACGAGCAGCACGCTCACCGCGTACAACGTTTGAAGGGCATCGTCGCTCAATTGGCGATTGAGATTCAGGTTTTCACGCGTTTCCGCCAGGATCTGTGACTGCAATTCGCTGGTTTCCCTTTCTTCTATCCAGCGACCCAGATAATCCAGGACCAGGAAAGCCAGTAAAGGCCCGCCGATCCCATAAATAACGAGTTCTGCCAGGTCGTGAATTCGCGCACCGAACGCATCGTGAATCCAGCTCCCCAGGAAGAGTTGGTAAAAGACGACGAATGCAGCGAGTGCTAAGGGCAGTGTCCCGCGCAGCAGGCGAATACGTCTGGAAAATTTACTAGGTTTCATAGGTTGTTTTTCGAAATACTTCCGCGCCCAATCCATAGGATGACGCGCAAAACCTGGAGTGGTGGATATTAGTATGATTTTACGCCTCCTAATCCTACCGAAAAAGTGTGGATAATCACTTTTGGCGGGTGATATTATGCGTCTTTAAGCCGGTTAGCGGTGCTTTTGCACACTACTACACCCGCCAATTGGCGTTCAGTTTTCACGAACCGGCCCACTCGTATCAGAATCAGTAACATTTTTCATATAAGAAGGCGATAAACGTCACTGACACTTATCATTAACTTTTTGTATGATTACTGCAAATGATTTGCAACAAGAGAGATCTGCATGGGTAAATTGGTGCAAGAGATCCATAAGCGCCTGCGCGCTCAGGGCGGTCGGATGACAACCCAGCGCCGCCTGATCCTGGAAACCCTGGAGACGCTCGCCAATCACCCCACGGCGGAAGAGCTCTTCGCCCTCGCTAGGCAGCAGGACCCATCCCTGAACCTTTCCACGGTCTATCGCACTTTACGCTTGCTGGAAGAGGAAGACCTGGTCAGCGGGCGAATTTTCAATGAAGAACGACGGCAAGAGCGCTTTGACCCGGCTTACCCCAGCGAACACCATCACTTTATGTGCACGGCCTGCAAAAGTGTGATCGAATTCGAGA
>MGOK01000094.1:11618-15338 GCA_001795335.1 Chloroflexi bacterium RBG_19FT_COMBO_55_16
CTATGGCCTGTGCTCCCAATGCCGCCTGGAGCGGGATCCCGCTAAACCTGGATCCGGAGCCCGTTGATCATGCACTGCCACACCCCTTCTGAACCTAATCTACCATCCAATCAGGGGAGCATCGCCCTGGTAGGCCATCCCAACGTAGGAAAATCCGTTATCTTCCAGAAGCTCACCGGGCAGCATGTGGCGATCGCCAACTATCCAGGTACAACGGTTGAGCTGGCGCGTGGCGCAGCGCGGGGCTTGCCGGAAACGGTCGTGGTGGACACGCCTGGCGTAATCACTTTTCCGCCCCAGTCTGAGGACGAGCGTGTCACGGCACGTGTGCTGCTGTATGAACCGCTGAGGGCCATCTTGCAAGTGGGCGATGCCAAGAACCTGCGCCGAACGCTATTGCTCACCGTGCAGCTGGCCGAAATGGGGCTACCGTTGGTGTTGGCCTTGAATATGATGGACGAGGCGGAGACACGCGGTGTGGTCGTGAACCAGACCCTGTTGGCGGAATATCTCTCCATACCGGTCATCCCGACCACGGCTACCCGTGGCCGGGGGGTTGAAGAGCTCTATATGGCATTACAGGCAGGATGTGCCCCGCAATTCCGCCTGGTTTACCCGCCTGAGATCGAGGCCGCCATCGCTCGATCCTGCGCCCGGCTGATCGAGGCAGGCTTGTTGCGAACCCCGGTTGCCTCACGTGCCCTGGCGCTGTTATGGCTTTGCGGCGATCCGGTGACCGAGGCCTGGTTGAAGGAGCAACTGGTTGGAGAGCCATTCCGAGAATTACAGGCGCTGCGGGCGGACCTGCAGCTTTCCTTTGTCGAACCTCTCCCGGTAGTGATCCAACAGGCCCGCCTGGGGTATGTTGAACAATTGGCTTCGGCGGTTGTCGTGACCTCCGGGCATGGCTGGCGCGGTTCTGGGGAACGGTTGGGGCGTCTGACCACTCACCCGGTATGGGGCCTGCTGATCCTGGCCGCCGTACTGTATGGGCTTTATTGGTTCGTAGGGGTGTTCGGGGCCGGGACGTTGGTTGGACTGTTAGAAGAAAACCTGTTCAGCCGGTTGATCAACCCCTGGGTGGGAACATGGGTCAATCGCCTGGTGCCCTTCCCATTCCTGACCGATTTGCTGGTGGGCGAGTATGGCCTGTGGACCATGGGTATGACTTACGCCCTGGCGCTGATCTTGCCCATCGTCGCCACCTTCTTCCTGGCATTTGGAGTCTTGGAGGATTCGGGTTACCTGCCGCGCCTGGCTGCTTTGAGCAACCGCCTGTTCCAATTTTTGGGATTAAACGGCAAGGCAGTACTCCCCATGGTGTTGGGGCTAGGCTGTGTGACCATGGCTACCCTGACCACGCGCGTCCTGGAAAGCAAGCGCGAACGCCTGTTGGTGACTTTACTCCTGGCGCTGGCTGTGCCTTGCTCGGCGCAGCTGGGAGTGGTGATGGGATTACTGGCGGGAATTTCCCTTGGGGCGACGCTGATCTGGGGCGGGGTAGTGTTCCTGGTCTTGCTGGCAATCGGCTGGCTGGCTGCCCACCTGATGCCCGGAGAGCGGACGCAATTGCTGGTCGAGTTGCCGCCGCTGCGCTGGCCGGTATTGTCGAATGTAGTGGTCAAGACTCTGGCGCGGGTGGAGTGGTATCTAAAAGAGGTTGTGCCGCTTTTCCTGTTGGGCACCGCCTTGATGTTTCTGCTCGATAAGACGGGCTTGCTTGCCGGGGTCATCCGAGTGGGAGAGCCTTTGGTGACCGGTTGGTTGGGACTGCCCCCAGAAGCCAGCGCGGCTTTCCTGATCGGCTTCTTACGGCGGGATTTTGGGGCTACCGGGCTGTTTGTGATGGAATCCCAGGGCTTGTTGAACTCCTTGCAGGTGGTGGTCGCCATGGTGACTATCACTCTATTCATCCCATGCATTGCCAGCGTGATGATGATCGCCAAAGAACGCAGCTGGGGTACCGCGCTTGGAATGGTAGCCCTGATCACCCCCCTGGCCTTTGTGGTGGGCGGTTTGCTCAACCGGGCGCTGTTGTTGATCGGGTGGGGCGGATGAATGCACAAGGATTGTTGACCTGTTCACTTTGCGGTCATCGTTTCGCCGCCGCAGGCCATGCCGCCTGCAAGTCTTGCCCGCTGCAGATGGGGTGTGAGGTGGTGTGTTGCCCGGCATGTGGCTACCAAACGGTGGATCCGCGTAAGTCCCTCTTTGGCCGCCTGGCGCAGACGCTGTTCAATGCCTCCCGGCCGCGCAGGGGCGCTCACCGGCGAGGTCGTCCAGGACGCGCTGGTGGTGGCCTCGAGATCCATGCCTCCCGGCCATGCAGAGGCGCTCACCGGTCGGGCAGGCTCGGGCTGACCCTGGCTGATGTCCCGCCTGGCTGGCAGGCCAAAATAGGTCGTTTTTTGGAGGGAATCCCCCCTGAAAAGCGTGTACAATTGCTATCTTATGGGCTGGTGCCCAATTTATGGGTGTGCGTGGTGCAGCATTCGCCAGTCACGGTGGTCCGGTTGGACAACACCGAGCTGGCTCTGGAAATGGAGCTGGCCGGTGAGATCCAGGTGCTGAGCATAAGAGAAGGACTGGAAGATGAAAATAGCCAATGATGTGACCGAACTGGTGGGCAATACACCTTTGGTACGCCTGCGGCGCGTGACCGAGGGCTGTGTGGCGGAGGTGGTTGCCAAGCTCGAGTTTTACAACCCGGCGCACAGCGTCAAAGACCGCATCGGTGTGTCGATGATCGCAGCCGCTGAAGAATCTGGCCTGATCGGGCCGGACACGATCATCCTGGAACCGACCAGCGGCAACACCGGCATCGCCCTGGCCTTTGTCTGTGCGGCGCGTGGCTATAAATGTGTCCTGACTATGCCGGAGACGATGAGCAAAGAGCGGCGTGCCTTGCTGAGGGCCTACGGCGCGCAGCTGGTGCTCACCCCCGGCAGCGAAGGGATGGTTGGCGCGATCAAGAAGGCCGAGGAAATGGCAGCAGCTGACCCGCGTTATTTCATCCCCCAACAGTTTAACAACCCGGCTAACCCCGAAATCCATCGCGAAACTACAGCCGAGGAGATCTGGCGCGATACGGATGGCAAGGCCGATATCCTGGTGGCTGGCATCGGCACGGGCGGCACGATCACCGGGGTCGGTGAAGTGATCAAGGCGCGCAAGCCTTCGTTCCGCTGTGTCGCTGTCGAGCCGGACGCCTCGCCCGTGCTCTCCGGCGGCGAGAAGGGCCCGCATCCCATTCAAGGGATCGGGGCTGGCTTCGTCCCAGCGGTGCTCAACACACGCATTTATGACGAGATTATCCGGGTGAAGAACGACGACGCCTTCCAGACGGCCCACCGCATGGCGAAAGAAGAGGGCCTGTTAGTCGGCATCTCGTCTGGGGCGGCGACCTGGGCTGCGCTGCAGGTGGCGCGCCGCGCAGAGAACGCTGGCAAGTTGATCGTCGTGATCATCCCCTCCTTCGGCGAGCGCTACTTAAGCACACCGCTCTTCGCCGGGCTGTTGGATTAACGACTGTCCCGCAACCATCGGGATCGATATTGCCTTTGCTTGTGGCTGATCGCTGATCGCTAACTGCCAACCGCTAATAACTTTTATTTATGTTCAAGACCTTGCGTGAAGACTTTCAATCGGTGTTCGACCGCGATCCGGCGGCGCGCAGCCTGCTGGAGATCCTGCTGTGCTATCCAGGCCTGCACGCCATCT
>MGOK01000094.1:15392-15654 GCA_001795335.1 Chloroflexi bacterium RBG_19FT_COMBO_55_16
GTGATGCGCAGCCTGACCGGTATCGAAATTCATCCCGGGGCGCGCATCGGATCGAAATTCTTCATCGACCACGGGATGGGAGTGGTGATCGGTGAGACGGCCGAAGTGGGGAACTGCGTCACCCTCTATCATGGAGTGACGCTGGGCGGCGCCACCCTGTCCAAGGGCAAGCGCCATCCCACTTTGCGTGACGATGTGGTGGTAGGGGCGGGGGCCAAGATCCTGGGGGCGATCACCATCGGCGAAAACAGCCGCATCGGCG
>MGOK01000094.1:15880-16006 GCA_001795335.1 Chloroflexi bacterium RBG_19FT_COMBO_55_16
GCCAGAGCATGGCGTGTGGCGGGGGGAGGATTTCTCGATTTAGATTAATCCAACCAGGTCGCGCATCAAGACGCCTCTATCGGCAAGATCACATCGCCTACGGGGTGCAGGGTGAAAGGACTCCCT
>MGOK01000095.1:0-925 GCA_001795335.1 Chloroflexi bacterium RBG_19FT_COMBO_55_16
AAGGTGGCCTCTTCGATCGCCCTGCCACTGGTGCTGCTAACCCTTGACCGCAGCGGTTATGTCTCCAACGCCGCTGTCCAGACGTCCAGCGCGGTGCGCGCTATTCAGACAATGACCGGCCCGGTTCCGGCGGTCTTCCTGTTGATCGGAGTGGCCTTCGCCCTGCTTTACCCGCTCAGCCGCGAGCGACACGCAGAGGCGCGCGAGGAACTGGCGCGGCGGAGAGCGCTCAGTGGACGGTAACGGGTGGAGAAGCAAGCTGAGCAGGAAATGGGTAATCCTGGTAGGATTCTCGATCATTTTAATGGGAGTAGGAGGGCTTATGTTCACGCGTTTCAGGCGGGAGGCAGGCAGGCCGGTGCGGGTGGAGGGGGAGCGCATCGAATTGCCCGACCCGGTTTACGACAGCGATACTTCGATCGAAGAAGCTTTACATAAGCGCCGCTCGGTGCGGGAATACCAGCAGGGAGCATTGACATTGGCGGAGGTGGGGCAGCTGTTGTGGGCTGCGCAGGGGGTGACCGGCCCGCAAGGGCAGCGCACGGCGCCCTCCGCCGGGGCGCTCTACCCGCTGGAAGTCTATCTTGTGAGCTATGAGGTGGCGAATCTTGCAGCAGGGATCTATTATTACCTACCCAGCGAGCATGCGTTACTGCGCATAGCTCAAGGTGATATTCGAGAAGAATTGAGCTGGGCGGCCCTCGAGCAGGAATCGCTACGTCAGGCGGCGGCAATCATCGCATTGACCGCTGTGTACGAACGCACCGCCCGCAAATATGGAGAGCGTGCTGAGCGTTATGTCCACATGGAGGTGGGCAGCGCCGCCCAAAACGTTTACCTGCAGGCCGAGTCGCTCGGGCTGGGGACAGTGTTCATCGGCGCATTTAATGACAATGAAGTTAAAAAAGCCCTGGCCTTGCCAGAA
>MGOK01000095.1:957-2580 GCA_001795335.1 Chloroflexi bacterium RBG_19FT_COMBO_55_16
TAGGAATTAGTCTAAAATCACAAAATGAACTCTGATATTCTTGCTATGTGTTATAATCAAGTCCTCTTATAATCAGATTTGCGTGTGTTTATTTACCGCCACTCCGTTTTATAAGAGTGGCGGTAATATTATCGCCACGGATCTACCAATAAATAGGAGAAAGTAAGGAATGGAAAAGAAACTGTATGTTGGAAATTTGTCTTATACCACTACCGAGGATGACCTGCGCACTTTGTTTAGCCAGGCCGGTACTGTGGAGTCCGTGGCCCTGATTAAGGACAGAGACACGGGAAATTCAAAAGGTTTTGCCTTTGTTGAAATGAGTAACCAGAGCGAAGTCGAAAAAGCCATCAGCACGTTCAACGGCTTTAGCCTCGGCAACCGTGAACTCAAGGTCAACATCGCCCGGCCGCGCGAAGAACGGCCGCGCGGCAACTGGTCCAATGATAGCTCCAACAGTCGCTCCAGTAACCGGAGCCGCCGGGGAAGCAATCGCCGCTATTAATCCTAATAAGACCTCAAAACCCCCACCGCAAACAGGTGGGGTTTTTGTTTGTAGAGTTGACATCAGCTGTCAGTACCAGCCCTCCTCCAACTAACAACTGCCGACTGCCCGCTGAATACTAACCCGTCTTATATTTTTTGATTTCTCCCCATTGACGACAACGCAGGGTAGGCTATAATTTCGGTGAACAATATCTGATTTTATTCGTTGGACAAGATGCCATCTTGCCCTACTGGTCTGGAGGTGGGTGGATGACTTGCATGCAGTGCCAGGGGATCGAGCAAGAGTTCAACCGCAAACTCGCTCTGGAAAAGCTCAAAAAGTACCACAAGAAAGGGGCGGATGATACGACGCGCCAGCTAATCGCCGCCCTGATGGAAGACGGCGTCGATGGGATGACGCTGCTCGACATCGGAGGTGGGGTGGGGGCTATCCAACACGCCCTGCTGAAGGCCGGAATCAGCCAGGCAGCTGACGTTGACGCCTCGCCAGCTTACCTGGAAGTAGCCCGCCAGGAGGCGCAGCGCCAGGGTTTCGCCGACCGGATGAGTTTTTACCAGGGGAACTTCGTTGACCTGGCGCCAACTCTCCCTCCTGCCGACATCGTCACCCTCGATCGGGTGATCTGCTGCTACGACGATATGCAGGCGCTGGTCAGCCTTTCCGCCCAGCGGGCGCGCCACCTGTACGGCTTGGTCTACCCGCGCGATACCTGGTGGGCAAAGCTCTTGCTACCGATTATGAACTTCTACCTTAGGCTGCAACGCAGCCCCTTCCGGGTTTTCGCCCACCCCACTCGAGCTGTGGATGCCATTATACGGGGGCATGGTTTTAATCAAAGGTTCCATCGCAAGATGGGTTTCTGGCAGGTGGTGGTGTATGCTTCGTGACCTTGTTGAGTGATTCCTTCGATCAATAAAAGGAATTGAGAATGAGTTCTGTGGCTCGGGATGCAGGGAAATGGCGGTCGGAGGCGGGGGCGCTGTGGAGCGCGCTGGCGCAGGCTGGGATGACCGCAGCCGGAACTGGAAAACCGCCTAGCGAAGCGTTATTGTTCGGCATCGGGGGTGGAATTGGGTTGGGATATTTTGTCTACGAGTCGGGGGATTACACCTCGT
>MGOK01000095.1:2643-2875 GCA_001795335.1 Chloroflexi bacterium RBG_19FT_COMBO_55_16
GCGAACGGGTGGGGGTGAAAACGGAAATCCTAAAGGCGACTAACGCAGTCGCCGCCGAGAAAAAGCTCCGTGCATCGCTTGCAGAGGGACAGCCAGTCCTGGCCTGGGTGGACGCCAGGAAGCTTCCCTATCCCCACCCGGCGGCGGCCTATCACGCCCTGATGATATCCGGGTATGCCGAGTCACTCGGGGTGTACCAGATTGCTGACCGGTTTAATGGACAGATCACCTT
>MGOK01000095.1:2894-4274 GCA_001795335.1 Chloroflexi bacterium RBG_19FT_COMBO_55_16
GCGGCGCGCCAGGGGGAAGGGGCGCCCAAATTTCGGGGGCTGGCGGTGAAAAGAGGAGGGGAGATAAAAGAAGATCAACTGCGGATAGCCATGCATCAAGGGATCCTGGATTGTGTCGATCAGATGCGGGAGGGGTTTGGACCGCCGAATTTCCGCTCGAATTTCGGTTTGCAGGCTTTGGAAAAATGGGCTAATTTATTGACTGACTCTAAGGATAAGCGCGGCTGGCCGAGGTTCTTCCCAGCTGGGCTAAGGCTGTTTAATGCCCTGCTGTCGGCGTACGAACAAATCGAGCAACGTGGGGAAGGAAGGGCGTTGCGGCCACTATACGCCGACTTTCTGGAGCAGGCAGCCAGGTCGCTCCAGCGGCCCAAACTGGTCGAGGCAGCGGAGAAGTTTCGAGCCTCAGCGGAGAGGTGGAGAGAGTTAGGCGCGGCGCTCTTGCCAGATGAAGTGTCCGCCTTGAAAGAGGTCAGGGATTTAACCGATCGCCGCCAGGGGCTTTACTATTCAGAGGGACGCGCCGCGCAGGAGCAAATGCAGTCAATATCGGCGCGCCTGGAGGAGCTGCGAAACCAGATCGGGCAGGCGTTCCCGCTCGGAGAGTCTGGGACTGAAGATTTGCTGGAAGAGGTCCGCAGGCGAGTAATGGTGGTGTACCAGACGGAGCAGGAGGCGGTTTCAGCCCTGTCAGAAGGACAGGGGTAATGGAAGAGAAAATAATGAGGGGCAAGAATAGCGATAAGAGCCAGAAGGACCAAAAAGGCCAAAGGAAGTAAAAAAAAGCCAGAAGAGCCAGGAAATTCTCGGAGGCAACGGGAAGAAAGTGGAAGGGCTGGAAGCAATGATCAATATTGCCCGGGAGCTGGGTGAGCCGGCACGGCGAAGGCGATCGACTACCTTGAGAAAGCCGGTCAACAGGCGCTGCAAAACGGCCAGCATCAGGAGGCGGAACGCTATTTTAAGGAGTGCCTGTAGCTGGATGCCAGTGCAGCGGTGCTGAGCGCTGAGTTTTTTGCTCTGCAGCGCGAGGGCAGAGTAGTGGAGGATTAGCGATATTGACAATGTCAAAAGTAAGTGTATACTATGGCTAGAACGAGCATTGTCAGGTTACAGTACCGGAGGTTTATAAAGCTCGCTTAGTGGTTGTTACACAAGCCAGGAAACATCGTTAATCTACATCACGCCTGTGCAGGAGGATTTGATGTCAGAAGAAGAGAGCTGCCCTTCGTATTGGCGCGTGAATCGCAAGGGGGAAACTAATCCGCAAGGCCCAGACGGTCAACCATCACGGATTAACCGCAACTCAATCTATCGATTTAACCCCTGGCGCAAACCACGACGTGTCTATCCGAAGCGTACAATGCCTGGCTGGTGGGA
>MGOK01000095.1:4347-7275 GCA_001795335.1 Chloroflexi bacterium RBG_19FT_COMBO_55_16
CGGACCACCCATTAGCAGATGAGAGGAGGTGATGTCTAGTAGAATCAAGAAGGACGCTCCCAAGGTTCATATAATCTAATAATCCTTAATTTCGGAGGAGTATAAAATGCGTAAGAGAATTACGACAATTTTTGTAGGCCTGGCGATCATGAGCATGATCTTGGCTTCTTGCGCCCCGCAGCCAGTTGTCCAAACTGTGGAAGTGATCAAGACTGTTGAGGTGCCAGGAGAGGTACAGGTCACGGAAGTAACCGTCATTGAAACGGTTGTCGTTACCCCACCGCCGCCGGTAGTAGAGAAAAAGCTGGAGATCTTCCACTGGTGGACTGCCCCTGGCGAACGCGAAGCTGCAGATGCGATGTTTGCCGCTTTAAAAGCGGCTTACCCGGACATCACAGTGGTTGAGAACCCGGTGCCTGGCGGCGGTGGTACCGAACACCGCATCGTTCTGAAAGCCCGTATTACAGCCGGTATCCCGCCAGACACGTTCCAGACCTTGGGTGGGGCCGAGTTGAAGGACTATGTGGACAGCAATGTCCTTGAACCGCTGGATGATTTCTATGCGGCAAATGATTACGCCAGCAAGATCCCCGCGCCGCTGCTCAAGGCGGTGAGCATCGACGGGCACCCATATTCTGTCCCGTTGAACATGCACCTGGAGAACATTCTATACTACAACCTGAAACTGTTCAACGAGCTAGGGCTAAGCGCGCCTGCGGGCTATGATGACCTGATCGCAGACTGTAAGGCCATTAAGCAGGCCTATCCCGAAATGTCCTGCCTGGCTGTCGGCTCTAAGGACAATTGGTCGGACGTTTTCGTGCTCGACACCATCATGATGGAGCTGGGCGGCCCTGAGTATTACGTCAAGTTCTTCAAGGGCGAGATCGACGTCGCTAACGATCCCATCTTCAAGGAATCGCTAGAGAAATTCGCCGCGCTGCAGCAGTACTCCAACATGAGTGATCACTCCAGCCTGACCTGGGACCAGGCAGTCGGCGCGGTTGGTGCTGGACAGGCAGCCATGACCATGATGGGCACCTGGGCGATCGGCGCTTTCACCAAAGGCTCCAACTGGCAACCGGGCGTAGATTTCGGTGCGGTCAACTACCCCACGAAACCTGAGCGCATCCTGCTATTCCACCCCGACACCTATGGTTGCACGGTTGGCGCTCCTGATCCGCAAGAGTGCCAGGACTGGCTGTCGGTTGTGGCTTCGCCTGAGCTACAGATCCCGACCGACGTCACCCAGGGTGGCATGTTCGCACGCACCGATATCGACCCGATGGAGTTCCCCGATCCCATCCGCCAGGAAATGCAGCAGTTTTTGAGCGCAAACCCTGACAAGCTAATCCTGGACCAGCACGGCAGCATCCTGCCTAACCCCGCTCAAGTGCAATACCGGGTCATCATCTCAACCTTCTTCGCTGACTCGTCCCCCGATGTCGCCGGGACGATCCAGGAGGTGGCTACCATGATGACGACTTTCAATGTTAAAGAGGGTGCAGCCTGGTACCAATGGCCGTAAAAGGCCAGCAGAAATCGGCTGCCTGGTGAGTTAAAGCATCATCATCAAGGTCGAGCCGGTTTAATATCATCAGCAGGTAGGGATACATGATCCTCATGTGTCCCTACCTGGCTTTGACTGGTGAAGGATAATATTCTCCGCATTTGTTTATGCAATTGCGGTGCGAGCTTTGTTGGATCGCAAAACGATCTATGAAAACGCAGTGCTGGTGGCTGGTAGCTCAAAAAAGAGGTGACTAAAGTGATCTCAGAGGCAACTAGAGCGCGCTCCGCACGGGCGCAAAAGAGGCGCACTGGAAGCGCTGCTGTTGGAGAATTCCTGGTTTTTACATTGCCCCTGCTGGTTTTCTTGCTCATCCTGTATGGGACGCTTTTCTGGAACTTCTATGTTTCCATGGCGAACTGGGTCAGCACAGCACCCGACTATACCTTTACCGGGTTGAAATGGTATAACTACTTGTTTTCCCAGAGCCGTTTCTGGATCAATGTCCAGAATAATTTGAAATGGCTAACCCTGGGGGTAGTCCCAACCATCGTCGTGGCAATTTTACTGGCCTATCTTTTAGAGCTGGCGCCCTTCCCGGGAGTTGAATCGTACGTCCGGACGCTCATCCTTTACCCGGTGGCCATGTCCTTCGTAGTGACCGGGACGATCTGGTCGTGGTTGTACCAGCCGGATCGGGGCGTGTTCAATACCCTGCTCGGCAGCCTGGGTATCCACTCTACGTTAAGGTTTACCAGTGACCCGACCTCGGCCACCTACTGGCTGATCTTGATTTTTATCTGGCAGTATCTTGGATTTTCAGTCATTATTATCCAATCCTCCCTCCGCACCTCGGAGCTGCAAGAGATGGTCGAGGCTGCCACCGTCGATGGCGCTTCCAAGCTCAGGATCCTGGTCTCGGTGATCGTCCCTAATATCCGCTCGGGTATTCTGGTCTTGGTGTCACTCTTGCTGATCTCAACCTTGAAAGTGTTTGACATTGTTTGGATCGTCACCAGGGGTGGTCCAGGCGTTGCGACCGATGTGCTGGCAACGAACATGATCGTCACCGCTTATGATCAGCGCCTGGCCTCAGCCGGCGCGGCGATTGGCGTGATCATCTTTCTCATGGCGTTTATTATTATCATCCCGTATACAATCTACGCCCTCAAGAAGTGGTTTGAATGAAAAGCAAAAGCACAACCCTCAAAATCACTGTTATTGTGGTCCTTGTTGCGCTGACCGTCGCGTATCTTCTACCGATCTACGTAATGATCGACAACTCCCTGAAAACGCTACCGGAGATCCAACAGCGGACCTATATGGCATTCCCTAGCCGACCGCAATTTCAAAATTACAATAGCGCATTGTTCGGCGGCCGGGATTTTCTAATCCCAATGGCGCGCCCGATCATCAAC
>MGOK01000095.1:7374-20841 GCA_001795335.1 Chloroflexi bacterium RBG_19FT_COMBO_55_16
ATCTTCGTCCTGGTAGGCATCGCCCTTTACCTGCCGTACCAGGCGGTGATCATCCCATTAACTACGATCACGGCCAGAAGCGGGCTGGCGAATTCGCATTTCGGCTTAATTCTCAGCTACATGATCATCAACCTGCCTCTGGCTTCTGTATTGATGGGCACATTCTTCCTGAGCTTCCCCAGGGAAATGGAGGAGGCTGCGCAAGTGGATGGTGCCTCCAAAATACAGATTTTCTTCCGGATCGTTCTTCCAATCTCGTTGCCGGCGTACGCCTCCGTAGCGATCCTTATTTTTACCCAGGTGTGGAATGAGTTCTTCATCGCCCTGACGTTGAGCACCCCGAAAACGCAGACCGTGCAGGTGGCGATGGCGATGACTCAGGGGAGCACAATCTCTCCTTACAATTTACAAATGGCTGCTTCTCTGTTGACTGTTGCTGTACCTTTGTTGTTCTTCCTGTTCTTGGGTAGATACTTCGTGCGCGGCATCCTGGCGGGTGCAATCAAGGGGTAATTCGGGGGAACGAATAATCTACGTGGAGATAGCCTTGGGATTTACTGTTCTGGCGGTTGGCGATGCCAACGTGGACATTGTTTTGACCGGACTCAACGCAATCCCTCAAGCGGAGCAGGATACGCTTGCCCAAGGTTTCGAAATTCTGATTGGGGGCCAGGCATGCACGTTTGCTCGGACCCTTTCCAGGTTAGGTATCCGGGTGGCTTTTATAGGTAAAGTCGGTCAGGATGCCTATGGTCGAAAGGTGGTCGCGCAGCTTCACCAGGATGGTGTCGATACCTCCGGGGTAATTCATGATCCTGGATTGCAGACAGGTGTCACGGTTGTCCTTTCAACCGGCTCTGAGCGGGCTTATGCCACCTATCTTGGGTCAATTAGTGAGCTGCAGCGAACAGATATTCGCAGCTCACAGATGCAAAATGCAAACCATATCCATGTTGGTTCATACTTCCTCCAAACGAATTTACAATCTGAAATAGCCAATCTCTTTAGAGAAGCGCATGAATTAGGCCTGAGCACTTCACTTGACCCAGGCTGGAATTCATTTGGAAAATGGGAAAAGGATATTATCGATGTACTCAATTTTGTAGATGTGTTCTTACCCAATGAGGTCGAAGCTGCATACCTCACACAAACCGCTACGCCTGAGGAGGCTCTCGATGTTTTGGGTGAGCACGCGAATACAGTGGTGATCAAGCGTGGCAACAAAGGTTGTCTGGCGAAGAATAGAAAAAGGGTGGTCGCAAGCCCGGCATTTGATGTGCCTGTAATAGATACCACAAGCGCAGGTGACATTTTCAATGCCGGGTTTATTTATGCGTTCCTAAATGGGTGGGAACTGGACTCGGCTGCTCGGTTCGCAAATGCCTGCGGCGCAATTGCTGTTACGAAAGTGGGTAGTTTGGGTATCGTATCGAGTTTACAGGAAGTTGAAGGATTCCTGGCAACCAATCATTTTGAAAGGAAAAGAATTAACCGTGATTAAACGAGGCAAGAACGCACTGTTTGAAATAGTCAACCAAACTAAGGCCTGGGAGGGGACGATTCGACTCGTCGCCGAAAAAGCGGGCAGTCTTAAATCACTCAGCGAAGGGATTGAGGAGGTTGTGTTCACTGGTTGTGGTTCAGCCCTGAATGTGGCCTGGGTCCTTGCGCCAACATTCCAATACTATACCGGCATCAAAGCACGCGCAGTCCCTTCTGCGGATTGTGTCTTCTTTCCTGACACTATCTTCACCACAGGCAGTCCTACACTGGTCGTGCCAATTTCGCGATCGGGAGATACGACTGAAACGGTCGAGGCCTGTAAATCAGCACACGCCAGGGGTATGAAGACCTTATCCATCACCTGCAATCTTGAAAGCCAGTTAGCCAGGATGAGTACGGAGAGTCTCGTTTTGGAACCTGCCTCCGAAAAGGCTGTCGTGACGACCCAGTCAGTGACGAGCATGGTGCTTTGCGGGCAAATGATTGCTGCGATTGTATCCAAGAATGGTGAACTAATCGATCAGCTCAAGTCTTTGCCTGCGATTGGCCAGACGATTATCGAAAAATCCCATGCCCTGGGACGCGAAATCGGGGAAAACGAGTCTATCGTAAAGTTCGCCTTTGTTGGCAATGGCCCATATTTGGGGGTGGCCAAGGAATGCCAGCTAAAGATTAAGGAAATGGTAGTGCTGCCATCAGATTCCTACCCTGTTTTGGACTTTCGACATGGTCCTAAGTCGAATGTTGACGAACAAATGTTAGTGACGGTACTGATGTCAGACAGTGCCAGGGAGGCAGAAATTGCATTTATCAAGGATATGAAAGCACTGAACGGAGTACTCCTGGTGCTTTGTGAAAAGGCTAATTCAGAGGTCGTTGGAATTGCAGATTATTTAGTCGAGGTACATTCCGGATTACCTGAATTTGTCCGTCCTATTCTATATCTTCCGGTTGTTCAGTTTCTTTCATACTACAGGTCGCTCTTGCAAGGTCAAGACCCGGACAGCCCACGTAATCTCACCTATTATGTTGCTTTAGAGGGGGCGATGGGAAATTAATTTAATTCCGATTCAGGTGCAACGAGTATGATTGAATGTGTTCATTTGTTTGGGCTTATGCTATTGTATAATATAGATCATGAAAGGAGGAAAATCGAAAAAAGGAGTCAGTTTCAAATCCCAAGGCGATGTTATATGTCGCCCCCCTTCCCGAAACCTTGAAGGAGGGGAGAAATACCCCATAGAATCATCTCTATTTGGAGGAAAAATGAGAACCAATTCGCGCTTCATGATGATCGTTTTGGCGTTCGTCCTGGCAGTCAGTTTGGTAAGTTGCGGTGGCGGACAACCGGCTGGCCCTGTAACCATTAAAGTATTGACTATGGAACAAGCCGGGCCTACCGTGGATGAGATGAACGCTATCGTCGGTGAGTTCAACAAAAGCAATCCCAACATCAAGGTTGAGATCGAATATGTCTCCTACGACGCGTTGCACGATAAGATCACAACCGCTATGGCTTCCTCCCCCCCAGCATACGACGTCTTCCTGATGGACGATGTCTGGTATGCCGAGATGGCCAAAGCAGGATATGTAGCGGATGTCACAAGTAAGATCACGCAGGACATGCGAGACAAGGTCTTCCCATCTTCCTGGGACATCACCAGCGTGGGTGGCAAGGTCTATGGCATGCCCTGGTTGCTAGATACAAAATACTTCTTCTACAATGAGAAACTGCTCAAGGAAGCTGGTTTCAACGCACCTCCCAAAACCTGGGAAGAGCTGGTCGAGCAAGCCAAAGTGATTAAAGAGAAGGGTATCGTGGAGTACCCGCTCGTCGCCTCGTGGGGGCAGTATGAAGCCGCCGTCGCTGACTGGGTTGCTATCTTATACGGCATGGGCGGCCAGATGGTCGACGCTCAAGGCCAGCCAGCCTTCAACAACCCGGCTGGTGTGGCATCCGTGGAATGGATGGTCAAGTCAATCGACGACGGGATCACCAACCCGGCTTCGGTCTCGTATGTCGAGGAGGATGTACGCAACGTATTTTCCCAGGGAAAAGCTGTCTTTGCCTTGAACTGGAACTATATGTATGACTTGGCGAATAATAATGCTGAAGAATCAAAGATCACCGGCCAGGTTAAAGTTGCTCCTATTCCAGTATTTGCGGGAAAGACTCCTGACCCGACCGCCTCGATCAACGGCTCGATGGGCTTTTCTGTAGCTGCCAAGTCCCCGAATGTGGAGGCAGGCTGGAAATACGTTGAGTATCTGACTTCAGAAGACGTGCAGAACCGCTACTCAGCCCACATGCTGCCGATCTGGCAGAGCAGCTTCGAAGGGGAGTCGGGGAAGGCGCTGGCGAGCTTGAACCAGGTGACGACTGCTATGGTGCCTGCGTTCTCGGAGCAATTCCCTTATGCTCACATTCGCCCAAAGGTGCCTTACTACGTCGAAGGCTCTAAGGCGCTGCAGCTGGCATTGCAAGAAGCTTTGACGAAACAAAAATCGCCCCAGGAGGCTATGGATGCAGCCGCGGCCACATGGGTGGAGCTAGGCAAGTAAAAGCCTTACCTCGCACCCGATCTCTCTCCGGACGCCAAGTATGCTGGCGACAGAGTGTGTCGGGCGACAAAGAGCGTCGGGCGACAGAGAACGTCGGGCGACAGAGAACGTCGGGCGACAGAGAACGTCGGGCGATAAAGACCATCACTAAGGAGAGGGGAGAGACTGCTCCATCCCCTCTCCGAAAGCCAAATAATACTGTCGATAGAGAACATCGGGCGACAGAGAGCGCCGGGTGGTGAAGAACATTGCGGGCGATAAAGAACATCGTTGGCGATAAAGAGCATCGCTGGCGATAAAGAGCATCGCTTTGGAGAATCATAAGATAATTGTTATAGAAGAGATATGCAGCTGCCTCAGACCAAAAAACGCCTGACGTTGCGCCAGCAGGATGCCCGGGTCGCGCTGCTCCTGGTAGCGCCTAGCCTGATCATCATCATTGCTATTTCGCTGCAACCCATCCTGACGACGTTGTACCTGAGTTTCTTTGAAACCACGCCTGGGAGCACGACGCCGGATATCTTTCGCGGGCTGGGGAATTACTTACAGCTGCTGGCTGATAAACTCTTCTGGCAGTCGATCTGGCGTACATTTTATTTCACTATTATCTCAGTTGGGCTGGAGCTGGTACTGGGGATCAGTATCGCCCAATTGATCCACAGCCATCCTCCAGGCTGGCGCTTCCTGCGCACCAGCCTGATCATCCCCTGGGCAGTGCCAACAATCGTTAATGGCGCTATGTGGCGCTGGATTTATAACGCCGACTATGGCGCTTTGAATGGTTTATTAATGCAATTGGGTCTAATTGATCACTATATCCCCTGGCTGATTAAACCTTACAACGCGATGAATCTGGTGATCCTGGCGGATATCTGGCATGCTGTCCCGTTTATTGCCTTAATCTTACAGGCTGCTCTGGCGACATTACCTGTCGAGTTAGATGAGGCTGCTGCGGTGGACGGCGCGAATGCCTGGCAACGATTCTGGATGATCCGCTTGCCCTTATTGCGGTCGGCGATCCTGGTCGCATTGGTAATCCGCACGGTCGAGGCGTTCCGCGTCTTTGACATTATTTATGTGATCACAGCTGGTGGGCCGGCATTTGGTACAGTTACGATCTCCTACTTGACCTACCTGCAGACCTTCTCGTATGGACATGTAGGTCTGGGGTCGGCGCTATCGTTCTTAATCTCGCTCTTTACTCTTGCGATGGCATTTATCTACATCAGGTTGCTCTACCGCCCGGAGGAAACGCAAGCATGAGGCTGAGTCAAATCATCAACAAAACATTTTTATTTGCGTTGACCATCCCGGTCTTGATATTTATCTACTTGCCGATCGCCTGGCTGGTCATCTCCAGTATTTCGACGCGGGCTGAGTTATTGTCCATTCCGATCCACTGGATCCCGCAAAACCCGACGCTCAGGAATTATATCGATATTCTCACGCCCGGAGCCACTACCTCGGAAGTGGCGCGGACGTTCAAGGTAACGATGCGCAATTCTCTGTTCGTCGCCTCCTCGGTTACCCTGATCAGCTTGCTGGTAGGCTCGCTGGCAGCCTATGCCCTGGTGCGCATCGAATTCCCTCTCCGGCGTCCGCTGTTGATCGGAGTCCTGGGTACGCGTATGATCCCGGAGATTTCCCTGGTGATCCCGCTCTTCGTGATCGCTTCGCGTGTGAGTCTGCTGAACAGCCCATATATCCTGATCGCTACCTATTTGAGCTTTGCGTTGCCTTTTGCGATCTGGCTGATGGCCGCGTTTTTCGAGACCGTCCCCAGAGAATTGGAGGATGTAGCCCGGATCGATGGTTGTTCACGCCTGAGAACCTTATTCCAAATTGTCATGCCTATCTCCGCCCCGGGGTTGGTGTCTACGGCGTTGTTCGTCTTCCTGCTGGCCTGGGATGAATTTTTCTTCGCCCTGATCTTCACCAGCACGGTCAGCGCTAAGACGGTTCCGGTAGCGATCGCTGAGTTTACCGGGCGGTATGCAGTAGATATCACCGCTATGATGACTGGCGGCGTACTGGCAGCCCTTCCTCCAGTTTTGCTCGCCTTGCTCTTCCAGCGATACATCGTCAGCGGCTTGACGGCGGGAGCCATTAAGGGCTGATGACTGAGGTGGTGATCGGGGTCGATTTAGGGGGGACAGTCGTGCGGGCCGGCGCCGTCGATCAAGGTGCTAATCTCCTGGCGGTCAGTCAGGCCCCGATCGAAGCCCACCTGGGGGCGCAAGCCGGGTTAGCGCGGATCATCGCGGTTATCGAAAAGACATTGCGCAAGTGCGGCAATGGGCATTTGCTCGGGATCGGCTTCGGTGCCACGGGGCCGGTGGACCGCCAGCTGGGGGCAATCCAGAATCCATATACCTTACCTGGTTGGGAAAATGTACCGGTCGTTGCGCCGCTCAGCGAGCATTTCGGCGTGCCGGTCAGATTAGAAAATGACGCCGACGTGGCTGCCCTGGGCGAGTATTGGGCTGGGGCGGGAAAAGACGTGCGTCGCCTGTATGCCATCACCTTGGGCACAGGGATTGGCACGGCCTTGATCTACGATGGGCAGATCTATCGCGGACTGGATGGTTCGCACCCGGATGGCGGACACCAGATCATCGATCCCACTGGACCAGCCTGTTATTGCGGGGCAAATGGGTGTTGGGAAAGCCTGGCTGCGGGTCCGGCGATCGCCCGCCAGGCAAGGGAAATCCTGCTGGCTTTTCCCTCTTCCAGAGTGTTGGACTTAGCCCACGGAGACCCCAACCGGATTGACGCTCAAATGGTAGCCCTGGCTGCGCGGGAGGGAGATGCATTGGGCCGGGCGGTGATAGAAAAGGCTGCCTGGTATTTCAGCCTGGGGTTGGTTAATATCATCACCCTCTTCGTTCCAGAGATGATTGTGCTGAGCGGTGGTGTGATGAAAAGCGTCGGTCTGTTCATGCCAGCGGTCGAGGCGGCAGTCAACGCCCACAACATTATGGTGCCTGCCAGCCAGGTACGTATCCTTCCAGCTCAGTTGGGGGATCAAGCTGGGATGATTGGGGCAGCGTATACGATCTATCAAAATGGATGAAAATATTTATATCCAAGATATCCTCAGCCAGCCAGCGGCGTTACTGTCTGCGCTCGACAGATTTGACCTGGACCCGCTCCAGCCTTACGCCCAGGCGCTGCGCAATGGTGAGTACGATCGCATTATCCTGACTGGAATGGGCGCTTCTGGATATGCAGCTTACCCGGCCTGGTTACAGCTGTTAGAGGCAGGGTTGCCTGCTTTTTGGGTGGACTGTGCTGAGTTGAGCCACTACGCGCGTCAGCTGATCACCCGACGCAGTCTCGTGTGGGCCATTTCCCAATCCGGGCGTAGCGCCGAGATCTTGCGCCTGCTCGATCTCATGCAAGAGACGCCACCTGCGGCGTTCATCGCCACCACGAACGATCTTGCCAGCCCGTTAGCCCAGGCTGCCAGCCTTACCCTGTCGCTCGAGGCGGCGGTCGAAGAGACCGTGTCCACGCGCACCTATTTGAACTCCCTGGCAATTTCGCAACTGGCAGCTCAGGCACTATGTTCCAGTAACTTAGGACTTCATTATTATGACTTGAGGAAAGCCGCCGATGGCATTGCTTCCTACCTGGCGAATTGGGATGAGCATCTGCGGATGCTGGAAGGACTGGTTGGCAGGCCACAACATCTGGCTCTGGTCGGCCGCGGCCCTTCTATGGCTGCGGTGTTGACCGGGGAGCTAATCATCGGCGAAGCAGCTAAATTCCCTGCTCTGGGACTCAATGCAGCTCAATTCCGCCACGGCCCGCTCGAAATGGCTGGCTCTCAGCTGACTGTGCTGGTGTTTGGCGGTCCAGGTGAAACAGCTGATTTAAATCGGCATCTGTTGCAAGACCTGCTGAGTTTTGGGACTCCAGCTTTCTGGTTGAGTCCATCACCAGAAATGGAACTTCCCACCTTACCCATGCCGCAGGCCAGTGGGATTGGATTGCCATTGGCCGAAATCGTGCCAGTGCAGCTGTTGAGTGTGAATCTGGCCACTCTGACAGGCTTTGTCCCCGGAAAATTCCTTTATTCAGGTAAGGTAACGCTCACAGAGTGAGTTATCGGGGGGAGGGAAGGGTTATAAGCTCTGCCGGATCGGAGCAGTCATCCCCTATCGGAGTGGCTGATATAACTCAATGTGATTCCCTTCCAAATCAACCAGCTGAGTGAATTTGCCAAAGCCTTCTTCATCCCGCAGGATCTGGATTTCCTCAACCGCGATCCCGGCAGCAGACAACTGAGTCGCCAATGCCTCCAGATCATTGACCCGAAAGTTGATCATGAACTGATTGCGATCAGAACCAAGGAGGTCCTTTGCAGGCCGTATCGCATAGGCTGTATCTAATCGTTTTGACGGGTCGTCAACGTCACGATAGTAGAACACCATGTAATAGCTATCTGATGTTTCATCACGGGTGAACTCGATCCCCAAATGGCGTGAGTACCATTCAGCCAGTGACCTGGGATCGTTAGCGTAAATAAACACGCCCCCAATACCATTGACATCCATCTCATCCTTCCTTTTTATTGTTGAGGACTTTCCAGGCTATAAATGGGCCAGGACATCCGCGCAGGCGATCGCCGGCTCCCAACCAGAGGCATGGTCTTCGAACGACCACCAGGCCGACAACACCGCCTGAGCAAAACCCCAGCCTACGATCCGTTCCCGGTTGAGTTCCAGCTCTTGAGCGAGCTGATCGGCGCGCCGAGCCAGGGCTCGTTCCAGGTTAGGAATCTCGAGCAGTTGAGGTATTGGGTTCCGTAATAAGGCACCCACCTCGTAGGCTGGCTCGCCGATCACTCCCTTGGGGGCGATGGCCAGCCAACGTTGGCGCTGTCCTGCCAGGATATTATCATGGTGCAGGTCGCCATGCAAGACTACTGGGTCTGCGCTTGAGTCGAGCAAATCGGCAAATATCGCTTCAGCCTGCTCGACTAAATTGGAGGGCAGCGGGCCTGTAGTTCCGCCGAATTGCTGGCGCAACCGATGGAAACCAGCTGCCCAATCGCTCACAGGAATAAAATGGTGCACAGCCGGTGCTGGTCGCCACATCTGTCGCATGACGCTCGCTGCAATAGACGTCGCTTCCTCATCGTCGGTAAGAAGTGATAATAACGTCCCGGGTTGGAGGTGTTCTAGCAGCAGCATGCCCTGCGCTGAATCTGCATCGAGCAGCCGCACGGCGCCCTGGCCTGCGTAGAACCGGAGCGCATCGATCTCTCGGGTGAGCTCGGGATGGGGGACGCCCAGCTTGACGACGACTTCTGTTCCATCCGGTTGTTGCGCGGGCGCGACGAAGTTATACGAAAGCTGGGGAAAAGGTAATGCGATCTTGAGCGACCACCGCTGTTCACAATCGTGAATCAGGGAAGGAAAACGGCGCAACCACTCCCTACCAGCTTCGCCATGCACCTCGCTGATTGTGCGGGCAAGACCCGCTGGAATAACAGTCACTCCGCGTTATAGATTCATCAATCGAGGGCTCTTGACCCAACTAGCTGGGATCTGCAATCGGTCATTCATGAGCAGATCAGTGGCTTTGTGAGCCCTATGCCGGACAGCTATACTGTTATCTAGATGCAGAGCTGCGATCCGGGTGAGGATTCCTTCCCGATTCCTCGGGTACTTCCTGCCGAGTATAGTCAGGCTAGATATCGCCCAGCTTCTGACAAATGGGCTGTTGTCTCTGAGGAGTTGATGTAGAATGTGTTGAATCTCATCGACAGCACTCTCAATAATTATGAGATCGCCGAGCAGCATTGCCATATGCCACCGCACCATCGGAATGGGATCGCTCCTGGCAATTGCGATGAAGCGAGGGAGATGGTCATTGAACGGCTCAGGGTTCACTCGGGCGACCCTCTCCAGGGCGTCAGCTGTTCGAGCACGGACAACATCGTCGGGTTCATCCAACCCCTCAAGTAGCTCGGTGAGCAATTGGGGTTGCTTGATAACCAAATCGGCAGCTTGAGGCGCAAATCCATCGGAGCGAAGAGTGCCGCCTTTCAACCACTCAAGCAGTTGGTTCATTCTGGCAGTTTGCCTGTCAACAAGGACGATTCTTTCAGCCGGGTGGAGATCAGCAGGCCAAGAACCATCAATCCGACTAACACCAGCAGAGAGGCGGTCATCGACCCCGTTCCAGGGGTCTTGAAGCTGTCCATACCGAAAATAAAGAGGATGCCCGAGATTTGACCCATCAGTATGAGCAATCCATTGGAGCTGCCTTCGGGTGTCGGATACGCAATTTCTGCGCCGTACTGAAATCCGATTGGACCGGCGCTCAATAAGAAGAATCCCATCACAAAGGCTGCTGCCAGCAGCAACGTGTAACTGTTGGCAAACGTGATGCCAAGCAGGCCAAGAATTGAACCAGCCAGCGCGATGAGAATAAAGGGGACTCTTTTGCGGTAGCGGTCAGAGAGGGATGGCAAGATGACCGCCCCGACAACCCCTCCAAAGACCATCAGTCCACCCGCGATCCCGGCTTGGGTGATGGAGAAGCCTCTCGGCCGGAGGATATCTTCAATCCAGGTCGTCACCCCATTGAAGACGCCCAGGCCAATAAAGAAGATCACCATCAGCAAGATGAAGTCCACCTTGCGCAATGTATCCTTGAGACCAGTAAAAACCAGGGATCGCAGTTCCTGGCCTGGAGGACAGGCCGGCGTCGGAGGATGTTCCTTCGCGAGAACCAGGAAGAAAATTGCCGCGATCACTGACACAATGCCATAGATTAGTAACACGTTATCGATGCTGGAACGGATAACCAGGTAGGGGGTGAGCGCCAAACCCAATACGATACCCAGATACATGGCCAGAGAACCGAGGCCGGTTGCTGTCGCCCGTTCCTGAAGAGGAAACCAGCGCGCGGCGACCTTAGTCACAGCGTTGAGAATAAATGGCTGTCCAATAGCGATCCCGATTTGGGAAATGAGCACCAGCGAGTAATTGGCTGCCAGCCAGCCGCGTGTCAAGCCAAAAATACCGGTTAGAGCGGCGCCAATTCCAACCGCGACCCGGAACCCAACCGTATCGATCAGCCAGGAGGCGGGGATCGATACGAATATATAGACGATCATGAAGCTCATCGATAAGAGCCCGATGCTGAGATCAGAAACCTCATAGTAGGAGGCCGCGCTACTCGTGATTGGAGCAAAGGTGATCCACATGAGCTGGTTGACGGCAACGACCGCCATGAATGCCAGGAGGATGATCCAGCGGTAGCCATAGATCTTGAAAGTTTCTTGTGCCATAGGGAACTCCCTCTAGATAGTGATGTTTTTAAGGCAAGGCCACATTAGCAAAGCCCATCTAGGCGGACATATTTTCGCACTTCACCACCGCGCCACCCTGTGCAGACGAGGCGACGATCGCATCGTACAACCGCGCCATGCGCAGGCCGACTTCGGGTGGGCAGGGGTTCTCCTTCTGCCCGGACCTCACAGCCAGGAACTGTTCCCACACGCCAAGGGAATGCGGCACCGGCACTGCCCGCAGTCGTTGGTGGCCGATACGCTGGATCTGCAGGCGCTCGCCCCACATACCTGTGCGCAGGATGGCACGCGTGTAGAAAGCACGGATATCCGAGGCGCAGGAGGGGATGGTCTCTCCACAGGCGTGCAACGTGACCAGCGCCCCGGAGGTCAGCTGCCCAATGACGGCCCCCATCGTCTCGACCGGTCGTCCGCGCGTATTAAGCCAGGCGGCAACCTCAACGAAGTCCTCCCCAGCCAGGTCGACAACAGTATTAAGCAGGTGGGCGCCGGTGTCGAAGAGAAAGCCGCCACCGGAGAGCTCGGGCTGCTGGCGCCACGTCCCGGCAGCCAGCTGCCCCCAGTTCTGCCAGACGGTGGCGCTGATGCTCTGCAAGGTTCCCAGCTCCCCGGAACGAGCCAGCTTCACGGCGGTGCGGATCTGCGGGGAGAGGCTGCCCTGGAAGGCGACGACCAACAGTCGACCAGTGCGATCACGGGTTTCGATCAGGCTGCGTGCTTCGGCGGCGTTCATCACCATTGGCTTTTCTAGCAAGACGTCCAGTCCTGCCTCGAGGCAGATTGTGGCCTGCTCAAGGTGGAAGGCATGGGGGGTGATGATTAAGGCGGCGTCGAGGCTGCCGTTGTATTCGCCGAGTAATTTCGTCAAGTCCGGTTGGTTAGGCGGGGGTTCGTACCCGGCCTGGAGGAATATTTCCCTGGCTGCAGCGTATGCCTCTGGTGATTTCTCACAGACGACGGGAATTGCGGTGGTGTTGGCCTGGGCCAGCATCTGCTCAAGGTGATAGCGCGCCATCAAACCCAATCCAATCACGGCGACGGAGGTTTTATTGGGCATGATATCTGGTTCCCTTTCGGTGATCCGTGAAATATGTTGTGAGGTAATTGTACTCTGGAAAGCAAACTCTGCATAATTATCAAGGGTGGTGACACATATCTCATTTGGATCGATACATGATTAGTAACTTTAACCGTTCAAATCACCCACTCTGCCATCAACCCCTGGAATCTGTGCAGACCCGCGGCGCCAAATGAGCAACACGCCGGCCAATCCAGCCACACCGCAGGCGATGAAACCGGTCGCCAAACTGAAGGCCTGCGATATTGCCCCGACGCTAAGCGGCCCGAGCATGTCCCCGATTTCCTTATAGGAGCCGGCAGTCCCCAGGCTCGTCGAGAGCTGGCCGTTTGGAGATAGATTGCTGATCATGGCGTCAGAGTTGGTCCATACCACACCGATCCCCAGACCGCCGAGAACGACCAATGCGATCAGGGGGAGTCCTTGGGTGAAAGTCAGTAGGATCAGGCTTAGCGAGGAGGCCATCAAGCCGGCGAGGATGGTAGGTCGACCGCCAACCTTATCGGCCAGCCAACCAGCTGGAGGTTGGACCAGCAGATAGGCCAGGGTTCCGGCACTGATGATCATCCCTGCGTGGAAAGGATCGTATCCCAGCTGGTTCAGGTATACCGGTACGAAGCCGAACAGAATTCCGACGAAGAACATGTTAACGACGATCACCGCGTACCAGGGCAAGAGGTGGGGATCGCGGAAGGGAGCCAGTAATTCGCTGAGTTTAAATTCATCCTCATCGTCATCCAACCCGACGGGATCAACTGGCTCGCGCAAGAGCAGGGAAAGCGCGAGCACGATTATGCCAATCGCGGCGCTGACCAGGAACAAGCCAGCGAAACTGGTACGGGCGACTACCCATCCCCCGATAACGGGGGCGATCATATATCCTGCGCCCTTAAGGGCGTTATAAATCCCTAATGCCCGGCCGCGCTCATGGGGGAAATAGGTAGCCACCAGGGCAACTGAGACAACCGAGAAGGCCGCTGCCCCCAACCCTTGCAGC
>MGOK01000095.1:20872-21766 GCA_001795335.1 Chloroflexi bacterium RBG_19FT_COMBO_55_16
CCCAGGCCAGCCCAAAGTGTGATCACCTGGCCGCGCTTATCTGCCAGATAGCCAAAAAGCGGTTTGGCGATCACCTCAGCGAAGTCATAGACAGCGATCAGCGCACCGATAGCGAAGGTGCCAACTCCCACCTGTTGCGCATACACAGGCAGGTTGACTGCGACAGCATGGGCGCCGAACGAAGTCACAAAACCAACCAGGCCGAGGATCAGCAGATCACGTTTCATTTTCCCCAATCTGAGAGGTTTACGATTTTCTTTAAACTTTGCGAATATCCTCTCAGTCGATCATCCTTCCGTAGACCAATCCCATAACCAGTAAGCCAGGCCTTTGTAAGCGCCCCAATCCTCGAAGGCGGCTTCGACTTCCGCCCGCCCCACGGGCTCCCCGCCATACCATTCCTGAGAAACCATCTTGAGCGCCCAGGAATCCACCGGAACGAAGTCGTAATGCCCCAGAAGCATGAGCAGGTTGGCAGCGGCGTAATCACCGATGCCTTTGATCGCCAGCAAGCGCTTGCGAAGGTCAGGGGTAGGAAGGCTGGCAGTCTTGAGCGCTTCCAGATCCAGCTCGCTGCTGGACACCTTGCGCGCCAGTTCGAGAACGTATGGCGCGCGGTAACCCAGCCGGGTCTGGGCGCGCAGCGTCTCCTCGTTTGTGTCAGCCAGGCGCTCGGGTTTAGGAAATGCGTTGCGAGTTGGATCAGCCGCGAGCGGTGCCCCAAATTGTGCCACCAGGTTATTGTTCATGCGGATCGTAGCAGCCCACAGGGTGTTGGTGGTCAGGATAGTCTTGATCACGTCCTCGAAGAGGGTGGGGGAACGCAGGATGCGTCCCTGGGCGCGCTGTGCGGCGCGGTTCAACCTGGGCTCCTGGCGCGCCAGCTGGTAGAAG
>MGOK01000095.1:21777-22820 GCA_001795335.1 Chloroflexi bacterium RBG_19FT_COMBO_55_16
CAAATCCAACCCCAGCATCCAGGCGACTGAACGCTCGATTTCAGCACGTTCGTTATCGCTCAGGTCACCATCGATCACGACGCTTACTCCGCCGGGTGTTTCCTGGATATGAAGTTCTACGACCTGGCCAGAATCTAATTGAGCAATATAAGCCAGTCCGCCAGTGCTTTCTTCCTCCCAAAAAGGATCTAAGCGGATCCAACCGTGTGACTGGACGACAGAAGATAAAGAGAATGGAGGTCGGGCGGGTAAGATTAGTTTCATAGTTTTATATGGTCCAATTCGAGAATTTTCCGGATAAGATTCTAACGCAAATAACCCCTCAAGAGTGAATTGGTCTGCATCTTTGACTGTAAATGAACTTGACGGAGGATAAATTGGTTGTATAAATAGAGTCAAGAAGCGAAAGGACCTTATTCGATTTTTGCGATTTTCTACTTTAGATTCGGAGGGAAGCTATGGCGATTATAAAGTTTATCGTCAACGGGAGCGAACACGAACTGGATATCAATCCGGAGACGCCCCTGCTGTGGGCTCTGCGCGATAGCCTGGGGGCGACTGGGACAAAATACAGTTGTGGGATGGGTAAGTGCGGGGCCTGTACGGTGCATGTGAATGGTGAAGCGGTACGGTCTTGTGTCACGCCAGTCTCGAGCGTGGGGGGGAAAGAGATCACCACGATCGAAGGTCTGTCCCTTGACGGGAGCCATCCTTTGCAGCAGGCCTGGATCACAGAGCATGTGTCTCAGTGCGGATATTGCCAGCCTGGGCAGATCATGGCGGCCGCGGCGCTGCTGGCGCGCTCGCCCCACCCCAGTCAGGCGGAGATCAGCGCGGCGATATCAGGGGTGTTGTGCCGCTGCGGGACCTACCAACGGATTTTCAAAGCCATCAGCCGGGTAGCGGCAGAAGGGGGTGTAATATGAGTGCCCAGACGCCCATCAACCGGCGTGATTTTCTGAAGGTTTCGGCGGTCGCCGGAGCCGGCCTGGTGATCGGTGTTTAGCTGTCTGGGTGCAGTGAGACGCCAACCCCCACAGGGA
>MGOK01000095.1:22915-24832 GCA_001795335.1 Chloroflexi bacterium RBG_19FT_COMBO_55_16
AAGATCGGCAACGACGGCGGGGTGACGATCACTGTGCCAAGGTCAGAGATGGGTCAGGGGGTGCGCACGGCGTGCGCCATGATCGTGGCCGATGAGCTGGGCGCGGACTGGGCGTCTGTGCGCGTTGAACAAGCGCCGGGCGACTCAGTTTACGGCGACCAACATACTGGTGGTAGCCGAAGCATCCAGCAAACTTTCCAACCTCTGCGGCGGGCTGGCGCTGTGGGGCGCGCCCTGATGATCGCAGCTGCCGCTCAAATCTGGGGAGTCGCACCAGAGGCTTGTTACTCTGAAAAAGGCGTAGTGATCCACCAGCCAACCGGCCAGCAGCTGGCGTTCGGCGAGCTGGTGATAAATGCTGGGAGCCTGCCGGTGCCTAAAGAACGAGAGGTGCCGCTCAAAGACCCGCAAGACTTCCGTATCATCGGGACATCCGTGGGGCGAGTGGATAACCCGGACATCGTCATGGGGAAGGCAACTTTTGGACTGGACGTCAGGCTGCCTGGAATGCTATTCGCCAGCCTGGCGCGTCCCCCGGCTTTCGGCGCAAAACTGCTTGGCTTTAATCAGGATAACGCCCTGGGCATCCCAGGCGTGCGGCATGTGTTGCAGATCGACGGCGGGTTGGCGGTGCTGGCCGAGAACACCTGGGCTGCGCTGCGTGGCCGGGAGGCATTAGAAGCCGCCTGGGACGAAGGCAAAACTGACCTGAACAGCGCCGAGCTCGAGGAAAGCCTTTTGGAACAGGCGAAGCAGTCTAGCCCGGAAAGAGAAAGCGAATTAGTGTCATATTATGTGATGCCCTTCCTCGGTCATGCCACGATGGAGCCAATGAACTGCACCGCAGACTTGCGTTCTGAATCTTGTGAAATCTGGGTTCCTACGCAAAGCCCGCAAGATGTAAAACAAAGGGTCACGATGCTCACTCGCCTGCCGGATAAGGCGGTGCGGGTGAACGTGACCCTGCTCGGCGGCGGGTTTGGGAGGCGGCTGGAGAGCGGTAGCGCTGGGCCGCCGCCGGCCGAGTATGATTACGTCAGCCAGGCGGTGCAGCTTTCCCAGGCGGCTGGCACGCCGGTGCAGGTGGCCTGGACGCGCGAAGATGATTTTCGCTTCGACCTTTTCCACCCGCTGAGCGTGACGCGCGTCAGCGCCCGGCTGGACGACATCGGCAGTCTGGAGATGCGCCGCTTCCAGGCGACAGCGGTGCCTACCGGCTACTGGCGGGCGGTGACCAATGTCCCTGAGGCGTTTGCCCACGAATCTTTCCTGGACGAGTACGCTGCGGCGACGGGCAGCGACCCGCTGGAGATCCGTCGCCAGACCTTACCCGATCGTCATTGGGCGGTCCTGGAGCTGGCAGCTAACAAGGCTAATTGGGGCTCTTCCCTGCGCGCGGGTTTCAGTCGTGGTATCGCTTGCCACGCTACCTGGGGTGTAAGTCCTGTGGCGCAAGTCGCGGAAGTGGCAGTGGTGCAAGGACGGGTGCGCGTGCAGCGCGTGGTTTGCGCCATTGACTGCGGCCTGGCGATCAACCCCGATATGGTTGTCGCCCAGATGGAGAGTGGGATCGTGCTTGGCCTATCCGCGGCTTTAAAAGCGGCGATCACGATCGAGAAAGGCCGAGTGGTGCAGACCAACTTTGAGGGTTATCCATTACTGCGCCTGGACGAGATGCCAGCCATCGAGGTTTATATCGTGCCCAGCCAGGAGAGGCCGACTGGTGTGGGGGAGATGGGCAACCCCCCCATCGCCCCAGCTGTAGCGAACGCCGTGTTCGCGGCTACGGGTCAGCGCGTCAGGCGACTGCCGATCCTATTGGAATGATCAGGGTTTAGTATCTATCCGAAAAATAAAGGGGGTCGGGGTGTGTGGCGGCGCAAAGCGCCGCCACACACCCCACTCTCCCGAATTTTC
>MGOK01000095.1:25069-25277 GCA_001795335.1 Chloroflexi bacterium RBG_19FT_COMBO_55_16
CGACGATTGTATCTTCGAAAACACTGATCCAGCCCCCGACGGCGCCGTGTACTCGGGGAAGGAAGTAGTAACTCAGTTTTGGCGCGACTTCTTCCGCGAGTCGCCCCATGCCTACCTCGAGATCGAGGAGATCTTTGGCCTTGGGGAGCGGGGCATTATGCGCTGGGGATACAGCTGGGTGGACATTGGAGAGGAAAAAGGGCATGTC
>MGOK01000095.1:25356-26006 GCA_001795335.1 Chloroflexi bacterium RBG_19FT_COMBO_55_16
AACGGATTGAGCTCGAATACAACCGTCATCCAGAGATAGCTTTTTGGCTGCCTAACGCGGAATCTAACCAGCCCCCAAGGAGGTGCCATGAACAAGTCAGACCGCCGTATCAAAGGACTGGGCGAAGTGTCCATCCGCGTCAAGAACCTGGACGCCATGCAGAGGTTTTACGAAGAAGTAGTTGGCCTTGAAGTGCTCAGGCAAGACGAAAGTTTTGTTTTCTTCAAAATCGCCGAAGGCTATGGCGGTCACTCGCAGAATCTCGCCCTCTTTGCGGCGACCAACCTGAGCTTCCTGGAAACCAAATCTCCAGAACTAAGCCCGGAAAAGACGACGCTGCATCATATTGCGCTCAATATCTCGCTGGAAGATTACGAATCCGAAAAGAGACGCCTTGAGGGGTTGGGGCTAAGCGTTGTGGCGACTGATCACGCTTGGTTGCATGTTCGCTCGCTGTACTTCTCCGACCCGGAGGGGAATCTGCTGGAGTTTGTCTGTTACGATGAGAGGGTACGATAGGTGAAGGGTGGGTATGCAAGCATAGGTTGCCACCCAACAAAGCGTACAGCCGACGTTGCTCCTCTTCGCTCCGCAACGTGGCTGACGTTCACCGTTGGGCGGCTGATTGTGCCTATCTCAGGCTTCGGGCA
>MGOK01000095.1:26172-26857 GCA_001795335.1 Chloroflexi bacterium RBG_19FT_COMBO_55_16
TAGCAATAAGAGCGCCGACCGGCAGCAACGCCCAGAGTTGGGAATTCATCATAGTCAGAGACCCGAAGATCAAGAAAGGACTCGCCCGCTTCAACCGGCAGGCTTGGCGACTCTATGGCTGGATTGCGCGGTGGACTACGCGACACAACCCGAGGAGCCGTAGGATCTTGAATGCCGTACAATGGCAGGCGGATCACTTCGAGGAAGTCCCAGTCATTGTCGTCGCCTGTCTGAAGGGCCTGTACATCCCTTTCTTGCACATCTCTACTACAACCTACTTCGGCTCCATCTTTCCTTCTGTGCAAAACCTGCTCCTGGCTGCACGTGCCGTGAACCTGGGTGCTGCCCTGACTACAATTCCATTATGGAACCTCATCTCTGTCCGCAGAATCCTCGGCCTACCTTGGAACGTCACACCTTGTGCTGTGATTCCTTTGGGTTGGCCACTCGGGCACTACGGTCCTACGACGCGAAAAGCTGTTCGCGAGGTAGTGTCATTCGATCGGTTCGGGAACCGACCAGACGCCTACCGATGAATTGAAAAGTCAAGAGTCAATCGTGGCTTGGTTTGAATACTTTGAACTTTAACAAAACCCTACTTCCCCCAGGCCGATCGTTTTTCAGCCAGGTAATGGGTTCAGTGTTCGATTGGCGAGGGCAGCGGTCAGTCCACCGAAGGCAATCC
>MGOK01000095.1:26924-36612 GCA_001795335.1 Chloroflexi bacterium RBG_19FT_COMBO_55_16
AAATAAGATGGTAAAGGACCCCTCAACCGTTTGTATAAAGAGGTTTGTATGAAAGTAGCGAGTCGTTTCTTTTTGGGTTTATTTTTGCTTGTTCAGTTCGGCGTCGGTTTATCAGCAGAAAGCAGAGCGGAGATCAGCTGTGGCCAAACCATCACGGAAGATACAACCCTCGTTGAAGACCTGGCCTGCCCTCCCGGCACCGAATCAGCTATCGTCATCGGCGCGTCGAACATCACATTGGACTTAGGCGGACATGTCCTATCAGGTTACGCTCCTGGAACAGGTGTGTTTTCCATAGGCCATGAAGGGATAAACATCCGGAATGGCACCATCGAAGGCTTCAATTATGGGGTATTTATTATTGACACTCGCCGGGTGACTGTGGAAAATCTGACGGTCAGGAATCTGGATATTAGTGACCCGAACCACTTCATTTTTGGTATACATATCCTCAGCAGCCAGGATGTTGTCGTTAGAGATACACTGTTCGAATTTCTTTCAGTACCCCACAAGGAGGCAGTCGAGATTTTTGATAGTTTTGTGGATGTCAGTAATATCGAGGTGCGTGGGGGTGGTGCTGGGGTCAGCTTCAGCTTTGCTGGTGGGGTCTGCGACCCGGTGAACAGCCCAAGCAACGGTACGGTACTAAATAGCAGGTTCTCCGAAATCTACGTAGCAGGGATTTGGATCGCCTGCAGTAGTAGTGCATTGATTGAAGGTAACGATTTCTCCACTGCACCGGGTGTCGGTGTAGGTATTCAGGGTGATGCACCTTTCTTAGGAGCTGTGACCGGCCTCACTATCAAAGAAAATTTCATTCACGATGCTGTTCTTGGTATCGAATTTCGTGGCATCAGTGAGTCGAGTATTTCAAATAACTATGTCTTTGACAATCAGGGTTGGGGGATTGCGATGAGGCAATCTTTGGGCTGTCTCACCCCCGAACCTGGCTGGGAGTGTTTTTACTCGACCGCCAATGTGATTGCTGACAATCAGACTTGGGGAAACGTTATAGATCTTTACCATTATGAAGACAGCCTTGGAAATATCTGGGAACGAAATACGTGCGAAACGAAGGATGGAGTTGATATTCCGGAATGCACTCCGCCTACCGCAACCCTTACAATCAACTATACAAGTGGCAAGCCTGGCAGTTTCTTTACCCTTGAAGGAGCCAATTTTCCAATTAGCGACGTAGCAACAATCACGGTCAATGGCAATACACTCGGTACTGTTCCTACAGATCCTTCTGGAGACCTGGTCTTTCTGCTCAACACCGACCAAGCCGACGAAGGAGATTACATTGTTACTGTAACCGTTAATCCAAGTTCATCGATAAGATTTGTTCTTGACTCAAGCAAACTAATCCGTCCACAAGAAGGACAAGGACCTATTTTCAACGTGCCAGGTGGTATAACCACCCATATTGTCTACTTACCGTTCGTCCTTAGATAAATTTTCCATCCAATAAATACGCGGCGCGATTTGGGAGATTCCAACCCCGAAGTTGATCTTGATCCCTGCCCATCCGTCGCTCACACAATCGTTGGGCGGCTCAGTATGTTTTTCAGGATCTGACGAAAGGAATAGTATGAGCGCTAATCAAACAGCACCCAGAAACATTGATGAATATATCGCCGGCTTCCCAAATGATGTTCAAGAGATTCTGGAAAAGATAAGGATGACGATCAAAAAAGCGGCACCTGACGCGGAAGAGACAATCAAGTATCAAATGCCGACCTTCACTCTGAAAGGTAATTTGGTTCATTTTGCTGCTTTCAAAAAGCATATCGGGTTTTACCCTGTACCGACAGGAATTGAGGAATTCAAGAATGAGCTATCTGTTTATGAGGGAGGAAAGGGTTCGGTAAGATTTCCATTAGATAAACCAATTCCTTTCGACCTGATAAGCAAAATTGTGAAATTTAGGGTAAAGGAAAATTTGGCAAGAGCAGCAGCAAAAGGGAAGAAGAGATAGTGAACATTGGCTACCATTTGCTGTTCTGTTCGCGTTAAGGAATCACCGCCCAACAAAGCGTACAGTCCCTACGCTTCGCTTCGGCGGCTGGGATTCTGCGGCATATTCCACGCCTCAACAGAATCCTGTACCCAAACAGAGTTCACGCCCGCCGGACCGCCGCTACCCGGTAAAGAGCACACGGGACTTTCGCGAACCGTTCGATGAAAGAGGAATTATGAGATTCCGGCGTGCCCTGCTCCTGGCGTTTCTACACTCTAATGCCACGCTGATCGCAACAGTATCGGTATGGGCCATTTGGTTGGGCTGGTTCGTCTTTATCAATGGACATCACGATGTGGAATGGGGCGGGCCGTGGGGCACCTATCGCTTCGGGATGTACATCGCCCTCATTGTCGCCCTTATTCTATGTAGCGGGTTTTTCGTTATGAGCCTTATCTATCACTTCTTCGCGGTAAATATCTCGAGACAACGGCACATATTGAGTTCGCTTACGCTCGCTCTTTCCAGCCTCATCCTTTGGCTAGCGTTACCACAAGGGGGAATGCCGCTCATCGCCCTCTTGATTGGATTGCCAATTGTGGCTGCTTCATGGATGATTGGAAGCACGCGAAGAGCACAAAAAACATGATATCGAACACTAGCTTGCACCGTACGGCGCACAAGGTGCGCCGCCGCCTACGCTAACCGTTGGGCGGCGTCAACCAAGTAAGATCAGACTCTCACAGAAAAGGGTAAGACAAGATGGATTACTCAGAGATCATCATTTCCCAATACCAGGCCGCTCTCGAAATGCTCAAGCAGACGATTGCCAGATGTCCCGACTCGATCTGGAATAGTCCTGATGACAAGACCAGGTTCTGGCACATCGCCTACCATGCCCTCTTCTATACGCATCTCTATCTTCAAGACTCCGAGCAAGCCTTCACTCCTTGGGCCAAGCATCGAAAGGAATATCAGTTCATCGGTCATCTTCCGTGGCCGCCACATTCGCCGCCGCAAATTAGTGAACCCTACGACAAGGACAGCGTGCTCGAATACCTCGCCTTTTGTCAGCGCCAGGTGATCGAGAGAGTACCTCAACTGAACCCGGAAGCTGCCTCGGGCTTTGACTGGTTGCCTTTCAGCAAGTTGGAGCTTCAGTTCTACACCATCCGCCACATCCAACAGCACACCGGAGAATTGATGGAGCGACTTGGAACGCGGGCAGACGTGAAGATCGATTGGGTAGGTATGCAGCATACCATGCCTACGGAGCGATAAGAAAGACTCGGCCAATTACAGGGACAGTAGAATTCTTGTTGTGGGTCGTTCTATTCTTGATAACACAATGTTTCTATCCTTTATGAGGCACTGGGGAGCGATCGGCATGTAAGTAGACGTACAACATAACGAAACCATCCTATCAGTGTTTCAAAACGATAGGAGATTCGCCATGTTACGTGTGCGCCCATATGTTCCTGATGACCGGGCCTCCGTTCTCAGTCTTGCCCCCCGTCTGGCAATTGGCATGCAACCTTGGCGTGATTTGGCTCTCTGGCTTTCAACGGTTGAGGTTTGGCTCACTGAGAGTATTAACCAACACAATCAGAAGGCAATGGTCTTCATTTCGGAAGATGAAAAGGGCGAACGGTTGGGTTTTGCAACAGTCTCGCATAGCACACACTTTACTGGTAAGCGCCAGGCCTATATTGGGGAGCTTGCTACCCCTGAAGCGGTCGAAGGTCGTGGAGTTGGCACCGCTTTGCTCGAGGCTTGCGAGCAGTGGGCACGCGAGCAAGGCTATAAACTTCTGACGGTTTCCACTGGTGCTGCGAATACACGGGCGGTCAGCTTTTATCATCATCTCGGCTTTCGTGACGAAGATGTCACGTTGACCAAGCTCCTATGAGCTTACACTCATACTCAGTTGCCGCCAATCAAAGCGAGCAGTGGATAGCTGAGATTCAGCAGCATTTTCAGGCGTTTTCCACGCCCAAATAGAACCCGGTTTCCAAACCGAGTCCATACCCGCCCAGCCGCTGCTAACGCAAATTGTTTTGTGGTTTCATAGATAGCATACTTATGTATCTAATTCCTTTTGCTCGCCTCACTTTATTTAGCCCAAAGTCGCCCGAGGCGGTTAGCCAATTATTGTTACGGGCGGTCCCACCAAATGGGACAGAACCCAAGATATCAAAGCATACTCATCGAGAGTACTATGGATCAATCTGGAAAGAATCCTTTGTGATTCAGCGAAACCTTAATTATCAGAATCAGCTCTACCCTTGGATTACCAAGTTCAATGCTTTTGTGCCTATAATGCACGGTGCACTAAAGCCTTACCCGGAAGGGACAAAGATTATCGTGACAGCTCTGTTTTCTCCGATCAAACTTGGATTCGCACTTCTATTTTACGCGGTATTATTGCTTCCGATGATTTTCTACTTGCACGAGGTGACTTCGCGTGAGCGAGTCGAATGGAATGTTGCCCTTATGGGCCTGCCTTTGCTAATTTTGTTCTACCTTTGGCATACAATCAGCTTCAATCATGAGGTTAACAAGGTAAAGGATTTCTTATCCAAAGTAGTTCGGGCAGGATCCACATCTGGCACCAACGTGATGATTCCACCTAACTCCCGCTGCACCTGACCATGCCTCGCCTGTGGGTATATTGAGCGCGTTGTGCAGAAGAGAGCCATTATGGCAAATCTCGAATTGCCTGCAAACCCGGCAGGTGAGCCTGGTCGTGGTGTAAGATTTCACCAGTCTCGGAAATAGTCAAAAAGGAGAAAACGATGAATACTGATCAAAATATCACCACATATTCTGCTCGGCTGGAGATCGACTATCCGGATAAGCTGGACAGGCTGACAACCTTCGTCCGAATAATCTGGATCATTCCCATCGCCATCATTCTTGGCCTCATCTCGGGGGCTGGCGAGACGATCAACAACACGGTTTTCCTCAATGAAGCTGGTGAGGTTGTGAGGACAACTAGGGAGACGGTTGGAGGGTTGGCGAGTGGTCTCTCTGTAGCCACAGCCTTGATGATCATCTTTCGACAGCGTTATCCGCGCTGGTGGTTCGACTTTTCTCGTGAGCTGACCCGCTTCGGGTACAGAGTCGGCGCCTACCTGTTCCTGCTCACCGACCAATACCCATCCACCGTCGAAGAGCAGTTTGTCCACCTGGAAATCGACTACCCCGACGTGCAGAATGACCTCAATCGATGGATGCCCCTGGTCAAATGGCTGCTGGCGATCCCGCATTATATTGCCCTGCTTTTTCTCGGGATTGCCGCTTTCTTCGCAGCGATTTTTGCCTGGTTCGCCATTCTGGCGACCGGTCAATATCCGAGGGCGCTCTTCGACTTTATAGTCGGCGTAGGTCGCTGGGGCCTGCGGGTTGACGCCTACGCAATTTTGCTGGTGACTGACCGCTATCCACCATTCAGATTGCGCTAGAACCCATCTAAGCTAGGCTCAATATTCGCTCTTTGTCTGGACCTACCTTTATGACTCTGACAGATTGGGCCAAGAGTACTTGGTCTCAATTTGACGTGGGTTGGTCAAGGCAGACCAGGCCCACGGACGGCTTTTTGCAGTCGACCGGCAAAGTATATTGATCCTGGTTGTTGCTGAAGTGGGTCGGCTACCATTAGATTGTTCTTGCAGGCTTGCAGGATGGATTGTCGCAATCTATGCTTAAAATTAGCGAATCAAAGCAAATATTGAGGAGACTCATGAAAGCGATCGTGTGGACAAAATATGGCTCAGCTGACGGTCTTCAGCTCCGAGAGGTAGCAAAACCTACCCCCAAGGATAATGAAGTCCTGATCAAAGTACATGCGGCAACCGTAACAGCAGCAGACACCGAGTTCCGAAGGCTCAAACTCCCTCTTTTGTTTTCGATCCCTCTGCGAATATATCTGGGTTTCAGAAAACCAACCAGAATAACGATACTAGGGGCGGAGTTTGCCGGTGAGATTGAATCAGCCGGCAAAGATGTAACCCATTATAAGTTAGGCGACCAGGTTTTTGGATATACCGGTCTTGGTATGGGAACATATGCTGAATATATGTGTCTGCCCGAAAAACCTTCAACGCTGGGCAGTGTGATGGCAAAAAAACCGGCCAATATGACCTATGAGGAGGCCGCCGCTGTTCCGTTTGGTGGACTCGAAGCACTTCATTCTCTTAGAAAAGCTGGTATCCTGAGTGGGCAAAAGGTTTTGATTATTGGCGCGGGTGGTAGTATCGGAACTTGTGCGGTACAGCTTGCCAAGCACCTTGGGGCTGAAGTGACTGGCGTGGACAGCACGGAGAAGTTGGACATGCTGCGCTCGATTGGTGCAGACCACGTCATTGATTACACTCAAGAAGATTTCACCAAAAGCGGTCAGACTTATGATGTCATATTTGATACAGTCGGCAAGAGCTCGTTTTCAGGTAGCATCAGATCGCTAAATGAAAATGGAACCTATCTGAACGCTAACCCTGGAATGTTAGGCAGGGTTCGAATGGGATGGACTTCGAAGAGAAGCAGCAAGAGAATAATCCCTTGGACAGCAGGCTATACGGCCAATAATCTGCTTGCCCTCAAAGAGCTTGTTGAGGCGGGAAAAATAAAATCGGTCATCGATAGACGCTATCCGTTGGAACAGACTACCGAAGCCCATCGGTATGTCGATACTGGACGCAAGAAGGGAAATGTGGTTATAACTATAGAACATGCGAGCAAAACCTAACCCCGGTGTACAGTGGACTGGCTTCAGTAAAGAAGTAAAGTTCAGCAGTTAGCACAGCAAGATCGCAATATCGTTTTGGTAGGTCTTAACCATTCCTCGCCAAGCCATTGTACTTTTCACCATATTTTTGAAGATTTGGCGCATGCTGAAACTCGATACCATTTCGAAATTCAAGAGATAAGCGCGTTCTGTGGACATTGAAATCCAACCTGCCTCAATAAGTGATAAAACTGTTCTCCGCAATTTGATGGAGTTTTGTCAGCACGACTATAGTGAGTACGACGGTGCTGATGTAGATGAGCATGGCCTGTTCGGATACAAATATCTCGATCATTATTGGACGGAATCGGATCGATATCCCTTCTTGATCAGAGTACCCGGTAAGTTGGCTGGTTTTGTTCTTGTCCGGAGGGTGGATTCACGGGAAAAGTGTGTGACTCACACCATTGCCGAATTCTTTGTACTGAGAAAATATCGCCGCCAGGGGATTGGGCGGCAAGTTGCCTGGCAGATTTTTGATCTGTTTCCAGGGCAATGGAGCATTTATCAAGAAGAGGGTAATCTGCCCGCTCAAAGCTTCTGGCGAAGAGTGATAGGCGAGTACACGCAAGGGGCTTATACAGACGAACGTCTCCAGACAGAAGAATGGCATGGCTCACGCCAGAGATTTCAAAGTAAGATGGCAGAAAAGTGAAACAGATAGGACTTACGCAGTTGGAATGAGGATGGGGGTGTTTGGCCGACATTGTAGTAGCATTGATTCTACAGGAGATAAACATGAATAGAATTAAGTCAATTGGGACAATAGGAATAGCGATGTTGCTGCTATTTGTCTGTAACCCCGCTCCAGTGACATTACCGAATGCAATAGCAACCATACCGCAAGCCACCGCAACCGTGCTCCAGGATACAGCGGCACCAACGATATCTTCCCAGGCTACGCCGACAGCGCCAATGGCCACTCAAGAACCAGCTGCCTTTCCGCTTTCAGAACGTGGCCCATACTTTACCGGTCACCGTGCATATAAGTTTCTAGATGAAAGCCGCATTGGGCGCGAGGTTCGGATCACCCTTTGGTATCCGGCGTTGAAGCAAACCGATGCCGATGGTCGGAATATTACCCGCGATGCCGTAGCTGACCTGAGCGGCGCACCCTACCCATTGCTCCTATCGTCGACCAAAGTGGCCGGTATTTTCGCTCCATATCTGATCAGTCACGGTTTTACCTGGGCCAGCGTCGATGGAATCGACAGCTACGATCAGATGAATGAAGAGATGATCGATCAGCCCCTCGACATCCTGTTTGCGTTGGACCAGGTTGCCTCAAGTTCGCTAGAAGGTCTGGAAGGCATGATCGACGCCGAACAGGTTGGAGCCATGGGGTACTCCTTTGATGGTTATAATGCGTTGGCCCTAAGCGGAGCGCGCATCGACCCAGAATTTTACCTGGCTCAATGTGCGACCCCCGAAGCTACAAAAACAACGTATCTGTCAGCTTTTTCCTGCGATCCGGCCCGTAACTGGGATGAATTCGCCGCCCATGCGGGCAAGGCCATCACCGCCGGTGAGGATGGACTCTGGCAGCCGATGACGGATGAGCGGATTCGTGCCGTGCTACCGATGGCCGGGGAAGGATGGTGGTTATTCGGTGAAAGGGGACTGGCAACCGTCGATCGGCCTGCCTTGATCCTCGTGGCTACCAAGGATGGGCTCTACCCGGAAAACGTGCAGATCTTTGAGCACCTGGGGACCTCCGAAAAGGCGCTGATCTCGTTTGTGGGTCGAGATCACATGATGGTGTTCGAGCAGAAGATGGTCGACCGGATGGCGCATTTCGCGGTTGCGTTCTTTGGCTACCATTTGCAGGGGCGCCAAGACCTGGCTTGGTACTTCTCACCCGATTTCGTCGCCCAACACGATGACCTGGCCTGGGGTGTGTCTCAGGGCGAGTGAAGCGTGCAGATTATGGGTTAGCCGCTGTTAGACAACCCGAGTCCTTCAATGTTGCCCACGCCATACCCTGAACTCAATCAAGTTCTCCGCCACCTTGTATCGAGGCTGCAAGCTATCCTGGGCCAGGATCTCATTGGCGCGTACTTGCAAGGCTCATTTGCAGTAGGAGATTTTGATCAACATAGCGATGTCGACTTCATCGTCGCAATTGAAGACGACCTAACTCCGCTCCAGGTTGATGCATTGCAGGGATTGCATGATCAGGTCTATCAACTGGAATCAGAATGGGCAAAGCACCTGGAAGGATCGTATTTTCCGAGGGAGATTCTGAAATACCCTTCAAGGCGTGGTATGCAGCTCTGGTATCTTGACCATGGTGCTCGCCATCTCATAAGGTCAGATCACTGCAATACCATTCTCGTTCGGCGGGTCGTTCGCCAGCAGGGGATAACACTATCTGGTCCCCCTCCAGAAACACTGGTGGATCTGGTATCCGACGAATTGCTGAGAGCAGAGATCTTCGAGACACTCACCCGCTGGGGGCAGGAGATTCTCGCTGATCCAACCCCTTACAATAACCGCTTTTATCAGGCATTTATCGTTCTGAGCTACTGCCGCATGCTGCACGACCTGCATCGGGGCTTTCCTGGCTCAAAGCGAGAAGGCGCAGAATGGGCGAAAGCCGTTCTCGATCCCTCCTGGTCCGATTTGATCGATGCAGCCTGGGAGGGTCGCCCAGATCCGGCCCGCAAGGTCCAGGAACCTGCTGATCCGGAGGATTTTGAAAGGACCCTGCGATTTGTTGCCCATGTTATGAATGAAAGCAGACTCTACTTTCAACGCACTGGCTGCGCCTCAACACGGTTCAAGAATTGGTCGAGCACCTTCAAATAGCGTTCTGTTTCCTCTATGTGAGCAAGATGCCCGCTGTTCTCGAGGATGAACCATTCGGAACCTGGTATGCCGCGATGCACCGTCTCAATGATGGTGGGGGTCGCATAATCGAATCGACCCCCGATGACCAGCGT
>MGOK01000095.1:36705-36933 GCA_001795335.1 Chloroflexi bacterium RBG_19FT_COMBO_55_16
ACTTCATCTCCAGGCTTGTTAGCCATCCGATTCAGGCATTCCGGTCGTGGGTCAATGCGGCCACCACCATGGCGACGGAAAAAAGGGCGCGTTGCTTCCTGATACTCCGGGGAGTCGGTTGTTCCCACTGCCTCATGCTTCAGAATCGCCTGTTGCACCTCGGATGGAAGTTCAACTATCAAGCGTCTCATCTCCGCCACCCACTCGGGCGCGCTGGCCGCGGTGTCG
>MGOK01000096.1:0-1251 GCA_001795335.1 Chloroflexi bacterium RBG_19FT_COMBO_55_16
TCCAGAAATATGCGCCTGGGGAGTTGATCTTTCTACCAGTGGTGGGGCGCAATTACCCATAGTCAAGATAGTGCCGGGATGGACACCATTCCTTCCCGGCACCCATTCATCAAAGTGATTATGTTCCCCGTCCTGTTTGAGATCAACGGCGTCCCGATTTACGCCCATGGATTCTTCCTGAACCTGGCCCTGCTGGTCTGCTTGCTGGTGATCATTGGCGAAAGCCGCCGCCGGCGCTGGCCTAGGGAGGAAATTATCCCCATCACCCTGGCGGCGTTTGTGGGCGGGATGATCGGCGCCCGGGTATCCATTGTATTCTTCAATGGCTGGGAGACTGCGCCGGTTGCCCTGGATTTTTACCACTTGTTCGACCCGCACTTGGAACGCCATTCGCGCCTGGGCCGAGAGCATCCGCCCGCTGCTGCTCCAGTAGACTCTCAGAGTGCCATGTAGGTTGCTAAAAAATGTCCCCTCATTCAACTGCGGCGGCTTAACAGTACCACCGCCCAAAGCATAAGCTAGTCGCACTTTGTGGGCCGCGCAAAATGATTGTCTTAGGAAAAATCAGTGAAATCTGTGTAATCCGTGTACCAGCCATAAAGAGAAAACATGCCGCAAGAGATCAAAACCATTCGTTTACCGCTCCCTTATCATTTAGGTAGCGTAAATTGCTACCTCATAGCAACTGACACCGGCAATATCCTGATCGACACGGGGGGTTCAAATAAGCGCACCGACCTTGAAAAAGAACTTGAAAGCGCGGGCTGCAAGCCTGGCAATCTAAAGCTGATTGTTGTAACCCATGGAGATTTCGACCATACCGGTAATGCCGCCTATCTCCGTAAAAAGTTCGGCACAAAAATAGCCATGCACGCTGACGATTCAGGCATGCTCGAGCATGGGGACATGTTCTGGAATAGAAAAAAAGGCAATTTTCTCATCTTTCTCATCAGAAAGATAGCCCCTATCCTCATCAGGTTTGGCAAATCGGACAGATTTAAACCCGATTTAACTATCGACGATGGATACAACCTCTCTGAATTCGGTTTCGACGCTACTGTTCTTTCTATTCCTGGGCATTCCAGGGGTTCCATAGGAATCCTGACAGCCGGCGGCGACCCTTCGGTAGGCTCAGAGCTTGCCCTGAACGAAGTGAAGGGGCTGGCTCTGTTTTGCGGCGATCTGCTCGATAACACTGACAAACCGGTTCTCAATTCTATTATGGACGACTCACTGGCAGCCAATGCCAGT
>MGOK01000096.1:1273-8796 GCA_001795335.1 Chloroflexi bacterium RBG_19FT_COMBO_55_16
ATCAGCGAAATCAGCGTGTAAGCGAAGCGGCATCAGCGTCCCGTCAGATAAGTAGAAACCTCAATAATCCCCCTTGCCAATTCAGAACAAATGTGCTATATTCCACCACAGAGTGGAAATCTTCCCCACCTCCAACAATTGTTCCTCATTGTTTTTATTGATTCAATTCCTCTTAAACCGATCTACCCTTAATCCCGACCCTTGTCTCTCGTCCTTCGTTCGTCTTCCGTCCATCGTCATTTTTTCCGTCTCATATCTCATAATTACTCCCCAGCACCGTATCCAGGTCGTAGCCCTTGATAGCCATTTGAGCGAAGGCCTCTGGCAGGCCGTTCTCCAGAATCGCCTGGACCGCCCTGTCTACATCGTATTCCAGGCGAAAGTGCTCTACATGGAGCAGATCAGGCCCGATCTGTAAGATTGCATAACCCGTGCGCGGGTCGCCGTCGTCGGGCCGGCCTACGCTGCCTGGGTTAATAAACCAGGTGTTATCCACCTGGCGGGCGAACGCCTGGTGCGAATGCCCGCAGATGATCACGTCTGTTTTTAATGCTGCCAGTTCGCGCAAGCGCTCATCCAGTGTGTCCGGCGTGAGCGCTTCTTCGTTGGAAGCCGGGCTGCCGTGCGTCAGCAGAATATTCTTCCCCCCGATCTCGATCTGGATTTCCTTGGGTAAGGAACGCAAATACTTGCGGCTCACCTTTGAAAGGTGTTCGTACGCCCATTGGAAGGCGAGATATTTCTGCGGGTGCTTGCTCTTGCCCCATTTTTCCTTCTGTTTCGGGAACTTCAGCGCTTTGAGGTCGTAGTTTCCGATAATGCTGAGCGCTCCCTCCGCTCTAAGGCGCACGACTACTTCATCGGGAAAGGCCCCGTAGCCCAGGAAGTCCCCGACATTCCAGATGGCATCGACGCCTTGCTGGTGGGCATGTGCCAGGACAGCCTCCAGCGCTGGCAGGTTGGCGTGCACGTCGCCGATCAGGGCAATTTTCACTAGGCAGATCAAGAGGAGGGATGCGGCAGGCGGTCCAGCAGGATGCGATCCGGGCCGCGGTCGATCTCCCACGGATAGACAATGCGGGCATCGGTAATGGCGGCGTAATAATCCGGGCGCGCCGAGCTGAACAGGCTGCGGTTGGGGTTGAAATGGAGCACGCAGGTATAGGGAACCCCTCCGGCAGCCACAATGCTGTTTTTCACCGAGGTGATCGTGCGTCCTGAACCCCATACATCGTCCACGACCAGCGTAACACGCCCACGCAGCAGGTCGTCTTCTGGGAATTGCAGGTAGCGCGGCCAGACGTATAACCCGGTTCTCTCCATCTCCATCTGGGCTGGAAAATCTACCGCCGCTGTCAGGATGTGAGTGATGTTCATCGCCTCCGCTAACAGGCCGCCTGGAATTATGCCGCCGCGGGTGATCAGCACCATCGCCTCAAACTCCCTTTCGAATTGTGGCAACAGGTGGTCGATCAGGGCATCGACATCCCCCCAGCTAAGTATCTCGCGCCTCATTTGATCCATAGTCCTCTCCTCAAATCACGTTTCACGCTTCACATCCCATGCAATTATAGCAAGTTCGGCGGGTTTACCTCGATCCGCCAATTGGCGAGCTGGCGGCCGCGCAAGAGCGAGGCGGGATCTGGACCGCGCAGGATAATTTGCCAGCGATACAGGCCATTTAGCCGGGCGTAGAAGCATGGCACTGGTCCGATCAGCTGGGTGGCGCGGCGGCCGGAGGTCTCCAACCAGGAGTCGATCTGTGCGGCGAGTTCTTTGGCCGCGCTTTCAGCTTGGCTTGAACGGACATGCCGGAACTCCAAACGTACCAGTTGGTTAAAAGGCGGGTAGCCGAGCTGGCGACGGTGTTCTAATTCACGAGCATAAAAACCAGCGTAGTCATGCCCTGCGGCGGCCTGAATCACGTAGTGATCCGGTTGAAAAGTCTGTAAGATCACCTCTCCGCCAAGGGGGCTGCGCCCAGCCCGCCCTGCAACTTGAGTTAAGACTTGAAAGGTACGTTCTGCGGCGTGATAATCCGGCAGGTTCAGGCCTACGTCGGCTAACACCACTCCCACCAGGGTTACCAGAGGCAGGTCCAACCCTTTAGCCAGCATTTGGGTTCCGATCAGCACGTCGGCGCGCTGGGTGATGAAGTGGCTCAAGATCAGGTCGTGGGCGCCTTTCTTGCGCGTGGTTTCGTAATCCCAACGCAACGTGCGCGCTTGCGGGAACATCTCCTGCACGGCGGCCTCCACTCGCTCGGTACCTGTGCCGTATTGGCGGATATGGGCGCTTCCACAGCTGGGGCAGCTCTTGGGCATCTTGCGCTGGTAGCCGCAATGGTGGCAGGTGAGGGCGGCGCCCTGCCTGGTTTGAGGGCTTGCGTTCGTTTTCAGGCCGGGTGCACCAGCCAGAGATAATACCCCTTGTGGGATGAATGAATTATGGTATGTGAGTGGGGTGTCGCAGCGCGGGCAAAGCAAACTCTGGCCGCAGTCCCGGCAAAAGACATAGGTCGCCATGCCGCGCCGGTTGAGGAACAGGATCGCCTGCTGCTTATTATCCAACACGCGCCGCAATGCCTGTTGCAGGGCGCGGCTGAAGATCGAGCGGTTGCCCGCCTTCAACTCCAGGCGCATATCTACGATGCTCACGGGAGGCAAGTCAGCTGTCTCAGCCTGGTTCTCCAGGGGTCGGTAGCGAGAGGGCTGCCCTTGTAAAGCCAGGCGTTCCATCTGTGCCTGGACTGCCTGGCGGTGGGCCAGGATGCGTTCTGGCAGATGCAGGGATTGATAGCTTCCCTGGTTGGCCTGAAAGCGGCTGACCAGATCGGGTGTGGCTGAGCCTAAAAGGCAGACTGCACCTGCCAGCCGGGCGTAGGCGACGGCGGCTTGGCGGGCGTGATAGTAAGGCAGCCCCTCGCCCTGGTAATATGAATCATCATGGCATTCGTCCACCACGATCAACCCCAGGGCGGGCATGGGAGTGAACAAGGCGGAGCGCGGCCCGACCACCACACCCAGCTGACCCAGGCGCGCCCGCCGCCAGGTGTCGTAACGTTCACCGGCCGAGAGGCCGGAGTGCACCAGGCCTACCTGGCCCAGGAAGCGGGAAAGGAAGCGCCGCACCGTCTGCGGAGTCAGGGCGATCTCCGGCACCAGGATGATTGCCTGGCGGCCGCTGTGGATCGCTTCGGCCACTGCCTGCAAGTAGATTTCAGTTTTCCCTGAGCCGGTAACGCCATGCAGGAGGAAGGGCGGGACAAACCGGCCAGCTGCGGCTGCTTGCATCCCGGAACGGATCGCCTCCCAGGCACTTGCCTGTTCCTTAGTCAGCTGGGGGGGGTCTAAGGGGAGAAAGTCCAGGCTTGCCAGGGGGTCCCGCCAGACTTGGCTCTCTCCCAGCGAAACCAGCCCGCGCTCAGCTAGGAAACGCAAATCCGCCAGGTTCCCGCCGCTTTCAGCGTACACCCAGCTTACATCTACTGGCCCTGTTTCGCGTTGGAGAAAACGCATAATGACCTGGCGTCGCGCCAGCGCTTTCGTACCCGCTCGACCCAGATTCGGCAGGTGGCTTTCGATCGCCTGTGGCGGGCATGCCAGCTGGGCAGTGTGCACAGATTTGGGCTGGACGCTTGGCGGTGGGAGCACCGAGTTGGTCAGGATCAGGCCGCGCCGGATCAGGAGCCGGCTGGCGGCGCGCCAATCGAGGTGGGGCAGGGCGTGGTCGATTTGCCGCCCTAGCAATGGGCCGCGCCTACCCAGCTCATCCAGCAGGCGCTTCTGCGCAGCAGTCATCGGCTGGCGGCTGCCCGTCTTCCACTGTTGACTGATTCCTGAATACTGGTTACTGATTTGATAACAGACATCAGCCATCTGGTTCAAACCAGCTGGCAGCATCAGGCTGATACAGGCCGACAGAGGGGCCAGCGTGCTTTCGGACAAGTATTCCACCAGAGCTAATTGGGGCAGGGTGAGGACAACTTCCGGGTCGATCAGCTCCAACACGGCGCGTGTCTCAGCAACCGCTGGTTCTGCCACCGCGCGCAGCACCACCCCCTGGACGCGTTGCTTTCCAAAGGGCACTTCGACCAGGTGACCGGGAGCCACCCGGCCTTCCATCTCCGGGGGAAGATGATAATGAAATCCGCCGCTCACCTGGGGCAGGTTGACTGCAATTTCAACATAACTGGGCATTTGATGGAACAGAAAGGTCTGGTATCAAGTGGAAACGCGATCCGTATCCCGTTCCACAAATTTTTAGCAAGGTGATCATTAATTGACAGTGTCCTCTGGCAAGCGGGTTACCGAGAGGCGGGAGATGCGCAGACCGTCCATGGACTCCACCTGCAGGCGGACGTTGTCTCCTTCAACGCTGTCCTTTTCCTTCGGAATCTGGCCCAGCTTGCCCAACACATACCCGGCAATCGTATCGTAGTTGGGGTCTTCCAAATCCAGGCCCAGGTGGGCATTGACGTCCTCGATCAGGGTCATCCCGTCGATCAGGATCGAACCATCTGGTTGGATCTGAAATTCAGGCCTGATCTTGTCGAAAGGATCGCTGACTTCTCCCACGATTTCTTCCAAGAGGTCTTCCAGGGTTACCAGGCCGGCTGTTCCACCATATTCGTCCAGCACGATGGCGATGTGCTGGCGGTTATCTCGAAATTGGTGCAGCAAGGCGCCGACGGAGATCGTCTCGGGGATATAAACCGGTTCGCGCACCAGCGAACGGGCGGTGCATTTCTGCCAGCCGGGCTCTTGCATGGTGTGCAGCATGTCTTTGACGTGTACAATCCCCAGGATCTGGTCGATATTGTCGTCAAAGACGGGGAACTTGGTATAGGTAGATTCAGTGATCAGGGTGATGATTTCTTCGAGGGGCAGGTCGGCTTCCACAGCGACAATCTCTGTGCGCGGGATCATCACCTGCCGCACCAGTAAATCTCCGAAGTCGAAGATAGCATTCAGCATTTCACGTTCCTGGGGTTCTACCACTCCCCCTTCGGTGCTGGCAGACACCAGCATCTTAAGTTCCTCCACTGAGTGTACCAGTTCATGCCCCGTGGCGGGCTTAATTCCGATCAGGCGTAGCAAGGCATTTCCAGTGCCGTTGAGGGCCCAGATGGCTGGTTTAAAGATCCATTCGCTCCACAATGTTGGGCGCACGACGACCAGTGAAGTGCGTTCGGGATTTTGCAGCGCAATCGATTTTGGTGCCAGTTCGCCGACAACTACGTGCAGGAATGTAATGATGGCAAAAGCCAACCCCGCCGAGAGGCTATGGGACAGCTCAGGCTGAATGTCGGCAGGAAAAAGGTTGACGATCGGGAAAATGATATGAGCCAAGGCTGGCTCGCCGATCCAGCCCAGGCCAAGGCTGGCCAGGGTGATGCCAAGTTGGGTGGCAGCGATCACCTTGTCAGGGTTTTGGATCGCTTTCTGGACCGCGGCCGCAGAGACATTCCCCTGGGCCACCAGTTCGGCGATGCGAGTCTGGCGCACACTGACCAACGAAAATTCCGCAGCCACAAAAAAACCATTGGCCAATACCAATAGTATGACTATGGCCAGTTTTAAGAGATCTAGAGAAAGGGTACTATCCATTGTCGCGCTTTGTAATCACTGCCGCAGCGTAGCCAACCACGCTGAAAGTTTCGCCGGTCACATCGCCGGAAGTAGCATGTTTCATGACCTTCACCGTATCTGCGCCGAGGTCTTTGGCCGCCCACAGCACGGCGGCCAGCGCGCTGCGCCCACAGGCGAATCCCTTACCCTCTTCTTCTACCCGCAGCACGCCCAGGGGATCGAACGCCTCCACCTGGCGCAGCATTTCCGCATCCAGCAGGTTGGCGTCTCGCTGTGTGTAAAAATGAGACAGGTCGGTGCTGGCCACCAGGATGGCGTCCTGTTCTACCAGGACTTTGGCCAGCGCATTGCCCAGGGCGTGGCACACCCTGGCGGTCTGGTCGCGCACCATCACGGGTACCAGGCGGAATTCGGTCGCCAGGGTACGCTGCAAAAAGGGCAGTTCGATTTCCAGCGAATGTTCTGGATCGTTGCGGATTGAGGTTAATCCGAATCCCAATTCAGCCCGTAACAGCTCGTCCAGGGCGTCCACCGCTTCTCGATCGATGGGCACTACACCAAGTGGGGTTGAGTAAGCCGCATGGGCAGAGGTGAGCAGCGGTTGGGAGTATGGGTGGTGCATGGGCGAGACAATCGCTACTATTGCTGGTTGCAGGCCGCGTAAGGCGGCGAAGGCATGTCCCGCCACCGGCCCAGAATATATATAGCCAGCGTGGGGAGCTATCACAGCCACGATCTGGCCTTGAATTATAGGTAAATGAGCGGCATCCAGGTAGCCGTCTACGCTCTTCGCCAGCTGGTTGGCCTCGCCTGGATACCACTGGCCGGCGATCGGGGATGGTCGCAGATCAAGTTGGGTTTGCATGGTTCACCTCCTGAAAGAGAGGCGGTTACTTTTACTCTGCTTGGGGCGATGTGTGAAGCTTGCCTGATTGATCAAGTCAACCTGATTTTAGCATAATCTCATATGTTATACTAAAAGCGATCCTGAAAATCGCTACAAGGAGTCATCGCTCATGTCTCTGAACATCAACCTGGTCTATTGTGCTGTTTGAAACTATACCGGCCGCGCCGTCAGTTTGGCGGCAGACCTGCTCAATGAATTTGAACCTGAGATCGAATCGCTCACCCTGGTGCCGTCCGACGGAGGTCGCTTCGAAGTTAATGTAAATGGCGCTCTGATCTATTCTAAGTTGGAGACTCACCGCCACGCCGAACCAGGGGAGGTTGTTGACTTGGTGCGCAAATTGCTGCGCTAGGAAGATTGAACGTCTACCAGGAAGATCATGGTTTTAAATTAGTGAAGGGGATTTCCAATGGACATCTATCTCTCACCCGAACAGGCTTATCATTTTGTCCCGCGCTTCACGATAGAGGTGGCCCACGACCGGGTAGAACAGAAAAAGACCAGCCTGGTCGCTGGCGCGGTGAGTTCGTTGCTCTCCCGCCCCAACCCGGACGATATACATATGGTCAGCACGGAAAATCGCCTGGAGCCCTACTGGGTGATCGCCGCTTCTGCGCGCACGCTTTACGATCGTAACCGATCCTATATCGTTACGGTAAGCGGGCCGGAAGTCCAGCGCGTCACTATATTTGGGCAGGACCTCCCGGTGGATACGAAAACAAAGGAGGGTGCCGGTATCACCCTTAACAGCGTCGAGCACTGCCTGGAGGAACGCCGCACGACGCGCGCCTTCGATGGATTATCCGGTGAGAAGTTAGACCCGGGAAAGTATCAATCCTTCGCAAAGACGGTGATCGTAGACCTCGAGAACTTCTCACCGGCGGGAACCCTGGTCGTCCCACCCCAGGTGCGGGCCCAAGCTGTTGTTCGCCAGGTCCTGGCAGAGGTGATCAAGCCGGTCCAGAATGCGCAGGTAATTCTTGAGGAAGTCGTGAACGTGGAGACAATTGAAGTAAACTTCCGCC
>MGOK01000096.1:9035-9633 GCA_001795335.1 Chloroflexi bacterium RBG_19FT_COMBO_55_16
TTTCATGTACCGGGATCGCCGGGTATGAGAACTTTGATCCAACGCGTGTCTCGGGCGGTTGTGACAGTGGACGGGCGCCGAGTAGCCGAGATCGGGCCTGGGATGGTGATCCTGGTGGGGGTCGGGCCGGGGGATGGCGAGCAGCAGGCGCGTTACCTGGCCGAAAAGATCGCAAACCTGCGGATTTTCGAAGACGAGGCGGGCAAGATCAATCGTTCTTTGTTGGAGATGGGTGGCGCGGCGCTCGTGGTTTCCCAGTTCACCCTCTATGCAGACACGCGCAAGGGGCGCCGCCCGTCCTTTACGGACGCTGCCCCGCCCGAGATCGCCGGCCCTCTGGTCGAGCGTTTCGCTGCCTTGTTGGAAGAACAAGGCGTCCCGACCCGAACGGGGGAATTTGGCGCTCACATGCTGGTGGAGATCGCCAATGATGGGCCGGTGACCATCTGGATGGAACGATAAGCGCAAGGATGGGATAGTAGCGTAAGGTTGGGCGAGCAGTTGAACTACTGCCTCGACCTATTAGTGCTTACCATCCCCCCAGCCATAAAACCGCGTCCAGTTGCACCCCCATTGCTCCAACCGCCAACATGGCATC
>MGOK01000096.1:9658-9987 GCA_001795335.1 Chloroflexi bacterium RBG_19FT_COMBO_55_16
CCCGCCGCGATCACCGGCAAACCACTTTTAACCATGCTTTGAATAGCTGCCAGGGCGAGTGGGAAGGTCGCCGGGCCGTACAGCCTCCCACGGACGAGATTGCCTTGTGGGTCGGGCAGCGCCCCGCGCGGCGCCCCCAGGCTGATCGCCGCGATCGGCAGGCTGGTGAAAGCCGGGGCGAATTCGGCCGCAGCCTCGAAGGGTAAGCGCACGATCACTGGCAGTTCGCCCACCGCCGCCTGCGCCATTGCCAGTGCGCTTTGGCGGTCGCAGCCGGGTGGGATGCCCACCTCGACCCCCATCACGCCTTCGACTGTCTCTAAGCGTTT
>MGOK01000096.1:10077-13232 GCA_001795335.1 Chloroflexi bacterium RBG_19FT_COMBO_55_16
GATGACCTGGCGTATCCCGGGATTCGGGTGGCCGGTGTGCAGCAGGAAGCCTCCCGGAAAAACCAGGCAGCGCCTACTATGGGCTGGTGAGCGCGCTCGCAAGCTGACCGGGTTGGTGATAAAGGCTCCCAGCCGGGAGAGGTCAATCGGCCCACGCCGGTCCGGCGCAAAGCCCAGAAAGCCAGGGGCGTTTAGGAGATGCGTGGCAAATGAAAGCTCGTATTTAGGCACGGTTCACGTTTTACGCCTTAGACCATCAAATCTTTGAGCTCAAACACCGGGCCGTCAACGCAGGCGAGTTTATATCCGCGGCGCGTTGGCACGGCGCACACCCCGCAACCTGCCAGGTTGCCGCAGGGCATGGGAGCCAGGATCAGGACCTGTCCAGGACAGGGTGGGAAACTATGCTCGGCCAGCCCTAAGATCTGCCGCAGCCCTGGCAGCCTCTCGTGAGATAGGTCGATGGCCAGGAAATCTGCCCAGGAAATGAGATCCGGCAGGGCGCTCAGTGGATATGCTTCTAGCGAAGAGGGCAGGTTGGGTAGGGGCGCGTCGCTGAATAGAGTCACCGCAGTCTCTTTGAGCAGTGCGGCAGCTGCCAGGGGCAGCAAGCGGGCGATAGAATCCCCGGCGGCGACCAGCGCCAGGTGCCGGGCTTCCTCAGGCAGGCGGAAGCCCCTTCCCAGTGGTCCGCGCAGATCAAGCGCAGTGCCGGGAACAAAACTGGCTGGGATGGGGGGAGCTGCCAGGAAACCCCTTTCCCCTGGTTGCGCGCAATACAACGGCGTGCTCAGGATGGCCGTGGCTGGCGAGGCGAGCAGGTATTGCCCTGGCGCAGGGATGGCTCTCCCAGGGCACGCGATCCAGGCTATGGCCTGACCCTGATCCAACCGAATTTCAGTCACCCGGCCGGTGCTGGTGCGCATGGCTGCATGGTATCACGTTTCGCATCCCGGGGCAACTATCTAACCAGAGCCATGCGCCTATCGAGTATAATCATCCCAGATCGATTATAAGGAGGAGATTTCTCTATGGATATCGCCAGTTTTCTTAAAGGGTTCGCTGGCTTGCTCTGGCTGATCGTCGTCGTTTTGATCGCCCTGGCCGTAGTACGCGCCTCCCGCGGGCAAAAAGTGAGGGCGATCCAGACTTCAATTTTAGTCACGGCTATCCTGGCGGTCCTGCTGACCACAGTCAGCGCCGGGCTGGTGTTCATCCGCCCGGAAGAGCGCGGTGTGGTGATCTCGGCCATTGCTCCCAAGGGTTACCGGGAGGACCCGATTCAGCCCGGGCTGCGTTGGGTGGTCCCCTATTTTGAGACGGTCGTGCGCTACCCGATCTCCCGGCAGACCTACACCATGTCTATCGCCTCAGCGGAGGGCCAGGTGCAGGGAGACGATTCGATCACTGCCCGCACCTTCGACGGCCAGGAGATCTTCCTGGACGCCTCGGTGATCTACGCCATCGACCCAGTTAAGGTGGTGGGCGTGCATATCGCTTGGCAGAGCCGCTACCAGAATGAGCTCGTGCGGCCGCTGGCGCGCGGTGTCATGCGCGATGCAGTCTCGCAGTACAAGGTGGAAGAGGTGGTCAGTACGAAGCGCCAGGAATTGACCCAGAAAATTCGGGATCAGATGGAGATAAAGCTGGAAGAGAACGGTTTAACCTTGATGGATTTCATCATGCGCAATATCACCTTCTCACCGGAATATGCCGCCTCAGTCGAACAGAAGCAGATCGCCGAACAACAGGCCAAACAGGCAGCCCTGGTCGTCGAACAGCGCCGTCAGGAAGCTGAGCAAGCCCGCCAGGTCGCCCAGGGTCAGGCCGATGCCGTCGTCATCCGGGCGGAAGGCGCAGCGGAAGCGCGCGTTATCGAAGCCCAGGCCGAGGCCCAGGCTCTGCAGCTGATTGCCGCCGCGCTACGCGATAACCCCGATTTATTGAACTACCAGTACATTAGTAAGCTATCTCCTGGTATCCAGGTGATGCTGGTGCCTAATAATGCCCCTTACCTGCTCCCGTTGCCAACGCTAGAACCGGGGTTGAATGTCCCAGCACCACTGCCCACCCCGGAACCGACTCCTTTACCGACGCCAGGGACGTCCCCCTGAAAAGTGAAACCTAAAACGTGAAACGTGATACCCACATGAATCAATTTTCACGCATCACGTATTGAGTATGGCTGCCATTCTTTCGTTGAAGTCGTATGAGTGATCTCTCCCCCTCTGGGCGTCAGATCCGCCTGACCAGCCTGTCTAGCTGCGCGGGTTGAGCGTCGAAGCTAAGCGCCGAAGCGCTGGCGCAGGTTCTGCGCCCGATTGAGAATATCTTCCAGCCCACTGATTACCCTGATCTGCTGGTCGGCCTGGGAGAACCAGACGACGCGGCAGTTTGGCGGCTGGACGATGAGCGGGCCCTGGTCGTCACGACCGACTTCTTTACGCCCGTGGTCGATAATGCCTACGACTACGGGGCTATCGCCGCGGCCAACAGCCTGTCGGACGTGTACGCCATGGGCGGGAAGCCCTTCCTGGCGTTGAACATTGCTGCCTTGCCCACCGATTTGCCGGCGGAACTGGCGGGGGAAATCCTGCGCGGCGGCGCTGAAAAAGCCCGCGAAGCTGGGGTGGTTATTGCCGGTGGGCATACCGTTCAGGACAAAGAGCCTAAGTACGGGCTGATCGCCCTGGGTTTCGTCGATCCGGCGCGCATGTTGACCAAGCGCGGTGCGCGGCCGGGCGACGCCCTGGTGCTCACCAAGCCGCTCGGCTTCGGCACGACCACCACTGCCCTTAAACAGGGCCTGGCCGATCCGAGCGATGTCTCCGAGGCGGTCGATTGGATGAAACGCTTGAACAAAACCGCCGCCGAGCTGGCGGTCGAGTTCGGTTTGCGCGGCGCGACGGACATCACCGGCTTCAGTTTGTTGGGTCATGGATACGAGCTGGCCAGGGCTTCGGGCGTTGGCTTGCGCTTCGCCTTCGAGCGTATCCCTTTTATCCGCGGCGCCCAACGCTACGCCCAGGAGTGGATCTTCCCCGGCGGCTCGTACGACAACCGCCAGTATTTTGGCCCCCACGTGCGCTTCGCGCCGGAGATCGACGAGCCATCCCAAATGCTCTTGTTCGACGCCCAAACCAGCGGCGGGCTGC
>MGOK01000096.1:13350-14430 GCA_001795335.1 Chloroflexi bacterium RBG_19FT_COMBO_55_16
CGTTTGCATAGTCAAGAACTGGAGAGGCAATGATGAATCTTGGCGTCGGTGAACTGTTGATCGTGCTGTTGGTCGCTCTATTTTCTCTGGCGATTCCCATTGGTACACTGGTCGTCGTGATTTTCCTCTATAAGAAAGTAAAGCGGATCGAGCAGGTCCAGGAAAAGCGCTCTGATTGAGGATAAATTTATAGAATTTACTTCTCGCCGTTCTCCCGTGCTGGGCAGGCGCGGCATGCTGGCGACCTCGCAGCCACTGGCTGTGGCGGCCGGGCTGGAGACCCTGGCGCAGGGCGGCACCGCCGCCGACGCTGCCATTGCCGCGGCCACTGCCTTGAACGTAACCGAGCCGACCTCTACCGGTATTGGCGGTGACTGTTTCGCACTGTATTATAACGCCGGGACCCGCCAGGTGAGCGCCTTGAACGGTTCGGGGCGCGCCCCGGCTGCTCTGACCCTTGAGCGCCTGCAGCGGGAAGGCTTCGGCGAGCAGCTGCCTGCGTTCCATCCCTACACGATCACTGTACCGGGGGCTGTCGCCGGATGGTGCGATCTGTCGGCAGCACATGGGCGGCTGCCGCTGGACCGCGCCCTGGCTCCGGCCATCCGCCTGGCGGAGAAGGGCTTCCCGGTAGCCCCGATTACGGCTCATTTCTGGCAGCGTGGCGTCGAGCGCCAGTTGCGCCAGGCGCCTGGTGGCCTGGAACTGACCGTCGCCGGCCGCGCGCCGCGCCCGGGGGAGATCTTTCGCAACCCAGGGCTGGCGCGGGCGCTGCGGGCGGTGGCTGAAGGCGGGAAAGACGCCTTCTACCAGGGCGAGATCGCCGTTGCTATCGCCGCGGTAGTGCAGAAAGCCGGCGGCTGCCTGAGCGCTGGCGACCTGGCGGCCCACCACAGCACCTGGGAAAAGCCGATCAGCGTTACTTACCGCGGTCTGCGGGTGTGGGAGTGCCCGCCTAATGGGCAGGGGCTGGCCGCCCTGCTGGGGCTGAACATCCTGGAGGGATTCGATCTTGACGACCGGCCGCCCCTCTCGGCGGGGCGGTTACATCTCGAGATCGAGAGCATGCGCCTGGCCTTC
>MGOK01000096.1:14460-36055 GCA_001795335.1 Chloroflexi bacterium RBG_19FT_COMBO_55_16
GCCTCTAACCCTGCCCCGCTGAAGTGGCTGCTCTCTAAGGAATACGCCGCCGAACGCCGCCGGCTGATCGATCTTTCCCAGGCGACGCTTGACCAGCGCCAGGGTGCGCCTACCTCTGCTTCGGACACGGTTTACTTGAGTGTGGTGGACGGGGTGGGCAACGCCTGCTCGTTCATTAACAGCAACTATATGGGTTTTGGCACCGGCATTGTCCCTTCTGGCTGGGGTTTCAGCCTGCAGAACCGCGGCCACAACTTCAGCCTCGATGCGCGGCATCCCAACGCCCTGGCCCCCGGCAAGCGGCCTTACCATACCATCATCCCTGCCCTGGCGACACGCCCCGGGCAGACCTTAGGCGGATGGGACAGCAGTTCAACTGCTGTCCCATCTGGAGTGGCAGTCCCTGCGGGGGAAGAACTGTACGCCAGCTTCGGGGTGATGGGCGGCTTCATGCAGCCGCAGGGGCACCTGCAGATAGTGGTTGCTTTAGTCGACGATGGCCTCGACCCCCAGGCGGCTCTCGACCGCCCGCGCTTTTGTATCGAAGATGGAACGGCCGGCGGGCGCCTGGTCCTGGAGCAGGGCATCCCACTCCAGGTCATGGCGGAACTGGCCGGGATGGGCCATCCGGTCGAGATGGTCGGCGGGCACGGGCGGGCGCTCTTTGGCCGCGGGCAGATCATCCTGCGCGATCCGGAAAGTGGCGTCTTGTGGGGCGGCAGCGACCCGCGCGCCGATGGCTGCGCCATGAGTTTGTAGGAAGCCACGATCCGAAAGTCACCATGTTATAATGATAGGGGATTATCGGCGTCCCTACGATTTTGAGACAAACTCGATCACATCCAATGTTAAAAGCTGCCCTTACATCCTGGGCCGCGCAAAACAGGGGATATCGGATTAGATCAGCGAGAGTCAGCGTTCATCAGCGTCCCATTAAAAAGGAGAGCCAACTATGTTAATCAGCCAGGAGCTGCAGAACAGCATCAACGCCCAGGTCGGGCGCGAGTTCGGTGCCAGCCTGCAGTACGTCAACATCGCCACCTACTTTGACGCCGACAGCCTGCCCCAGCTGGCGGCCTTCTTCTACCGTCAGGCCGAGGAAGAGAAAATGCACGCCATGAAGTTCGTCCACTACGTCGTGGATGCCGGGGGGCAAGTGCGCATCCCGGCTGTACAGGGACCGAAGTCTGATTTCGCTTCGGCGAAAGAGGCCGTGCAGGCTGCCCTGGACTGGGAATTGGAAGTTACCAGACAGATCAACGCCTTGATGGACCTGGCGATTAAGCAAAACGACCATATCGCCCAGGATTTTCTGCGCTGGTTCGTTACTGAACAGCTCGAAGAAGTTAAAACAATGGACACCCTGCTGCGCGTCGTCGCGCGGGCGGGCGAAAATTTGTTGTGGGTGGAGGATTTCCTGGCCCGTAACCCGATCGTGCCAGCAGAAGGGGGCGAAACGGCTGCCTGAAAGATCTTCTCTACTTAGAAATGAATTGCTGACAGCGGCCAACCAGCTTGGCCGCTGTCAGCAATTTATTGTTAATACTTTCAGGAGACCGATTCGACGCGGATATCTGGGAAGAACTGGCGCACAGTGCCCTCCACCCACCCATGCAGGGTGCTGGGCAAGAGGGGGCAACCCAGGCAGGCGCCTCCCAGCTGGACTTTTACAACTTTACCATCAAAGCTGATCATCTCCACTGAACCGCCGTGGAAATGTTCGATGTATGCGCTGATCCGTTCGATCAGGACGCGCAAGCGTTCTTCGCTTGAAGCCTCTGGGACTTCGTTTGGCGTTACCATTTCTACTTAGCCTCCTGGCGAACCCCGTTGCGTAAACCAATTTCCAATAAGGCAACCACTTGCGGGTGAGATCCTTGCAGCCGTTCGGCGACCACGTTCGCCAGGCGGTCCACGATCAGCAGGCCGGTTTCAGGGTGCTGTTCGCGAAGCGTCTGCAGATCTGACCCGCGCACGCGCAGCATCTGGGTGTGTTGGGTACAGATCGCGGCAGAAGTGTAATGCTGCCTGCCGATCACCGCTGACCAGCCCACCATGCCGCCGTCACGCACGCGGGCGATGATAATATCCTTCCCATCTTCGGGTTTGAAGCGGATAGCGACTTCTCCTGAGATCACTAGGTAAAGAAAGATCGCTGCCCCGCCCTGGTCGAAGAGCACTGTCCCCGGATGACAGTCGCTCGAGACGAACAATGGGCGCAGTAAATCCAATTGGGCTGGGCTTAATCCCTGGAAGAGTGGGATTTGATCGAAGATATCGCTGGGCATGATACACCCCATCTTTCTGTATATATAATGTATCCTCTCCCAGATTAATCTTCTAGTGGCAAATATCCTCAAACTACAGACAAAAATCACCTGCGCATGGACGATTGTCCTATCTCTATCTAATACCTGAAAGGTACCTGGTGGGGATGGCTTGGTGACCTCACTAGAATAAAAAACCTCCCCTGGCGGAAAGGGCTGGGGAGGGGATGGTCGGGGATGATGTATTTTTAACGGGAGATCCTGTTTTCTAAGAGGGCCACTCTGGATGCTCAGGGTCGTCGTCCTCTCCGTCGCCCAGGTCATCTTCGTAACCGAATTCTAACTGAACTTCTTCGCCCGTGAGGCGCACCCACAGGATCAGTAATTGGCCTTCGTCGGTTTCTATATGGCGGGCCGCTACAATCGGCGCCTGCTGTTGTAATCCATCCGAATTGCGAAATTCAAGCTGGATCGGTTGGCGATTGCGCCATGCGCGGTGACAGCGTTCCACTAAAGCCGGCCCATTAAACGTGCGCAACCGAGTAACCGCTATCTCACCCAGCTCTGGACTTTCATGCAACCCGAGCACCCAGCTCTCACTGACAGCCTCAAATGTTGGTGGGGGACCTTCGATGATGGTAATCTTGTCGTCCATTGTCTTTTTGTCCATAAGTACCTGTATTGTCGGGAATACCCTTGTGTCTGGAATCATACCACGAAACATCCTCTTGAAAAGGAAAGTTCAATCACAGCGTTTTTTCTTACAAAAGTCTAATGTATCCTATGCCAGGCCGAGTTTGAATTGCTCAAAGACCTTACGGGTATAATCTACCTGTACGAGACTATCTGACTTAATGAGGAGTGGAAATGCACAAACTGGTCATCCTGGTGGAGCCTCTGGACGATGAGCAAGCATTCGACGATATCTGGCCTCATTTCTTACATTTATCTGAGCGGATGCCTGGTTTGCAACGCGAAGCGACCTGTCGTGTGGAGGATGTGTTGTACGGCAGATACCAGCTGGCTTTTATCCATGAGTTGTACTTTGAATCTGCTGCCGCAATCCAGGCGGCGATGATCTCACCGGATGGCCAGGCGGCTGGGGAATTACTGCAGAAGATGACTGCGGGTCGCATGACTTTGTTGATCGCCGACCATAAGGAGGACGAGCTGGAGAACATTCGTAAATACCATCAACCGGCAAACAGCGATGACCGAACCAGACGAGCTTAAACCAGCTGACCTGGAGGCCTACATGCAGCTGCACGGCATCCCCGGTGAAATACTGCACCTGGGAGTCCCGACGCCGACCGTGGAAGCAGCGGCCGAGGCGGTGGGCACCGATCCCGAGCGCATTGTGAAATCCATCTTGTTCTTAGTCGCTGGGCAACCGGTATTAACCATCACTTGCGGCCCGGCATACGTTGAGCGCCGTACGCTGGCTGCGCTTTATAACGTGGGGCGCAAGAAAGTTAAGCTGGCCTCCCCAGAAACCGTTTCACAAGAAACCGGTTATCCAGTGGGGGGCATGCCACCCTTTGGCCATCGCTCGCCTCTGCACACGCTGATCGACTACCGTGTCCTGGAAAAGCCCGATGTGTACGCCGGCGGTGGGGCAGACCGCACCCTCATCCGTATGTCTCCGCTGACGATCATGCAGGCTGCACAAGCCCAGGTGCTGGATTTGCTTATCCCGCCGGGTCTCGGTTCAGATGCCGACATAGATTGAACTCTTTGCACCGAAAAGTGTACCATCCTCTCGCTCTCTTTTTCCTGGCATGCCTGCTCGTATTGTTCTTGGTAGTTGGCTTCCAGGCCAATCGTTGGCTGGGCACGCAGGGGGCGCGCACCAGCCGGGTGCTTGCCTGGTTGCACGATCCAAGCGCTCATCCTGAATGGGCTGTCAGGGCGGGTGAACGCTGCGGGCAGGCGCCGTTCCTGGTGCCTACCGACGGTTTTATCGGGTTTCTGTGGGGCGACTCGTTTCGCCCGGGACACCGTCACCAAGGCCTCGACATCTTCGGTGGAAAAGGGGTAAACTGGGTCCCCGTAATCGCCGCTTATCCTGGTTACCTGACGCGCCTGGAGGATTGGAAGTCAACGGTGATCATCCGTACCCCTGATGACCCCTTGCAACCCGGGCGGTAGATCTGGACCTATTACACACACATGGCCGATTCTGCGGGCAATTCCTATGTCTCGGTTGAATTCCCACCTGGCACACGCGAGGTCTTCGTGGAAGCTGGCACTTTGCTGGGCCACCAGGGCAATTACTCTGGTGATCCATTCAATCCAGTGGGTGTCCATCTCCACTTTTCCATCGTCTCGGACGACGGCCAGGGTGGTTTCCGCAATGAGCTGGAAGTCCAGAACACCTTAGATCCCTCTCCCTACCTGGGCTTGCCGGTCAATGCAGGCGAGAACAAGGGGGAGATTCCTGTCTGTCTTGCCGCGAGGGAACAAACATGAGCCAATTCAAGGACAGGGTCGCCCTGGTCACCGGGGCCGGGCGGGGCATCGGTCGGGCGATTGCCGAAGCTTTCGCTGCCCAGGGCGCCTCAGTCGCTGCCAATGATATCACCCCGGTCAACCTGGACGAGACCGTGACGCGCATCACCCGCGCCGGTGGAACGGTCAAGGATTACGTCGCCGATATCTCCCTGAAGATGCCCGTCCAGGTGATGGTCGAACAGATCCTGGACGATTGGGGGCACATCGATTTCTTAATCAACAATGCAGGAGTGGAACCGCACGCCCCTTTGCTGGACCTGGACGAATGGGACTGGCGGCGTACCCTGGACGTCAATCTGACCGGTCCTTTCTTGACCATCCAATCTGTTGGGCGGGTGATGCGGGAGCAGGGAGGCGGTGTGATCGTCAATATCGCCTCCATCGCCGGGCGGGCCCACGGACTGAAAGACCGCGTTGCCTATGTGGCCAGTAAAACGGGGCTGATCGGGCTGACTCGCGAAGCGGCGCGCGAACTGGCGGCCTTTAACATTCGGGTCAACGCCGTTTGTCCCGGCGTGATCGAGACCGAGATGACCGCTGCCTTGCGCCAGGACCAGGCGATGATGACCAAATGGTTGCAGGATATCCCCCAGGGTCGTCTCGGGCTGCCGGCGGACGTGGTCGGCCTGGTGTTTTTCTTGTGCAGCGATGCCGCGGCTTACCTGACTGGCCAGGCGATCAATGTCGATGGGGGGAAAGTGATGTGTTAGGGCGTGAAACGTAGTACGAAATTCGTAATACAGAATATTCATTAACAGGAGTTTCAAATGACCCCCTATATTTCGATCCTGGTTGAAACTCACGGGCGGGTGGGGATGGTGCGGCTCAACCGTCCCCAGGCGCTCAATGCTCTCAATACCACCCTCAGGAATGAATTGATGGCCGCACTAGTGGCCTTTGATGCCGATAACGCCATCGGGGCGATGGTGATCACTGGTGATGAGCGCGCCTTCGCGGCCGGAGCTGATATTAAGGAGATGGCCGAGGCTTCGGCAGTAGAGATGCTTCTGGACGATCAGATCTCCTCCTTCGACGGCATTCGCAAGATCACGAAGCCGATCATTGCCGCCGTGTCCGGCTGGTGCCTGGGCGGGGGCAACGAACTGGCCATGTCCTGCGACATGATCGTGGCCTCTGAGACAGCCCGCTTCGGCCAGCCGGAGATCAACCTCGGGGTGATCCCCGGGGCAGGCGGCACGCAGCGCCTAACCCGCGCCGTGGGCAAGGCAATTGCCATGGAGATGGTGCTTAACAACCTTACGCTTACTGCACAGGAAGCGCTGCACTATGGGTTGGTGAACCGGGTGGTGCCTGTCGAACGGTGCCAGGAAGAAGCTTTGCAGTTGGCGGCTGAGATCGCCGCCCGTGCCCCGCTGGCAGTCCGCTTGGGTAAAGAAGCTGTCAACCAGGCGTTTGAATCATTTCTGAGCGATGGCCTTCGGGACGAGCGCCGCGCTTTTTATTTCCTCTTCGCCAGTGCTGATCAAAAGGAAGGCATGCAGGCTTTTATCGAGAAACGCAAAGCAGATTGGAAGGGAGAATAGAGAGACCGGTCAAGCTTCTTTTTGGGGAGGAAGAGCACCAGATTCTTCTGGGGTGAGACTTGCTGCCTCAGAGGTAGGCGGCTCTCCGATCTCGACATGTTCCTCCATGCGCACCTGGCCGCGCAGGAAAGCGCCCTCCTCGGTGGAGAAAGCCGCCGTCACCACGTTTCCCCATACCCGGCCGGTGCTGCGGATCTCCAGTTTCTCGGCGATGATGTCGCCGCGCACCGCTCCGGCCACGATGACAACATTGGCGCGCAGCTGCTGGCAGGTCACCCGCCCGCTCTCCCCGACCACAAGCAATCCACGCAGATTGATCTCGCCTTCAAAAGCACCCTCGACGCGCACACCGCCGCTGCCGCTCAGTTGACCTTTCCAAACCACCCCCGGGCCGAGCACAGAAGTGACGCGTTCAGTAACCAGCGGCTGGCTGGAAACAGGTTGTGTGTCGCTGCTTTTGCGGAACATCTGCGTTACTCGACCGGCTCGGTGATCCCCAGGATATTGTAACCCGCATCCACGTAAAGTACTTCGCCCGTGGTTTTCGCGGCCAGGTCGGAGCAAAGGAAAACGGCTGCTGCGCCGACATCATCGATGGTCACGTTCTGGTGCAGCGGGGCGACTTCAGCAAAATGCCGGTACATCGCCTTAAACCCCGAAACGCCTGCTGCGGCGAGGGTGCGGATCGGGCCGGCAGAGATGGCGTTAACGCGCACCCCCTGTGGGCCAAAGTCATAGGCCAGGTAACGCACCGAAGCTTCCAGGGCGGCCTTGGCCACCCCCATCACATTATAGTTGGGGGAAACTTTTTCCGCCCCATAATAAGTCAAGGTCAATAATGCACCGCCTGGATGCAGGATTGGCTGGAAAGCCCTGGCCAGGGCGGTGAAAGAATACACGCTGATGTCCATCGCCAGGTGAAATCCCCCCCGGCTGGTGTTGTAATAAGGACCGCTGAGTTCGTCGCGGTTGGCGAAGGCGATGGCGTGCACCAGGATATCGATCTCTCCAAAGACTTGTGCGGCGCGTTGGGCGACCTGTTGGATCTGGTCATCCTGCGCCACGTCACATGGCTCGATGAAAGTACAGCCGATCGATTCAGCCAGTGGGCGCACGCGCCTTTCCAGGGCTTCCCCAGCGTAGCTCAGGCCCAGCAGAGCGCCGTGTTCGTGAAATGCCTTGGTGATCCCCCAGGCGATCGAACGATCATTTGCCAGACCAAATACCAGGGCTGTTTTTCCACTCAGTAAATTCATTTCTCCTCCAAAGTTTTTTAGATCCACCTCAGAGAGCACAGAGATCGCAAAGTTTTTACGAAGAAATTTACAACTATTTCCATATCACTCTGAGTTCTCTGCGTACTCAGCGGTGTGAAAGCCACGTTTTTACTGAGTACCTCCAGGGGATGCTTTTCCAGGGCTCTGGCACACTATTTAAACCCACTCGTGGGCTAATGGTCACGCTCAAATCGGAAATAGGGAGGCCAGGTTCGACAAAAAGCGTTGAACCTGGCATACATAGGTCGGCGCCGTTGAAATTGCCGTCGATCGCCAGGGCCTGGCAGATTTTAGCCGGCCCATCTGTCCAGTGCTCCGGGGGTTGGCTGTCCCGCCGGGCAGCGATGTTCTCCAAACCCTCGCTGGGTAGGATGGCGCGAATCAGAACTGCCGCCGGAAATCCCTCGGCCTCGGTAACGAAGTTTAACATCCAATGCATCCCATATGTGAAGTACACATAAGCATGCCCCGCTGGGCCATACATGACCTGCGTGCGGGGAGTCAGGCCAGTGCGCGCGTGACAGCCCAGGTCTTCCTCACCCCGGTAGGCCTCGGTTTCGATGATGCCTCCCGCGATCCGCTTCCCTGCCTCGATTCGAACCAGTCGCGCACCCAGTAGTTCCCGCGCAACTTGCAAGGTGGGTTGGGCATAGAAATCGCGCGGCAATTGGTTTAAATTGCGCATGGGAATATTGTACAATAAAACGTGATGTGTGAATTCACGATTCACGTTTCACCCATCAAGAAGTAAGGAGACAACTATGAATTTACGCCCTGAAGTTGGACTGACTTTTGATGACGTTTTACTGGTCCCCAAGCGATCGCACATTCGTAGCCGGGCGGCGACGGACACATCTACCTGGCTTGTGCCGGGTATCCGCTTAGCGATTCCTATCGTCAGCGCCAATATGGATACGGTGACTGAAGCGTCGATGGCGATCGCCATGGCTCAGGCTGGCGGCATTGGTATCCTGCACCGCTTCATGCCGATCGAACGCCAGGCTGAGTTCGTCCGGCGGGTTAAGCGCGCCGAGAGCTTTGTTGTCGAACACCCGATCACCATCCATCCCTCAGCATCTCTGGCCGACGCGCGGCTCAAAATGGCAGAGACGCAGATCGGCGGCTTAGTCGTCACCGACGAGGCGGGACACCTGTTGGGGATGCTCACTGCGCGTGACCTGCTTCTGGTTGAGGATGCTGCTGCGCCGGTTGAGGCTGTCATGACCCCCCGCCTGAAGGTCATTACTGCCCCATCTGACGAAGCGCTCGATTCAGCTCGGCTGAAGCTGCATGCTCACCGCATCGAGAAACTTCCCCTGGTGGACGCAGAAGACCGGGTGGTCGGGCTGATCACGGCCCAGGACATTATCAAGCTCCAGGAACACCCGCAGGCGACCAAGGATAGTAAAGGCCGGTTGCGTGTAGGCGTGGCGGTTGGCGTGCGCTCGGAAGACATGCTCCGCGCTGCGACCTGCCTGGAGGCGGAAGCCGACGTGCTCGTAGTGGACGTGGCGCATGGGCATACCGATTATGTGCTGGATATGGTGCGCGCCCTCAAACGGGAATTCCCGAAAGTTCCTGTGATCGCCGGCAACATCGCCTCTGCCCAGGGGGTGTGTGATCTGAAAGAAGCTGGTGCCGACGCGGTTAAGGTGGGCGTGGGATCAGGGTCGATCTGCATCACACGCCTGGTTACCGGCTTTGGCGTGCCGCAGCTGTCCGCAGTCGCTGAATGTGCTGAGGCTGGGCGGAAACTGGGCGTGCCGGTCATCGCTGATGGGGGCATCCGCTACGCAGGCGACATCATCAAGGCTTTAGCGGCAGGCGCCAGCACGGTCATGCTTGGCAGCCTGCTGGCGGGTACCGATGAAAGCCCTGGAGCGGCGGTAATCCGCGATGGGCGGCGCTACAAAGTTGTGCGCGGCATGGCTTCGTTAACCGCGAACGTGGCTCGCAAGGAGATCGGCCGGGAGGACGAGCTCGAACCGGAGGAATGGATTGAAGTTGTTCCAGAGGGTGTGGAGGCCGTGGTGCCCTATCGCGGCGGTGTCACGGATATCTTGGTTCAGCTGTTGGGCGGACTGCGCTCCGGAATGAGTTATGGCGGGGCGGAGAACCTGGAGGCCCTTTATCAGCAAGCTGAGTTCATTCGCATCACGGCTGCCGGTAAGGAAGAATCCGGCGTTCACGACGTGAGCGTGCTTTAATCAATCACTCTGGTCGGGGGGATTGGACTGGCGTAAAGGCCGGGTAGGCTCGTTCTTAAAGCGCAGGTCACGTTCAAGAGTTAATCGCAAGCCTTCTGCCAGGGAGACGCGCGGGCGGTAGCCCAGCTTGTCGCGCGCCAATGTCAGGTCAGCGCACATGCGCGAGACACCCGGATTGGTGCGTGGATTGTACATCACCTCAGCTTTACTCTTCGTGACCTGGATCACCAGGTTGGCCAGCTCGCGGATGCTGGTTTCTGTGCCGCTGCCGACGTTGATTCTCAGCCGCTCGACGCTAGGCGCGGTAGCTGCTGCCACCATAGCATTGACCACGTCGTCCACAAAGACATAATCGCGTGTCTGACTGCCGTCGCTGTGCATGACCAGCGTTCCGCCGCGCACCGCCTGCCGCAGGAAATTGGGGATCACCGGAGGGTGCGAGGCAGGCAAGTTTTGTCCCGGCCCATAGGCGTTAAACACTCTTAGACACACCGTCTCAATGCTCCATAAATCGCCAATGGTGCGGACGTAATATTCAGCAGACAACTTGGAAACTGCGTAGGGGGAGTGTGGGTTAAGCGGAGCATCTTCCCGCAAAGGTTGCTCACCCTGGTCGCCATACACCGCACCAGAGGAGATGAACACCACCCGGCGTACTCCCACGTCGCGCATGGCTTCCATTAAGGACACCGTTCCGCCGACGTTCACCGCGCTGTATTCCCGTGGATAGAGGATCGACTCCGCCACCAATACACGGGCAGCTAGGTGGTAAACACAATCGACATCCTGGAGCAGGGTCCATAACTTGGGTCGGTCGTTGACATCCCCGCGGGTGAAGAGCACGTCTGGCGACAGCGATTGCGGATCCCCCGTAGACAGGTCGTCAATCCCGCGTACCTGGTGTCCCTCGCGCGCCAGGCGGTTTGCCAAGGCAGAACCCAAAAAGCCAGCCGCGCCGGTGATCATAAAATTCATGGTTCGGGGATTATAGCATGAGATTAACGCCTCGAACTGATTTGACACACTGCGGGGAACGATGTATTATCCACCCCATGTCTTTCATCCGTAGTAGGCGAATTGCCTTTGCTCTGCTCCTAGGAGTGCTTTTGCTCAGTTACAGCAGCCTGCCGCCGGGCGACCAGCTCGAGCGCGTGCGCGCTTTCTCCCGGGATATTGAGTTTGATTATATTTCCTGGACTTTGGACGCAATCGGGGTCAAGTTGGTCCAGAGCACTCTGGATGTGAGCGATCGCCTCCCGGAAGGCGCTCGCCGCCAGGTCGTGTTGGAATACCTGGGTCTGGTGGCGCGTATCTCTCAAGCCGAGGATCACTTGAACGAAATCTACGCCAACCCAGGGATTGTCGATCCACAGAACGCCTCTGCCCTGGTGCGCGGGAATCTGGAAGATCTGCATGCTCAGCGCGCCCTGTTGGAGCCCCTGGCAGAGTCGATCCTGCAGAGCCAGATCAGCGACACGGTGGCTGGACTGGGCTTGACCCTGGGTGGGCAACCGATCCCTCCGGTTTTGTACCATAGCACGCCTCTACCGACGGCGTTGATCGTCTCCCCTCGCGACACTATCCGCCAGGATCAAAATATCTCCCTTAAACCCGACATGAGCGTAGACGAGCGTACCGCCCTGGAAGAAAAAGTTGATCGGACGTTAAACGTGTCTTCCCTGGTTGTGAATGTCGGGGGGATTGGTGTGTACCCGACGATGGTGATCCAGTCCAGCGACTTGAACTACCTGAGTGAAGTCGTCGCTCATGAATGGGTGCACAATTTCCTGACCTTTCGTCCATTAGGTATCAGCTATCTTAACAGCCCGGAATTACGCACCATGAACGAGACGACGGCTTCCATCGCGGGAGTGGAGATCGGCCGCTCCTTGCTGGAGCGATATTATCCAGAACTGCTCCCCCCGCCCCCACCTCCGCCGCCAACTCCTGGGGAAATCCAACCGCCTCCACCTCCGGTTTTCGATTTCCGCGAGGAAATGCGCATCACCCGCGAAACTGTCGACCAGTTGCTTTCCGAGGGGAAAATCGAGCAGGCGGAGGACTACATGGAATCTCGGCGCGTCTTCTTCTGGGAAAATGGCTACCGCATCCGTAAGTTAAACCAGGCCTACTTCGCCTTCTACGGCGCGTATGCCGACCAGCCAGGCGGCGCAGCCGGGGAAGACCCGGTGGGTGCGGCCGTGCGTGCCTTACGCTCCCAAAGCCTGTCGTTGGCAGATTTCTTGAACCGCATTTCCTGGATGTCATCTTTTGAACAATTAAAGAAAGCAGTTTCGCCACCGGGTTGATTTTTACAAAATAAACCTGCTGGAGATCAGGTACACTGGTAAAATTGGACACATCCCTCCTCCTGCAGGTTGCTCAAGATGGCATACTATTGCAAGCATTGAGTAATCCTGCTGGAGGATCCTAAAAAACGCAGAAACGAGAAATTTCATGCCAACAAAGACCATGATATTGATTCTTTGCCTCGCCTTCGTGCTGGTTGGCTGCCAGAGAGCGATCGAGGCAGTTGAAGGCGGGGCTGCAACTGGGGTCGCATCCCTTCCAACGCTCGAAGCCATCGTCACCTCGCAGTCTTCTCAGGCTTCTTCCTTGCCGGCGACCACGGTGACCCAGGCTAGTCTGGTTACTCTGGCCAAATGCACTGTAGCCAGCAGTCAACCAACCCCTGACTCGACCGAACAGTCCCTCTTCCCTGCAGTAAGCGATGCCGATTGGATCCAGGGTCCTGACACAGCCACCGTGACGTTCATCGAATACAGCGACTTCCAGTGACCAGCCTGCGGAAGCCTTGCGCCCGTGCTGGCGCAACTTGAAAAGGACTATCCGCAAGACGTGCGCGTCGTTTACCGGCATTTCCCCCTGCTCAGCATCCACGACAAAGCCGCCCTGGCAACCCAGGCCGCCGAGGCGGCCGGCGCCCAGGGTGAGTTTTGGGCGATGCACGACTTGCTTTTTGAACGCCAAAGTGAATGGGCCACGCTGCCGGTGGAGGAATTCCAGAAATGGTTGATCGAGCAAGCCGCTGGCCTGAACCTGGATGGTGATCAGTTCCAGGCGGACTTGCTCAGCGATGCAACAGTGGCGATTGCCCAGGATGCCTGGGATAGCGGCGTCGCTGCAAACCTGCCTGGCACCCCCTTTATCCTGGTCAATGGCCGTTATTATAGCGGCCCGCGCGATTATTGGAACCTGGAGGCGATTGTGAAGATGACCATGCTCGAGGGCCGGCAATTTACTGAATGTCCGCCAATTACGATCGATTCTGCGAAACAATACACTGCCACGTTAAAAACCGAGAAAGGCGACATCGTGCTCGAGTTCTACCCGGATGTAGCCCCCATGGCGGTAAATAGTTTTATCTTCCTGGCGCGCAATGGTTGGTTCGACGGTGTTACTTTCCACCGTGTCCTCCCTGGCTTCGTCGCCCAGGCTGGCGATCCAACCGGGACGGGGTTCGGCGGGCCAGGGTATGCTTTTGACAATGAAGTCTCGCCTGACTTGAAATTCGACCAGGCGGGGGTGCTCGGCATGGCCAACGCCGGCCCTGGGTCCAACGGGAGCCAATTTTTTATCATCTTAGGCCCCACGCCACACCTGGATGGGGGCTACACCATCTTTGGCCGGGTGATCGAGGGCTTGGACGTGGTTAACAGCCTGACCGAGCGCAATCCCGAGCAGAATGCCAACTTGCCCCCCGGCGATAAAATCCTAAGCGTTTCGATCGAAGAGAGATGACAAGGAGTTTTGAATGGATTTGATTTCTTTTGTGGTTGACTTCATTCTTCACCTGGATAAGCATCTCAGCACGATCATCCAGAATTATGGCACCTGGACTTACCTGCTTCTGTTCCTGATCATCTTTTTGGAGACCGGCCTGGTGGTGACTCCCTTCCTGCCCGGCGACTCGCTTTTGTTCGCTGCTGGGACATTCGCCGCCCTGGGCGCGCTGAATGTCGGCGTGCTGTTCCTTCTCTTGTCTGTCGCTGCTATCCTGGGCGATACAGTCAATTACTGGATCGGTCACTACATCGGACCGCGCGCCTTTAGCGGGAACATGCGTTTCCTCAAGAAAGAATACCTGGATCGCACCCACGAATTCTACGAAAGGCATGGTGGGAAGACCATTATCCTGGCGCGCTTCATCCCTATCATCCGCACATTTGCGCCTTTCGTGGCTGGAGTTGGCGCCATGACCTATCCCCGCTTCATCGCCTATAACGTGATCGGCGGGGTGCTGTGGGTGACGATTTTCACCTTTGGGGGATACTATTTCGGTAACTTGACTTTTGTGAAGGAGAACTTTACCCTGGTCATCCTGGCGATTATCTTCATCTCGGTTCTGCCTGGGGTGATCGAGTTCTTCAAAGAACGAGCCAGGGGAGCCCGCAAAATCGAGGCTTAAGCAGAGGCGATGGAGTGTTTCTATTGCGCTCTGTGCTGCAGAAACACCCCATCTGTTTTAAGGCGCTAGGTGGAGATGCCCTTCAGCCTGATCCTCGACCTGGCTACGCTCCCAAAGCATAGGGTGGTACTGGATAGTGCGCCACAGGTCGGTCATGTCGACATAGTGAGGATGGTAGGCATGTCCCGATTGGCCAGTGGTGTGGATAAGCAGCGAGTTATTCAGGTCTCCCAGATCGACGATCATCCGCATCGAGGGCAATGTCTCCACAACATACGAGGTGGCGGCGTCCCAACCGGTGGCGTTGACGATGTCGTCGCCACCAGATGTGCGGAAGGGTCCCCGGTTGAACAAGGCTTCGATCGGGGCGATACCCGACTGGCCCAGGGTCTGGTTTTCCAGGGTCAGGGTGTGCAGATCCCCCCAGGTCCATTTGGCCGGATCTTTGCCTAAAGCGCTCTCCAGTTCCTCAACGGCTGCGGCGAATGCCTGGCTGATGATGGCGTCACGCGTCTCGATTGTTGAGGTGGCATGGTTATCCCACCAGGGACTATCGGGTTGGTCGAGCAGCTGCTTTATGGCTACGAACCAGCGATCGCCTCCTTTAGGCCAGGTATCTTCTGGCAGATCGTCGTGAAATGTCGCCGCGAGCAGGTTTTTCCAGAAGACCGCGAAGAGCGCCGCAGGAGCCGAGTCCATCTGGCTTTGGTAGTCCCACCCTTGCAGGAGTTGGCGAGATGCCTCCAGGTGGGCATTTCCCAAGGGGATGCCCATCAGCACCGGCACTAGGTTTTCGGCGTTGAGGTCTTTATTGTCTCCTTGCATTTTTTGAACATACGCCAGGTCGATCGGCCCAGGAGCCGATTCGATCATGTCCACGATGTGTTGGGCTCGGTAGCCGTAAGCCCAGACCAACGCGATCAGGTAAGGGTAACTCGGCTCTACCACGGCATTGTTGGCCGTAACCACATAGCCACCCGGTGGATTAAAGGTATTCGGCATCTCGTCAAAGGGGATGTATCCCGTCCACTCGAATTCGTCCGTCCAACCGGGGACGGGCAGGCTGCCGTCGCCGCTGGCGCGAATGGGTATCTTCCCAGGGGTTTGGTAACCGATATTGCCATCCACATCCGCGTAGACCAGGTTCTGAGAGGGGGCGGCAAGTTCGGCGGCCGCCACGCGGAAGTCTTCCCAGCTCTTGGCGCGATTGAACATCCAGATAGCGGGGAACGCGTTGCCAGTTTCGAGGGCTGTCCAGCGTAGGGCGATCGCATAGGAGGAGGGAAGTTCGATCCCCACTGTCTCCGTAAAATCCTCAGGCAAATAGGTTTCGGAAATGATCGGCCCGTGACGGGTATAGCGCACGGTAAGCTCCACCGGATCGCCACCGCCGATCTGGATGGTTTCTTTTACGACCTGCATATCTACCCACTGACCATTGACCTCATATTGGTCAGGGTTAGCCGGGTTGATCTTCTCGATATACAGGTCCTGGACATCCGGGCCGACGTTGGTCATCCCCCAGGCGATGTGGTCGTTGTGGCCAATGATCACTCCCGGAGCCCCAGCAAACGAGACTCCGGTAACTTCATAGGGGCAAGTCTCGCCTTTAGGAGCGCAGTGCAACCCGACCTCATACCAGATGGAAGGCATCTGTGCCCCCAGGTGCGGGTCATTGGCCAGGATGGGCGTGCCGCTGTTGGTGAGCTGGCCAGAGATGACCCAGCTGTTGGAACCAATGCCTGTACTGGTTGGACCTGCCACGGTCTCCAATCCAGAGACCTGGTTCTTTACGGCCTCCCAAGCAGGAGAAAGCAAGCCCAGGAGATCGAGATAATCTTGAGCGCTTGCTTTGGAAGCTCCATCTTGTGCGCTCACCTGAAAGCCAGGCACGATCACCGGCATGTCAGTAGGATAGGAGGGAATAATTTCGTGGACCTGAGCAGGAGTAAGCGTCTTGAGCAGGGTGGCGCGTTCGATTTCATCATCCATATTGCCACCCAGGTCCCAGGCCATGACCTTGGCCCAGGTCAGGCTGTTCAGGGGCTGCCAGGGTTCGGGCTGGTAATCGGCGTTAATCAACTTAAGCACCGCATATTCCAGGCTGAGCGCGCTGCCCAGGTGATCCGCAAGGTAAGCGTTCACTCCCTCCGCATATGCCTCCAAGATAGCCTGACTGGTGGGATCGAGCACAGCGAGTTCCTGCTGGGCTACCCGCGCCCAACCCAGGGTGCGCAGGAATTTGTCAGTCTCCAATTGGCTCTCACCGAACATCTCGGATAGGCGACCGGAGCCGAGGTGGCGCCAGAAATCCATCTGCCAGAAGCGATCCTGGGCATGGACGTAACCCTGGGTGAAAAACAGATCCTCCGGATTGGTGGCGTAGATATGCGGGATGCCGAATTTGTCGCGGAATATATCTACTGGCCCATCCAGCCCCGTGAGCTGAATTTCACCGGTTATCATAGGAAAAGAGCGGCGGACAGTGAGCGGTGCGGAGATTGCTGCCACGATGCATAAGACCAAGAGAATGGTAAGTAAAGCAATGAGGACGCGGCGGAACATGGGTAGCCTCCTTATGATGTACGAATCAAAGAGTCACCGGGTCGGCGATGCCGTGAATCAGCGATATGGCGAGCTATGAAATGGTGTTTACCGGTAAGGGGAACTATTCAATTATAAGGGTAACTTTCAACTTAAGGCAACGGCGAGCGCGATAGCGTGGGTGTGAGTGTGACTCAGGCTGATCGACCAGTTCTCCAATTCGAGTTCCTGAGCCAATTGGGAAGCCGCGCCATGCAGGTTCAATGCCGGTTGGCGCGCCGGGCCGCGCAGGATCTCGATCTCCTGCCAGCGGACCGGGCCAATGCCGGTGCCCAATGCCTTGGCAACCGCTTCTTTGGCGGCGAAGCGCGCCGCAAGCGAGGCCAAGTTCTCCCCAACTTCGGCCAGTTCCTGGGTTGTGAAGACGCGCTCTAAAAAGCGCGCTCCATGCCGCCGGACGGCGCTCTCGAAGCGCTCAATTTCAACCAGGTCGATCCCAGTCCGAAGTATCGTCATAAATGAAACTTCCGTCATGGGCCGGCGATGGCGATGCCCAGGCGGTTGGGGAGAAAATAACGGTGCGCGGTTTCCAACACTTCCTCCTGGGTGACCGCCCGCACGAGATCCGGGTACTGGCGATAATAATCCAAACCCAGGTCGAAACGTTCCAGGTTGAGGATCGCAGAAGCCACCCCGCCGTTTGACTCGAGCGAGAGCGGCAGGCGACCGATGAAGTTAGCTTGGCTATCGGCCAGTTCCTCAGCCGCCACTGGCTCAGCGATGAACCGGGCGATCTCGTCGCGGATCAGATCGATAGCTTGTTCGACATTGGCAGGATCGACGCCCGCCGAAACAAACCAGGGGCCTGGTCCTATCCCTCCCGACAAGTTGCTGAAGGCATAGTAGGCCAGGCCAGCCTTCTCGCGTACGACCTCGCCGATGCGGCCCATCATGCCGAAGACGCCGAGGATGTTGTTCCCCAGGGATGCCGCCAGGAAGTCTGGCGAGCGCCGTTCGGGGCCAACGACGCCCAATACGATGTCGGCCTGGAATTTACCCGGGATGTCGACTTTGCGGGTCTTCGGTTCTTCAGGCGCGGAGACCGGTGGCAAGGTGGGGGGTTCTGGCTGCTCAGGATACTGCCAGTCACCTAAAATCCTGGCAACCTTATCGACTGCCTTGGCTGGCTCGACCGCCCCAACCACAGCGATCACCATGCCGCGTGGCCCGTAATGAGCGCGGTGGAACGCTGCCAGATCCTCCTGGCCGATGGCCTGGATGGTTTCCGGGTAACCGTCTTCCGGGCGAGCGTAGGGATGGCGAGTGTAGACGATCTTGTCGAATGTCAGCGAAGCCATCTCCCCAGTGTCCTGGGCGCGAATTGCCAGCCCGGTGAGCAGCTGGGCGCGCAGGCGTTCCACCTGTTCTTGTGGGAAAGTGGGTTGGCGCAAGGATTCGGCTAAGAGTTCCAATAACAAATCCAGGTCCTCAGTCAGAGCCTTGCCGCCAAAGCCGATCGTGTGTGTGCCTCCGCTGAAGCCCAGGCTAGCGCCGGCCGACTCCAGGGCATTATAGACCTCCTGAAAAGGACGCCGGGTGGTGCCGCGCATCAGCGACTGCGCGGTGAAGTCGGCCAGGCCTAATTTTTCGTCGCTGTCAAATAAACTGCCGGTGGGGAGATAACCACTAACTACGACCGAGGGGCTGTTGAAGTTCGCCCGGGACAGGACAACGATGCCATTGGACAGTTCCTGGCGGGTGATGTCATCGGACCCAGGCAGCGAGTGGGAGGCTGAGATTTGTGAGCTGCGAGTTGCGAGTTGCCAATCCAAAGTATTAATCTCCTTCTACAGTTAAACCGGTAGGCAAATAGACACCAAGCACGCGGTTGCTCGAGCGCAGGTAGGTGCGAGCGATATGCTGCACATCGTCTGGTGTCACGGCAGCCAGGCGATCCAGGTAATTCAAGAACCAGTCATAGGTCGCGAACATTTCTGAATAGCCCATCCAGTAGGCGTGGTTAGTGATGCTCTCGCTGCCGTAGGCAAACAGGGCGCGCGCTTGCTTGACAGCCCGGGCTACTTCACTGTCGGGTGGGGGTGTGTCTTGCAGGCGCTTGATCTCATCGTCCATCGCACCGATCGCCTGGTCAGCCATGCTGTTTGGATGTACGGTGACCACGATGTTGTGCAGGAAGGGATCGATCGTCGCGGTCAGGCCGCCAGAGACGCTCACCGCCAGTTCTTTCTCCACCAGGGCGCGGTACAGGCGAGAGGTTTTGTTGGATATACCGCCGCCGAAAAGATTCTGATTGCTGGGACCGGTCAACAGGCTGTCGGTCACCAGGTAGGGGAAGAAATCCGGGTCTGTGGCGGCTGGGGCGTGGTAAGCGGCCTGCACGAAGGTAGTCTCTCCCGGGCCATCCACATTCAAGCGTCTCTCACCCGGCTGGCGTGGTTCAGGGCGCGTACGTTGAGGAGTTACCTTTCCATCTGGGAGGGGTTCAAACCGGGCGCGGATGCGGGCCAGCATGGACTCGCTCTCGAAATCGCCGGCAACAGCCAGGGTGGCGTTGCCCGTTACGTAGTGAGCCTGGTAGTGATTGTAGAGGTCGTCGCGCTGTATGCTCTGCAGGTCAGCCATATCGCCGATGATCTCGTGATGGTAAGAGTGCACCCGGAAGGCGGCTGCCTGTACCTCTTCCCCAAGCAAGAAAAGCGGCTCGTTCTCATTGCCCTGCCTTTCAGAGATGATTACCGTGCGCTCGGACTCCACATCGCCGGTTGCGAAAGTGCTGTTGTGCATCCGGTCGGCTTCCAAATCCAAAGCCAGGTCGACCTTGTCGGCCGGCATAGTCTCGAAATAGGTGGTCCAGTCCAGAAAAGTGAAGGCATTGCGGTAGCCGCCCTCCCGGGCGACGGCTTTATCCAGTACCTCGGCCGGAAAGCGCACTGTGCCCTTGAATTGCATGTGCTCTGTCCAGTGGGAAATGCCGGTAATCCCCGGTCTTTCGTCCCGCGAGCCGACGCGGTACCACAACCACACGCTGATAATGGGCGCGGTGTGGATCTCTTTAAGCAGAACCTGTAAGCCATTCGAAAGTTGAAGTTTTTTTATTTCAGTATCCATAATCTACGTATCAAGTCAAGAAAATATTCTTCCAGGTCGAAAAGTAATAAACTATAGCACAACCATCCATTTTGAGCAACGACGACCTTCGATTTTCCACTTGTGAAAAATTTCCCCTCAGGCTATAATTTTTATCAAGATACTCTGGCGGCGAAAGGCCGTCTTTTTGTGCACAAATGGAGGCGCGCGTGGCCATAGAAACGCAAAGCAAACACCTTGTCGCTGTGATTGGTGCCGGACCAGCTGGTTTGTTTGCCGCCAGGCAGATCGCTAGCGAAGACGCCCATGTCGTACTGCTTAACCGCGATATTAAGCCCGGCGGCTTGGCGGAGTACGGCATTTATCCATCGAAGCACAAGATGAAGGAAGGTCTGCGCAAGCAGTTCCGCCAGATCCTCGAAACCCACAACATCGATTATTACGGTAATTTGGTAGTCGGTCAGAAAGGCGATCTAAGCCTGACAGACCTGAGGGCGATGGGTTTCCAGGCCATATTGGTGACAGTGGGCGCCCAGGGTACCAAGTGGCTTGGAATTCCGGGAGAGGACCTGGTGGGGGTCTACCACGCCAAAGACATTGTCTACCATTACAACCAGCTGCCTCCCTTCAGCGAACAGAGATTTGTTATCGGGAAGCAGGTAGCCGTCATCGGCGTGGGGAACGTGATGTTGGACATCGCTCATTGGTTGATCCGTGAGGTGAAGGTAGACGAAGTGGTCGCTGTGGCGCGCCGCGGACCAGCCGAAGTGAAGTTCACCAAAAAAGAGATGGAAACCGTGGCCCGCAACCTGGACCTGGACGCCCTGGAGGCTGAATTCGTACGTTCTACCCCAGTGATGAGATCGGTTGGGCAGGACATCGCCGCAGCCAGGGCCTTTTTCCTTTCTGCCTTGCCGAAAGCCGAGGAGCCGGTTTCCAATACCCGCTTTCTTTTCGATTTTCTGGCCTCACCGAGCCGCATCATCGGCGGCGAGCGCGGTGTGGTGCGCGGCCTGGAAGTTGAAGACACTACCCTGGTGGCTGACGATGGCGACACCAAGGCCAAACGCCTGGGCACCAAGCGCGTGATCCCGGTCGAAACGGTGATCTTTTGTATCGGTGACCGGGTCGACGAAAACTTTGGGTTGGCGGTGCGTTGGAATGAGTTTGTTAAAAATCCCCAACCGCGCTTCCCGGTGGACGGAAACTCCTACGAGGCCTTCGACCCGGACGCCAACCGCCCGGTCGACCGCGTGTTCGTTGCCGGCTGGTCGCGCGAGGCCAGCAACGGCCTGGTGGGGATTGCGCGCAAGGACGGGGAAATTGGGGCGCAGGCCGTCCTGCAATACCTCCAGACCCTGCACCCTTCGAAGAATCCTGACCATATCCTGGAGGAACTACGGGCGCGGCTGCACCGCCTGGAAAAACATGTAGTTACCAAGGAAGAATGGCAGCGGCTGGAGGCTGCCGAAGCGGCCGAGGCTGAACGCCTGGGTTTGGAAGAGTTCAAGTTCAAAACCAATGAGGAGATGCTGGCGGCGATCCAAAGGGCGGCAGAGCAATTGGCTGGTTAAATCCCCTCCAAACTAATCCATCAACCTTTCTGTACTTTCCTTAGATAATCTTCGTTCGTACAGGGCGTCCTCTACCCGGAGATACCCGCGAATTGCATGGCTGGCGAGCAGGCGTAGCGGCTCGGGCGGCCAGG
>MGOK01000096.1:36067-43613 GCA_001795335.1 Chloroflexi bacterium RBG_19FT_COMBO_55_16
GGTTCACAAACCACACTTCAGTCAAGTCGGTCTGGCGCTCCAGGATCAGGTCTGCCAGCGTGCGGCCGTTCAGATGCGCCATAGAAACACCGTGACCGACGCAACCCAGGCTGTAAACCGCCCGCCGGTCACCGAGGTAGCCGATGGCCGGGGCTAAATCTAACGGCACAGAAACCGGCCCGCCCCAGCGGTGCGTAAAGCGCACCCCTTTCAGGCAAGGGAACAGCCAAACTGTATCCCGCTCCAGGTCAGCGAAGATGCGCGCGTTCAGGTCGTGCTCCATATCCCGGCTGAAAGCGATGCTCACGTCGCTGCCGCCCATTGCTAGCCGGTTGTCGGCGGTCAGCCGGAAGTAGTGCACCAGATTGCGGGCATCCTCGATCCCCTGCCGGTTTTTCCAGCCAATTTCCTCCAGTTGTCCAGGGGTGAGCGGTTCGGTGACCACCATGTGGGTGAAGGCGGGCACCTGTTTCCTTCGTAGCAACGGGATCAGGTGCGAGTAAGCATTGGTGGCGAAAACCATCCGGTCAGCTGTCACCTTTCCCCCAGTGGTTTGCAATGTGAAGCGCTCCCCGCGCTGGATTTCAGTCACAGACGTCTCTTCGTAGATCTGGGCACCGTGTTCCTGGGCCAGGCGCTTTAGCTCCCGCACCTGTCTGGCGGGATTAAGCAACCCGCAGCGTGGTTCCCACCAACCGCCCAGGAAACGCGGCGAGTTCACCTCGGCGCGGATTCTTTGTGCCTCGATCCACTCAATGCCGGTGATCCCCATGGCAGTCAGGATCTCCAGGTCATGCTGGATGCGTTTGACATATCCGGGCGTGGTAGCGGCGCGCAGGAAGCCGGGGAACCAATATTCAGACTGCAGGTTTTGCTCTTTGACCATAGAGTCGACATAATCCACGGCGCGCTCCATGTAGCGGTGGGCATCGACGGTGCGCTGGTGTCCGAAGAGCGCCTTGGTCACTGCTGGCTCTAACCCGAAGAGTGTCATCGAAAATCCGCCGTTGCGGCCGCTGGCACCGAACCCGACTACCTCTGCCTCCAGCACGGCGACCTGTATGGTGGGTTCGTCCTTGCAGAGATTGTAAGCGGTGGAGAGTCCCGTGAATCCCCCACCAATGATGGCCACGTCGACTTCAATATCCCCCCTTAGAGGCGGGTTGGTCGTGTAAGGTCCGTAAGTCGCCAGCCAGAAGGATGTTTGGCTGTAGTCTTTCATGTTTTCATCTCCTTCCAATAACCTTGCTTCCAACTTGATTATACATTCGTTTCACCCCACGCCCTAAAGTATCGCGTTTTTGACCGCCGGAGGCAACTTACAATGATTACCTTGTCAAGGGAAACCCAGGAAACGCTGATTGAAATGAGGTCACTGATGTTGAAAGCGATTGAAATTCTGGGCGGTGGGCTGGGTGATGTGGGCTGCTTATCGCGAAGAGTTGCCCGGCAGCCTGCTTTGGGCGCTGTTTGCATTGATCGCCTGGTGGTTGGTTGGGGGAGCGAACAAAGAGGGGCGGCGGCGAAGGTGATTCAGATTTAGAGCGAAACAAAAACCAATCATTCAATCATCAGGAAATAATGGACGCGCCCGGTTGTCAACCGGGCGTTTATAATTTTCAGGTACAATCAGGCCATGCCTGCCGTGTCAGTGCTCCTGCCATGCTACAACGTTGCTGGAACGCTCTCCGAAGCGCTCGACAGCCTGGTCAGCCAGACCTTCGCCGATTTCGAGGTGATCGCCGTCGACGATGGTTCGAGCGATATGACGGCTGCCATCTTGGAGGAATGGGCCAGCCGGGATAGCCGTTTTCGGCTACTCTCTCAACCCCATGGCGGCATTATCCCTGCCCTAAACGCTGGCCTGGCAGTCTGCCGCGTGCCTTACGTGGCTCGCATGGACGCCGACGACCGCTGCCAGCCGGAGCGCCTTGCCCGGCAGATCGCTTTCCTGGAGGCGCATCCCGAGGTGGCGGTAGTGGGCTGCCTGGTCAGGGGCTACCCGCCCGGACAGGTGCGCCAGGGCTTCTGCCTCTACCTGGAGTGGCTGAATTCGCTGGTCAGCGACGCCGATATCCGCCGCGAGATATTTGTGGAAAGCCCACTGGCGCATCCCAGTGTAGTCTTCCGGCGAGAGTGGGTGGAACAGGTCGGCGGCTATCAGGAACACGGCTGGCCGGAGGACTATGATCTGTGGTTGCGCCTGTATCTGGCAGGAGCACGTTTTGCCAAGGTTCCAGAAGTCTTGCTAGATTGGCGGGAAAGCCCCGAGCGGTTAACGCGCCGCGATGGGCGGTATGCCTTGGAAAATTTCCTGCGAGCCAAGGCGTACTACCTGGGGCGCGGCCCCCTGATCGGGTGCGAAGCGGTTATTATCTGGGGTGCAGGCATGATCGGCCGCCGCTTGAGCAAGTACCTTGTCCGCCAGGGTGCACCCCTGGTCGCCTTCGTAGACGTCGATCCGCGCAAGATCGGCCGGGCGCGGCGTGGGCTGCCTATCCTGGCACCCTCAGCGCTGCCGGAGTGGTGGCAGCGCTATGACCACCCGATCGTTCTGGCGGCGGTGGGGGCGCGCGGCGCCCGCCCGCTGATCCGCGCCCAGCTGGCAGCCTTTGGCCTGCGTGAAGGGCGAGATTGGTGGAATGTGGCGTAAGGAGTATTGCATGGACCTCACCGAAATCATCCAACCTGGCCTGGTCAAAGAAGAAACCTTCCCCGTTGACGAAGACAAGACTGCCCGGCACGTGGGCAGTGGTTCGTCACGCGTGCTGGCAACCCCCTGGTTGATCGCCTTCTTGGAACGGATATCCCACCGCTTGCTTGCGGAGCGCCTTCCCGCTGGTTTCTCCAGCGTTGGGGTGCACATCGATGTGCGCCATCTGGCTCCCACGCCGCTTGGAAGCACCGTGCGCGTCCGTACCGAGGTCATTGCCTTGGATGGCTTGCGTGTTTCGTTCGTTGTTCAGGCTTGGGACGAAACGGAGCTGGTCGGAGAAGGTACTCACCAGCGGATGGTGATCGATGAGGCGCGCTTCCTGCGGCGTGTGGAGGCGAAGCAGCAGGGGACTCGATAATTCAGTAGACCCCTTTGAAAATGCATACTTTGCGAATTATTTACGATGGCTGGCCTCTGGTGCGCAGACCCTTAGGCCCGGCTGCCCTGCACTTGCTGGCTTTGCTGGCTTATCTCCCCTCTGAGGTGGAACCGGTGATTGCCTTGCCTGCTCCACCTCCCGGTTGGCTGAAAAATATCCCAACCAAAGTTCACTCTACTCCGGACACGGACATCGCTCACCTGGAGTGGGAACAACGCAGGTTGCCCCAACTGGCACGCGCCCTGGACGCCAGCTTGCTGCACCTGACGACACCTGCCGCGCCTTTATTTGGGCAGCCGGTCAGCGTGATCAGCCCAGGCAGTTTTAACGAGCTTCACCAGAGGGGGGAACACCCTGTCCTCAAGGAACCCAAGCCGTTGAGTGTGCGTCTCCGGGAGTCGTTGGCGCGCGGGGGATTAAGCCGGGTGCGGGGAATATTCTGGCCGGCCGGGTTGCCCCCGCCTGACCTGCCAGCCCCGATCTTTTTCCTGCCACAGGTCGTTCACCCCTCCTTTACACCAACTCCGGAGCCGGGTGGGGAAATCGGTGATAATAACTCTCCAAGCGCTATGGGCAGCTTGCATAGAGTGGATCTGCCTGAGACTTACGTCTTATACCACGGCCCGACCAGTGCCTTCTGGCTGGAACACACTCTGCAAGCCTGGAGTTGGGTTGCCAGCTCGATCGGAGAGTACTATCCCATGCTTCTGCTGGGTTTGGACCGCCAGGCGCGCCGAACTCTGACGGGGCTGGAGGCGAAATTCAATGTGAGCGGGAGCGTGCGCGCCCTGCCGTCTCTCTCGCCAGACGATATCCCAGCGCTCTATCGGGGATGTTCTGCCTTGTTCCATCCCACTCCGTTGTCTCCCTGGGGAGGGCCAGTGAATAGCGCCCTGGCGTGCGGGAAGCCGGTGATAGCCGCCGAAAGTACGCTCGCCGACGCCCTGGTCGGGTCAGCCGCCTACCTGGCTCCACTGGATGATGCACGCGCTCTAGGTGCAGCACTGATCACCGTGCTTGTCGAAGAAGAAGTGGCTGAGAAATTGTCCCTGGCAGCCCAGAAACAGGCTGCTGGTTGGCATAGCTCTACTTTCGGGCAAGAATTGCTTGCTGCCTATCACGAAATCCTATCCGCCTCTTGACATCATTCTTTAGTACCACCCCAACACCTATTCACTTGTGCTCCCCTACTCGGCTGCCCCCCGGCGCTTAGCCCTTCCCATCCAGCCAGCGTACACTCCCAGGCCAATCCCAGCAATAAGGAGCAGCGCTCCAAAGATTCCGAAAAGCAGTGATCGGCTGCTGGAGGCGTCAGGAGCTTCCGCTAGCGCAGCGGAGCTGAGTTGCGCGCCGAAGTCCAGGTAGGTCTCGGATCCCGGCTCCACAAGCAGGGCATAGTTCAGCACAGTGGTTGGGTTGTAACCGTCAGGGACGGCCACGCTGACATTGTATTCACCTTCCGGTAGATCCTCGAAACAGAAGGGATCCGAAACGCTGGAAGTCGTTTGTGTCAGCGAAACCTTCCCAGCTCGATCGGTCACACTGATCGCTCCCCCTGGGATGGATGCCTCTACTTCCTGGCGGAGAGAATCGCCGTTCGTGTCGTCATAGACTAACACGCACAGAGTCCCCGAACCCGGGCGGGGGCTGGGGGTGGGCAACAGAGGGGCTGCTGTGGGGGTCGGTCCAGCGGTCGGGGTGACTTCGGCAGGACCGCCAAAACCGAGCAGAACCTCCTTGCCCACAGCAAGGATGGTCTCGCTGGTGGCGTTGTTTAATTCGTACAGCTGCTCGGGTTTGAGGTTAAACCTGGCGGCGATCAGCCACCACGAATCGTTCGGCTGAACGATATAAATAATGCGTCCGTCTAACCCCGGAGTGGGCGTCGGAAAGGGCGTGAATTGCATTTGAGGCGCGGCCATCGCCGGGAGGACCAGGCTCAACAAGAGCCCGATCAAACCTAACAGTCCCAGGCCGGCGAAAAGTCGTTGGGGTGTCCGTCTTACCATGCTTACGATTATACATCAGAGGAGGAAAACGGGCGGGGGATGGGAGATAGTTGAGTGGGGTATAATCCTGCCATATGCAATTGTCCTCCGAGCGCTGGTGGGAGAACAACTCGCCGCCATCTGAGCGGATCCAGGAAGAAGTCCACCAGCTCCATCTCGAGATCATCGGTGAACCAGGACCTAACCCGTTGTCAAAGCGCCTGTTTGACTTCGCCCTGGCGCTATTCGGCTTGATCTTCTCCGCCCCAATCTGGTTGGTCAGTGCTGTCCTGGTATGGGTAGAAGTCCCCGGCCCGATCTTATTCGTAAAGAACTCGGTCGGCAAAGGGGGTATTAATTTTCGTCAATTCAAGTTTCGCACCATGGTGCCCGGTGCCGAGGAGATCACCGGGCCGGTCCTGTCCAGTGAAGAGGACGAGCGTGTACTCCTGGTTGGCCGCATTTTGCGCAAGACCGCCTTGGATGAATTGCCTCAATTGATCAACATCCTGCGCGGGGAGATGAGCTTCGTCGGCCCGCGCCCGCAACGAACGATCCTGGTGCACGGCTATCTGGAAACTATACCGGAATATGCTGAACGCCATCGTGTGCTGCCGGGGCTTTCCGGCCTGGCCCAGGTCGCTGGGGATTACTACCTCACTCCTCGGCAAAAATTGCGCTTTGACCGCCTCTATATTAATCACGCGAGCCTGGGATTTGATCTAAAACTGCTCTGCCTGGCATTCTTGATCGCCTTCTGGTTTCGCTGGCAGAAAGGCTGGGATGGCCGGCTACCGCGGGGGCTACTGCGTTTCGGGAGCCATAAGCGAGCAGCTTGACTGTTTAAATTTAGGCAATCTTCTTCTAAACTCCTCTAACAAATTCACATTTCACGAATCTCGTATTACGCATTACGCATTCAGCATTAACGTTTCACGCATTATGCATTGCGTTTTATTCCAATCCACGTCCCCCACAAGATCAACCCGACGATCAGCGAGTTGAGCGCCTGTCCGGCGATCGTGCCATAGACTCCCCAGCGAAGGATCATCCAGATTCCCACTGTGAACATTAAGAGGATTGCCACCAGGTTGGCGACGAAGATGGGGCGGGATAACCGGGCCGCCTTGAAGATGGTCTGTAATGGCCAGTAGGCGAACCACAGGGCATAGAAAAGTGCCATCAGGACTACGCCGTCGCTGTAGGCGAGGTAGGTATCTCCATAGACAAGGTGGAGCAGCTGCTTCGGGAACGTCATGGCAACGATCAATATTGCCAGGATAGGAATGCCAGCTGCCAGGTAAATCAGGCGTAATGTGCGGGATAGGGCTCTCTGGCCGTTTTTTTCGTAGATATTTGCAGCACGCGGGGTGAGAAAGGTGTCGGTCGCGCGCAACAATAGGTGGATCGGCGCAACCAGGTTCTGCAGGGCGCGGTAAGCGCCGGCAGCCGCGAAACTGATTAAGCCAGCGGTCAGCACCGGGTAAAATTCTACGGCCACCCAGTTCGCAAGCGTGCCGCCCAACACCCAACGGCCAAACCCCCAGTTCCGCTGCCAGGTTACTTTTATGCTTAGAAAATCCTTGGTCCAATAAGCCCGTGTGGACCATATACCGGGGATCAAGGCCACCAAGGCTCCCCAGGCGATGGCGTACAATCCGGCGATGCCGCTCAATTTGCTTTGTGTTGCCCAGAGGATCATCAAAACCAGGCGCACGGTGTTTGCCACGACAGTGTTGATGACCGCGGTGAAGACGGCTCCGCGCGTATAAAGCATGCGGCGGACGTATTCTTGTAACTGCCACCAAAGGAAGGCGAGCCATAGTGAGAACAACGCAGGCCCGGCGGTGTCATTCCCAAGGACCGTTAGAACCCAGCCGCTGACCGCCACGATCAGGGCGGACAGGATCGCCAGCAAAACTTGGATGATGCTCGAACTGGTGGCATAGCGTTTGAATGTCGTCTCGTCCATACTCGCCCCATAGACATTCAAGGGCTGGATCACAAACCCCTCTTGAAAAGACCGTACAAGATGCAAGGAGATGAAGCCGACTCCATAAACGCCCAACTCGGTTGGGTCGACGTTGCGTGCCAGAATAACCGTCGCCAGGAAATTGGCCGCGCTAATCACGCCCTGGTCTAGGGATGCCAGGTACCCTTCCCGAGCGCCTTTACCAGAGAAAAGCGCGACCAAAGCGCCAACCTGGGTCTTCCAGGGTTGGCGCTTTGGCGAAGGAAGCGCCTCTAGAGAGATTGGGGAATCAGGATCGGAGGGCATAGATACTTGGCGTGTAGGACGCGGAGTCGAGAAATTATAAACCATACCCATGAAGAAAAACAATCGCCCGAATTGCCTCATAAGAAAAGTAACTTTCGAAAGTAACGTTGCCTCAAAAAAGATGTTACCTTATGGCGAATCTCAGTATACGCCAGAGGGAGCTAATGATGAGTCAACGGAGCAAG
>MGOK01000097.1:0-668 GCA_001795335.1 Chloroflexi bacterium RBG_19FT_COMBO_55_16
AAAGAAGAATCGCGGATATTAAGAACGGCCTTGGAAACGCAAAAGAATCAAGTTTAAATTGAATGGGGGAAAATCGGGTGTAGAATTCGTATGTTTCCCGTCAATCCGAATAGCAGGCCAGGATGGAGGAGTGGTTTGATGTCATTTCTCCTCTTTCAATTATGGACACCTCCTCTCAAAACCCTTACTGGAGTCGGCCAACTGAAGACTTGTTTGCCCAATTGCAGAGTTCGGCAAAAGGGCTGAGCAGCGGGCTTGCGCAACAGCACCTGGAGACGTTCGGGTATAACCTGTTGCGGGACAGGGAAAAAGCCACTCCTTTCCGGCTGTTTCTGAACCAGTTTAAAAGTCCCTTAGTCCTCATCTTGGTTTTCGCAGCCGCGATTTCTATCCTGACAGGTGAGTGGATCGATGCAACGATCGTGATTTTGATCGTGGTGGCCAGCGCCATTCTCGGTTTTATCCAGGAGTACAGCGCCAGCAATGCTGTAGAAAAACTACGCAATCAAATTAAGCTAAAATCAGCGGTGCTGCGCGATGGAAAGCCCGCCTCGATCCCGGTCGAGGATGTGGTTCCAGGCGATGTCGTCCTGCTCTCGGCTGGCAGCCTCATCCCGGCGGATGGGATCGTGCTGGAAGCGGACGACTTTTTTGTCAATCAGGCGGTT
>MGOK01000097.1:825-6236 GCA_001795335.1 Chloroflexi bacterium RBG_19FT_COMBO_55_16
GCCAGATCGCCGAAAGACTGGCGCTGCGCCCGCCGGAGACCGACTTCGAGCGGGGCATTCGCCAGTTTGGCAACATGCTTACCCAGGTTATGCTTTTACTGGTGCTGGCGGTATTTGCCATCAATGTCATCCTGCACCGACCCGCTCTCGAATCGCTGCTCTTCGCCGTCGCGTTAGCCGTCGGCGTAACTCCGGAACTCCTTCCGGCCATTATCAGCATCACCCTCTCGAAAGGGGCGCAGAGCATGGCGAAGCGCGGAGTGATCGTGCGTCAGCTCGCTGCAATTGAGAACCTGGGTAGCATGGACGTGCTCTGCACGGATAAAACCGGCACGCTGACAGCGGGAGTGGTGAGTCTGGATGGGGCCTTAGACGCGCAGGGCAGCCCCTCCGAGCAGGTGTTGCTCAACGCTTACCTGAACGCTCGTTTCCAAACTGGGCTGACCAACCCACTCGACGAAGCTATTCTTTCTCACACACAGCCTGAGATTCAACGGTTCGTAAAAACGGAAGAGATCCCCTATGATTTTGTGAGGAAACGCTTGAGCGTGGCTGTGCAGGATGTAAGCCAAGGTGAACGGTCAACCTTCTTGATTACAAAAGGCGCTTTCGATAATGTCCTTTCGGTTTGCACCCAGGTGCAAGACCATGACGAACGACTTCCCCTGGATGGAATTCGCCAGCAAGAACTTCAGGAGCGTTTCGCGCAGTGGAGCGACCAGGGCTTCCGCGTTTTGGGTATCGCCTTTAAAGAAGTTCCGCCTCGAACGGAGTACAGCGAAGCGGATGAGTCCAGCATGATCTTTTCCGGTTTCTTGCTATTCTTCGATCCACCCAAACCAGACGTGCAAAAAACGATCATTGATCTGAAGGCCTTAGGCGTAGATTTGAAGATTATTACCGGCGATAACCGCCGGGTGGCTCTGCACGTCGTCCGCACCACTGGTCTGGAAGTTGCGGGTATACTCACTGGGGGGGAGATGAACCAACTGCGCGACGAAGCCTTGTGGCAACTGGCCGAGCGGGTCAACATTTTCGCCGAAGTGGATCCCAATCAAAAAGAGCGCATCATATCAGCGCTGCACAAGACCGGGCATGTCGTGGGGTACATGGGCGATGGCATCAACGACGCACCGGCTTTGCACGCCGCGGATGTAGGGATCTCGGTGGACACCGCTGTCGATGTCGCCAAAGAAACCGCGGATTTTGTGCTCCTGGAGCAGAGCCTGGACGTGCTGCGCCAGGGGATCGAACAAGGGCGCCAGACGTTTATTAACACCCTCAAATACGTGTTCACAACCACCAGCGCCAACTTCGGCAATATGTTTTCCATGGCAGGTCTTTCCCTGTTCCTGCCTTTCCTGCCGCTGCTCCCCAAACAGATCTTGCTAAACAACTTCCTTTCCGATTTTCCAGCCATGACGATCGCCAGTGACAATGTAGATCCGGAATGGGTTTCCCGGCCAAAGCGCTGGGATGTTAGCTTCATCCGCAACTTTATGATTATCTTTGGCTTGATCAGCTCCGTGTTTGACTATCTCACCTTCGGGACTCTGCTTCTAATTGTGCGCGCCACCGAGGGACAGTTCCGTACAGGTTGGTTTATCGAGTCGCTGTTTACCGAGCTGTTTATTCTCCTGGTGGTACGCACCCGCCGGCCGCTATTTCGAAGCAAGCCAGGACGTTATCTTTGGATCAGCACGTTGCTGGTCGGCGTCGGGACATTGATCTTCCCATACCTGCCGTTTGCAGGATCCATCTTTGGTTTTGTGCCTCTGTCACCGCTGACCCTATCCTTGCTGATCGCCATTACGCTGCTTTACGTCCTGGCAAATGAAGTAGCCAAGCGGATCTTTTTTCGTAGATTCCAGTTCTGATCCGGTTGCTCGGGGTAACCCGGACAATCCTCGTTATGTTAACAGGTCTGGTTGGTATGCTCGGGATGTATCTGTGATGGGTGTTTGCAGATCTAAGCGGGTAGGTTTTTAGGGGTCTCCAGGATAAGCCTGTTCTCTAGAGATTGACAAAAGACATGGCGTGAGTTATATTTCCCCTTAATAATAAACCGGCAGTCGGTTTAAAAGAGGGTAGCAGCATGCCCCGAATTCTCAAAGAAGAACAATACACCGTGAGGCGCAACGAGATCCTGGATGCAACCCAACGCCTGGTGTACACTAAGGGTTTTGGCCAGATGACGATCCAGGACATCCTGGACGACCTTCAAATTTCCAAGGGCGCCTTCTATCACTACTTTGACTCGAAACAGGCGCTGCTGGAAGCTCTCAGCGAACGCTTGCAGGACGAGGCGGATCGAATCCTGATCCCGATCGCCCAGGATGCTCATCTGTCCGCGCTCGAAAAACTCGAGCGCTACTTTGACACAGCCGCTCGTTGGAAAACCGCACAAAAATCCTATCTGCTGGCACTGCTGCGCGTCTGGTACACCGACGACAATGCTATAGTGCGCCAGAAAGTGTATACAACGGCGGTCAAGCGTGTCACCCCTCTCCTCTCGGTGATCATCCGCCAGGGAGTCCAGGAAGGCGTCTTTACGACCCCCTTTCCTGACCAGGTGAGCGAAGTGGTCTTGTCTCTTGTACAGAGCCTGGGGGACACTTATGCCAGGATGCTGCTCTCGCCGGAAGCGGAAGGCGGCGATCTGCAAAGCATCGAACGCACTTCCGCGGCCTATAGCGATGCGCTGGAGCGTATTCTGGGAGCTCCCCCCGGTTCCTTGCATCTTGTCGATACAGCAACACTGGAGGAGTGGTTCCCTCCCCAAGAAAAAACACTGGCTGTCTCAAGCGAAGGACTGACTGGAGGAATTGGAGTTTCGGAATCCTGAGAAAATCGTGGAGATCACTATGCAAATGCAATGCAGAAAGGAATGCCGAAGATGAGATTATATCTACGTCTGGCCTGGCGCAATATCTGGCGACATCGCCGCCGGACCCTGATCATTGCCATAGCCATGTCTTTGGCTCTTGGGCTGATGATGTTTTATGATGGGCTGGTGGCTGGTTTTGACCAGGCCATTTATGGCAATGCGATCAAGATACTGGGTGGAAATATCCAGGTGCACGCCGAGGGATATCGGGCGAAGGCCGCCTCAACACCGCTCTTACCCCTGGTAAATGACCAGGAAGTGGTGCAGGCTGCCTTATCAAACCCACAGGTGGTGGCAGCCACGCGGCGGATCAATACAGGGGGGTTGGCGAGCAGCCCCGAAGGCGCCTTCGCGGTAGGCATCACAGGCATCGAGCCGGAGAAAGAGAAAGATGTCTATGTAATGCAGCAAAATGTTATCGCTGGGCGAAATTTGACCGCCGATGACGCTGATATGATTTTCATCGGTAAGGGATTGGCTGACGCCATGGGTGTGCAGGTTGGCGAACGGTTCACGCTGACCGGGCGCGCTACCCATGAGCAGATGCGCCGCCGCACGATGACGGTGGTTGGCATCTATGACGTGGGGCTACCCGATATCGAAAAACGCACGGTTTATATGTCCTTGGGCGAAGCGCAGGAGCTTTATGATCTGAGTGGCCAGTCCACCGAGGTGGCGATCGTCCTGAAACAAGTGGGACAGGAGCCCGACGTGATCGCAGCGCTCAAGCCCAAACTGCCCGGCTACGAGATTGAATCCTTCGAGGCCAATTATCCCGAACTTCAATCCGCCCTGGCGACAAAAGGCGGCGTGATGAACATTTTCAGCGTCGTGATCCTGATGATCGCCGGGATCGGTATCCTGAACCTGTTGTTGATGGCCGTTTACGAACGGACGCGCGAGATCGGTGTCTTGGGGGCGTTGGGACTCAAACCGCGCCAGATCTCCCTGCTGTTCATCCTGGAAGGGACGCTGATCGGGCTGGTAGGCGTAGCATTTGGGATCGGGTTTGGTTTGCTAATCAACGGTATCCTCATGCGGGTTGGCCTGGATTTCACGGCATTCTCGAATGTCACAAGTTATATGGCGCTGATCAGCGGGCGTATTTACCCATCCTGGGGGGTTGATAAGCTGCTGGGGCGGGGATTGACGGTAGCGATCATCGCGGCGCTGGCGGCGGTCATTCCAGCGCGCGAAGCCGCACAGCGCGAACCCGCTGAAGCCCTGCATTACGTGTGAGGTGCGTTATGATCCAATTAATCAAAATGGCTTTCCGCGACCTGGGACGCAACCGCCGCCGCTCTTTCTTTTCTGCGCTGGCGGTGGGCCTGGCGCTGGCCCTGCTCTTGTTGTTCGCTTCGTTTATCCAGGGAGAAATGGGCATGGCGATCGACACAGCCATTCGGCTGCAAAGCGGTCATCTGCAGGTGCGGGCGAAATCTTACGACGAGAGCAAAACCAGCCTCAAGTGGGAGGACCTGGTCGAGAATCCCGATCAGGTCGCCACCCAGATTGCCGCGCTGGCCCCGGTTAAGGTCGCTACGCCGCGGCTGTTCGCCACCGGGTTCGTCACCGTCAGAAACGAATCGGCTGGGGCGAGAATCTACGGGATCGATCCGCTCTCTGAAGCGAATGCCCCTTACCGGGAAGGCCTGGTCAGTGGAGATTTTCTTACCCCCGATGACCGTGAAGGCATGCTCATTGGCAAGCCACTAGCGGAAAAGCTGGGGCTGAAAGTGGGCGACTCGATCAGTCTTTCGGTCAACACCTCCAACGGCGACGTGGATGAGCAACCTTTTACCATCCGGGGCATCTACTCCACAAAGACGAACGGCTTCGATAGCGCCATCGTCTTCCTGCCGCTGGCCAAGGCGCAGGCCTTCACCCAGGCCGGGAACCACGCCAGCACGGTCTTTGTGTTGCTGAAGGATAGCTCGCAGACCGACGCCGTCGTAGCAGCGTTACAAAACCCGAACTACCAGGTGTTGACCTGGGCCAAGATGAATGAATTGATCGTCCAGTATGAAGACCTTGCGAACAGCTACATGGTTTTCTTCTACCTGATTGTGTTGGGCATTTCCGCGACTGTGATCATCAATACCCTGATCATGTCGGTCTTCGAGCGCACACGTGAGATCGGCATCCTTGCAGCGATCGGGATGAAAGGTCGCCGCATCATGGCGCTGTTCCTGGCCGAATCCACGCTGCTGGCCATAGGCGGGATCATCCTGGGATTGATCCTCGGCGGACTGGTGGTTGCCTACTTCACTAAATACGGTTTTTTCATTGGCAATTTTGGCGTCACCGGGATTCTTCTCAACGATACCATTTACACTGAGCTGACCTTGACCGATACGGTCAATCTGACCATTGCGACCTTCGTCGTCACGCTGCTGGCAGGTCTGTATCCGTCGATTGTAGCTGCCCGGATGGAGCCTGTAGAAGCTCTGCGCGCCGAGAAATAGCGGATCAAGTACATCCGGCGGATGAAGTACATCCGGCGGATGAAGTACATCCGGCGGAT
>MGOK01000097.1:6246-7108 GCA_001795335.1 Chloroflexi bacterium RBG_19FT_COMBO_55_16
CGGCGGATAAAGCACATCCGGCGGATAAAGTACATCCGGCCGGTTAGGAAAATCCGGTGGATAAAGCACATCCGGCAGATAACTTACTTCCGTAAGGAGGACAACATGGAAGTCACAAGAATTGAGAATGTCACGCGTGTTTTTAAAACCGGGAAACTCGAGACACAAGCCCTGCGCGGCGTCAGTCTTTCCATTGAGAGTGGTGAATTCACCGCCCTGGTTGGACCTTCTGGCTCGGGGAAGACCACCCTGTTGCAGTTGATCGGCTGCCTGGACCTACCGACCAGCGGGCAGGTGTTTATCAACGGCAAGGAGGTCAGCCAGCTCAAACGCAACCAGCGCGCCGACATGCGCCGGGGAACGATTGGCTTTATCTTTCAATTCTTTGCCCTGATCCCGACTCTGACAGCTTATGAGAATATAGAAATGCCATTACTTTTGAACGGGCATAGCGCCTCCGAGCGGCGGGCGCGAGTGATGCAATTGCTTGAATCGGTTGGCCTAGCCGACCGTGCAGCCCATCGCCCAGACCAACTGAGCGGTGGGGAACAACAGCGCGTGGCGGTGGCGCGTGCCCTGGCGACCAAACCGGCGCTGATCCTGGCTGATGAGCCAACGGCCAACCTGGACACACCCAACGGCGCGCAGGTGATGGAAACGATGCTGCGGCTCAACGAGGAGACCGGCGTCACCTTTATATTTGCCACGCACGACCCACGGGTGATCAAATACGCCCGGCGGGTGATCACGCTGCGGGATGGTCTGATCGTTGAGAATAATAAAGGGAAAATGGCCGCCTCGGGAGCTTGAAATGAAATTTAAGGTACTCGTAAACAGGTTTCCCCCGATCCTGCTGGTACTA
>MGOK01000098.1:0-300 GCA_001795335.1 Chloroflexi bacterium RBG_19FT_COMBO_55_16
ACGCGAACATACGTTATCGGTCATGTAAACCCTGACACCGACACCATCTCCTCAGCGATGGGGTATGCTTGGCTATTGCGCGAGCGGGATGGAGAGGAAGTCGTCGCGGCGCGCGCTGGCCCGCTTAATCCGCAGACAACCTGGGTGCTTAAGCGACTGGGGTTAGAAAGTCCCCTTCTTCTCAACGATGCCTCACCCCGTTTTGAGTCGGTATCAGTTCGATTGGATACAACGACTCCGGACCGCCCTTTGCGTGATGCCTGGGCGATTGCCAACCGTACCTGGGGAGTGGCGCCGATA
>MGOK01000098.1:356-6735 GCA_001795335.1 Chloroflexi bacterium RBG_19FT_COMBO_55_16
CCTGAGCAAGCAGGTCGGTCCTCACCCTCGCCGACAGGAGATGCGCATCGCCGAGATACTCGACTTGCCCTGCCGGGAAGCCTGCGACATGGATGTGCCGCGCTTCCAGGCGACTGCCCGGATTCGCGATTCACTCAACCGCATATTACGCGAAGAAGGCGACGACTTCTGGGTGGTTGACGAGAATGGATTGTACGTAGGAGTTTGTCGCCAGCGGGGAGTGCTCAACCCGCCGCGCTTACGCTTGATTTTGGTGGATCACAACGAGCCCAGCCAGGCAGTGGGTTCTTTAGAGGAAGCCGAATTGGTGGAGATCCTTGACCACCACCGTTTAGGGACTTCCTCGACACATGTCCCCATCCGCTTCACGATCGATGTCGTCGGCAGCACGAGCACCCTGGTCTCGGAACGGATTGAGGAGGCAGGCTTGAGCGCGCCGCCAGACCTGGCTGGCCTGCTATTGGCAGGTTTGCTTTCGGATACGCTAATCCTGTCTTCGCCCACTACCACCGAGCGGGACCGGCAGGCGGCGGAACGGCTGGAACGCTGGGCGCTGGTGAAGGGAGGACCTTTGGTGGATGAGACGCTGCGTTCGTTCGGCGAGGGTGTCTTGCGGGCTGGATCGGGCTTGGCCAGCCGTCAGCCAGACGAAGTGGTCAGGACGGACATCAAGGTGTACGAAGCTGGGGGTGTGAATTTTGCCATTGCCCAGGCTGAAGTCACCGATTTGCTTCAATTGAATGAGCATCTCCAGCAGTTGCACAAGGCGCTGTGTGACCTGCGAGACAGGCGCGGCTTAGATTTTGCTATGTTGATGGTGACGGATGTGGTGCGTGGCTCAAGCCGGTTGTTGTTAACCGATGATCTGCCTGTATTGAGCGAGATGCCTTACCCGCGCCAGGCGGACGGAACTTTTCTTGCCGAAGGTGTTGTCTCTCGCAAGAAGCAATTGTTGCCTGGAATTTTAGGCTTGTTGGAAAGTTAATTTGGAATTTTCTGGAGTACAGACGTCCTCAGCTGGCCAGAGCCACGAAAGTTATCCATCCGATCCAGCGAATCGCAAATGAAGTCGATCTATCAGGTTCTCGTTGAGTTAGAAGCGAACAATCAGCCAGCGGCTTTATGTACTATCGCGAGCAGCCAGGGCTCCACACCACGCCATGTTGGCAGTAAGATGATCGTCTATCAGGATGGGCGTATCTTTGGCACAGTTGGGGGCGGTGAGCTGGAGAGCCGTGTCCTGGCCACAGCCCTGGAAGCGATCCAGGATGGCAAGCCACGCTTGTTGTCATACAATTTGGCTGACCCGCAGCGCGGTGACCCTGGCGTTTGCGGCGGGCAGGTGGAGGTTTTTGTGGAACCGATTCTTCCAAAACCGACCCTGGTGGTGGTAGGCGCCGGGCATGTAGGTAAGGCTGTCGCGCATCTGGCTCACTGGCTGGGATTTCACGTGGTTGTCAGCGACGATCGGCCTGAACTATGTTCACCGGAGTCCGTTCCAGAAGCGGACGAATTTATAACCGGTCCCCTGGTAGAACTCCCCCAGCATATAAGCATCACTTCTTGGACGTATCTGGTACTTACCACGCGCAACGTCACTATTGATGTCCCTGGTCTACCGGCATTATTGGAGACTCCCGCAGCTTATATTGGCGTGATTGGGTCAAAACGACGGTGGGCAACGACCGTGGAGATGTTGCGAGAAGCTGGGGTGGCTGAGGAGCAGCTTGCCCGCGTCCACTCGCCGATGGGGCTCGAGATCAAGGCCGAGACGCCCGAGGAGATCGCCGTCAGCATCATGGCCGAGATTATTAAAGAGCGGAGGCAGCATGTGGCGTGAATATTTCAACGTAGCTAACATTGCAGAAGTAGTCCAAATCCTTGCTCTACGGGGGCCTCGGGCACGCATTATTGCCGGGGGGACGGACTTGATCCTGGAGATCGAGCGGGGAGTCCGGAGGGATATTGAGACATTAATCGACGTATCGCGCCTCCCTAACCTGGATCGGATAGGCCTGGATGAAGATGAGATCATTCATTTGGGGCCGTTGGTGACCCACAACCACTGCGTCGCTTCGCAGTTGATTGTCGAAAGAGCGTTCCCATTGGCCTTAGCAGCCTGGGAAGTCGGTGCACCGCAGATTCGCAGCCGTGGCACTGTGGCAGGTAACCTGATTACAGCTTCTCCAGCCAACGACACGATTCCACCTCTCCTGGCGCTAGGAGCTAAAGTAACCTTGCTTTCCGAGGCAAGTGAAAGGGTTGTACCTTTACGCGATTTCTATCTTGGTGTGCGCAAAACAGTGATGCGACCGGACGAGATGTTGGTAGATATTTCTTTCCCGGCGATGAATGGCGATCAGGTCGGCACGTTTATCAAGTTGGGTTTGCGTCGAGCGCAGGCGATCTCTGTGGTAAACATGGCGATCCTCTTAACGTTGGCGGATAAACCGGGGCGCAAGGTGGAGCGAGCAAGGATCACCCTGGGATCTGTAGCGCCAACTGTCATTCATGCTCAACAGGCTGAAGCTTACCTGGTAGGACGCGAGCTGGACTTTGAAACGATCGAGATAGCAGCCAAATTGGCTGAAGCCGAGTCACAACCGATCGATGATGTACGCGCATCCCGGGATTACCGGCGGGAAATGGTGCGTGTTTGCACCCTCCGGGGGTTGCGTGATTTGGCGGCGAACGTTCAGCGAAGTGAATTTCCGGCTCAACCGGTGATGTTGTGGGGTCAGAATTACCTGGAAAAAGAAACCTTCCACTCTGAAAGCACACACCACGCGGCAGGTTCCCCCATTGTCACCCGCATCAATAGAAGAGAGTATACTTTTAATAGCGGACATGATAAGACATTATTGCGATTATTGCGGGAGGAAGCCGGGTTGATCGGGACAAAGGAAGGCTGTGCCGAAGGGGAATGCGGCGCGTGTACGGTCTTCCTGGATGGGGTTGCGGTGATGAGTTGCATGGTACCTGCACCCCGCGCCCACGCGGCCGAGATTTTCACTATTGAGGGATTAGCTAAAGACGGTCAACTCCACCCTGTTCAGCAAGCTTTTATTGAGGAAGGCGCAGTACAGTGCGGCTATTGTACACCGGGCTTCTTAATGTCAGCAGCCAAACTTCTAGAGGAACGTCCGAAACCGACAGGTGATGAGATCCGGCAAGCGATTACTGGTAACTTGTGCCGCTGCACCGGTTACTACAAAATCATTTCAGCGATCGAACGTGCCAGCCAGCTTAATCCATAGGAGGCCATGGATGAGTAAATACAACCGACCCTATTTGAACCCGGCTGCGAAACCAAGGCCGTGGCGGATACATCCAATCTGGCGAGGGATCGGATGCCTGATATTGATCTTGCTCCCGATCATCGCCTTCTCCGGGGCGAAGTTGTTGGTGCAGGAGAATTCCAGGCAGAATTGGGTAGCCATCCCGAAGGAGTTGGCAGGTTCGATCGCTGTCCCAACCATCGGTCGAGTCCTCTATGCTGACCTGGCGGTGATGATCATCCTACTCGTCATTGGATTTGGTCTGCTGACAGTGCTTTATGCCTTGATGTTCCGCTTGTTTGGTCCCCCAACCTACGGGCCATTGGATGCTCCTCCTCAGAGGAGAGGGTGAGCGACCATGGAACGGACGGTGCCCAGCACGGCTTCAGAGGATATAGATCTATACCAACGGACATATTATTCTTTGCTGCGTTCTACGGCTGAAGTACAAATTCGCACGCTGGAGGAAGCCCATGCCAGAATGAAATCGTTGTTGCATGCAGGGGCGCGTGAACCAGCTCCAGATTTATCAGCGTTTATTTACTGCCTGCTCCGCCTGCCGCTGTGTATGGACATGGTCGAGCTGATTGTGTTAGGGCAGAGTACATCCGTTTTTGAGCGCAGAGGTTTTGGTAATGTCGAATCCTGGATGCAGGTCGTTGCCCCTGCCAGGAGACGGCGGTGTTTTTTTAATGGCAAAGATACTCTTGCCTGTTTCATCGCTAGCCGGACGGATATTGACGATGTGATCCCTATCCTGACAGCGTACCAGATCGAATGGAATAAGCTCCATTCTTTTCTTCAATTGTTGCCGGATTCGATTAACTTATCAAACCTGAGTGAAGATGATGCTTCCCTGGCAGTAGTAGCCGAGGCGCTCAAGATTTCGTTGGATGATCTTACCCAATTGGAAATTATTTGGGGGTCAGATTTCACATACAATTTAGAAAAAATCGCCTCCCGGCCGTGCAACTTGCGCGTCTTGTTGCTCAGCGGTTCGCTGAGCGAATACTGGCGTGCCACGCGCATCTGGTGGGAGAATATCGAGGAATCCTTCCCTGAATTGCGTGAAAGGCCAGTGTATTTTATTTCAAGTAATCCGCACAGTGTGGTAAATCTCCTCTCAGGTTTCGCACTCCAACTCAAGAATGAATTGATCGCTTACCTGGAACAACCAGGGAATGATGCGTTATTGAATGAATGGGAAGAGATCAGGGCCGCAAGAGTGCCCTCCAGCCAGGAGAATTTCCTGTACTATGTCCTAAAGAAATACCAACGAACGCAGCCGAGCCGGCACTTGGAAAAGCAGTTACCCGCCCACGAGAAGGCGTGCGGCATCTTGCGCATTCCCAGCGAGCACAGTTTCGATTTGGAAGGGCAAGTGATCGAGCTTTCTCACCTGAATCGGGATTGGTTGGATCCACGCCTGGATGACGACTTCTCCTATCTGTCTGATAGTGAGGCGTTGATTCTAAATATCGATTACCCATTAGGGATGGCGGCATATAATATCCTCTCCAAAGTTGCGGAGCATGTCGGCGAAATCCTGGGCGTTTACGTAACAGGGAAGGCAGCCACGTTGAACGGCGTGATTGGCGATGTAATGATCCCTAACGTGGTGCACGACGAGCAATCCCGCAATACATATCTGTTCCCAAATGCGTTTTCTTCAGCGGATGTTGCCCCGTTTGTCGTATTTGGCACCGTCCTGGATAACCAGAAAGCGGTATGTGTACGCGGGACGTTCCTGCAAAACACAAACTATATGGATGTCTTTTACAGAGAAGGTTACACAGATATCGAGATGGAGGCCGGGCCTTATTTATCAGCGGTCTACGAGATGTTTCGCCCTCAACGCCACCCGGTAAATGAAGTTGTCAATCTTTACGGGCTGCCTTTTGACCTGGGCATCCTGCACTATGCTTCCGATACACCGCTCAGCAAAAGCAGGAATCTAGGTGCAGGGAGTCTTTCTTACTTTGGGATGGACGCCACTTATGGGGTTACTCTGGCGATCCTGCGCAGAATTTTCCACCTGGAAAGATCGCGCCTTCAAAATCGACGCAGCCCCCGCGGGTAGTAATTCTTGATCACTCCCTGAACTTGCTTACCCCAGCCCAACGGAAAACCATCCACGGTGACCAACACCCAACCATCATCCGGTTTGGTTTTTCCTTGCCTCTCCCCGGAGAGGCTTTCTCCCCGTAAGTAGGCGCTTACCTGCTCCGGGTCGGAAGACACGAGTTCAACCAGGCGACGGGCATCCTGTTTGGCCAGCCCCATGGCGAGCGCATGCGCCGGTACAAAACGGTTCTTTTTCATCGTTCCCAGCCACCAACCTGGATGGAGGCGGCGCAACCTACCCAGGTCAGGCAAGTCGGCAGGGAGTTGGTACAGGTAAGAACCGATTAAATCCAGACGGGGCTCGGTTGGGATTGAGACCAGATTTTCTTGGATATACTCCTGATAAAGCCTCTGGACGATGGGGGGCACCTTGCTCGGGGGAGAGGGTTTTAGGGCAGATATGGCCTGGCTCTCATCACGCCTGAGCAGGGCGATAAAGTGACCTTCTCCCGGGGCACGATGTGGCCATAACCGAAAAGCGCCGCGCAGTGAATCGGGGGCAGGGGGGGTGAGCCATTCCGGATGGCCGGCGGAAAATCCCGGCAGCCTGGGCGACGGGATAATCTCAAACTCAGGGTGATTTTCCAGGAAGCGGGCGAGCGTGGCCTCGTTTTCCTGGGGTGAGAAAGTGCAAGTGGCGTAAGCCAGCCAACCGCCTGGTCGTACCAGGCGCGCCGCGGATTCTAGAATCTTGGATTGGCGGATCGCACAGCTCTCAACCAGCTTGGGATTCCACTCCATACGCGCTTTAGGGCTTTTTCGGAACAGGCCTTCGCCTGAGCAAGGCGCATCCACCAAAATTCTATCGAAAAAGGCTCCGAAATGCTCTGCAAGGTGTTCGGGGGTTTCGTTCGTGATGGTAGCGTTGCGAACGCCACAGCGCTCCAGGTTCTCGGCCAGGTCCCAGGCGCGTTGTGGGTGAATCTCATTGGCGACGAGCAAACCCTGGTTTTCCATCTTAGCGGCCAGGTGGGTGG
>MGOK01000098.1:6792-7152 GCA_001795335.1 Chloroflexi bacterium RBG_19FT_COMBO_55_16
GCAATTCCGCCACGGCGAAGGCAGAGGGTTCTTGCATGTAAAATAAACCCGCCGCGTGGTGGGGATGCTTACCGGGCGAGTGGCTGCCAACCACATGGGGGAGCACCCGAAAGCCCACTGGCGACCAAGGAATCTGCTCCAGATGGAAAGGCGTGATTGTAAGTAATCTCTCGGCAGAAAGCTTTAGTGTGTTGACCCGCAGACCCGTGCAAGGTGGATCGTTGTAACTTGTCAGGAAAGGCTGATATTCATCCCCCAACAGGCGCGCCATGCGTTCGAGATATAGTGGTGGGAGTTCATTCACCTGGATATCTCGTATAAGGCGCCATATTTAAACTGGCCAATTAGTTTTGCTGCGTC
>MGOK01000098.1:7244-10707 GCA_001795335.1 Chloroflexi bacterium RBG_19FT_COMBO_55_16
AAGTCGTCAAGAATGTCATAGGCGCTGAAATAATAGCCAACCTGGGCGCGCATTGGAGAAATTGCGACGATTACATCTCCGGGTTGCAGATAGTCTTTTAAATAGCGCGTGATCTCCTCCTCGACACCAGTGGTCTGCGCCGGATTGGAAGGGTTAATATAATATGTGGCCACGAGAATTGTGGGCAACAGGATTGCCACCCCGATGATGGCGAGGTATCCATTTTCAAAAGAGGGTCTTACCTGGGTAGCCAGGCGGAGCAGGTATGTCAGCCCGGCCGAAGCCCATATAATAAATAATGGCAATAGAAAGAGCCAAATCCTTGGCCAAGGAGCGACCCTTTGAAGGATGAGCACAATGGCGATCCAGATCACTGCTGCAATCTGGAGGGGAAGCCGATGGGGCGACAACTTGCGGTGGAATACTAGCGAGACAATTGTGCCGGTGACGAGCAGCATTGTCATGAATAGGGGCACCCCGGCTGTCCAGTCCTCCCAGGTATTTTGAGCGCGCACCCAGATACTTTGCTGGAAATCATCCCAACTAAGAGAAGCGACAATAGAGTTACCGACCAAATTGTCCAGACCGGAGAAGATCAGGATGGGTGAGTAAAACAGAATCGTGAGGAGTGCCACACAGATCGCGGCCGAAAGGAGGTAATAAATAAATCTTTGGCTGTAAGCCAAGGATACATCTTTCAAGAGCGCACTCACCAAGAGCCAGGTCATCAATATTCCGAATGGATAAAGCATGGTTGGGTTAGTATAGAAACCAAGGGCTGAGAGACTTACGATCAAGATCCAGGCGATCAGATTCTTTTTTTCTTTGACATGCACACCGAGCGCCAGGATGAGCAGTGCAAACAGGCTGAGTAAAGAATAGCCGCGGGCATTGGTCGAATAATCTATAAATGGCGAGGATGTTGCCACCAATGCCGCGCTGACGATGGCTGTATCGCGGTTATAGAACCTGTTTCCCATCCAGTAGGTGGCGGGCACAACCAATACACCGGCTACCAGAGCAGGCAGACGGATAATCCAGGGTTGGTTACCGAGTAAGTGGTATGCCAGATAGACCAGGAGAGTATGAAAAACATGGTTGTTCGGCAGGTGGTAATCGGAGAGCACCACCCTTAAAGAGCGTGAGGCGAATGCAATAAAGGTGTAAGCCTCATCATGGCGCATCGGCCGTGATATGAACATCAGGCGGATAAAAAGCGCCAGGAGCGTGACTATAAGCAGGGCTGCCATATAAAGCCGGTTCTTGCGATCGCCAAGGGAGATAGCGAATATTTTGCGCAGATCGCTGGTCAGATTCCTCCAGGAGAACACCTCCAGCAGCCCTGCGAGGATGGACCGGGTTTTTGACCGGAGGAGGTACATTCCGAGCGCCAGGGACGCGCAGAACCCCCCAAAAAGACGGATGGTGGGCAAAGCAGCCCGCAAGGAAGACTGGCTGAACGATTCGACCAGGCCGTCTGAAGCCAGTGAATCAATCAAAGCCTTAAGGAAACTGAAGGGTAGCAACGAAATCCCGAGGGAGAAGGTTGCCAAAATAAGGCAAACACTTAGCAAAAGCGCCCAAAGGGTGTGAGCTGATCTGGTCTTATTCATCGCCAACAGTAATGGGTGGATCGGAAGTCGTAACTACGACTCTACCTTCCTCTGGTTATTCCACAGCTGCGTCAGTGATCCTGAGGGCTTGATCCAGGGCTGCAAACCCCTCCGTGAGCTGCTCCTCGGTGATGATCAGGGGTGGAATGATCAAGATTGTGTGCCAGTGGGTGTAAACGAATACCCCCTGATCCAACAGGGATTGTCGTAAGGCGGTCATTTCAGGACTGCTGCCATTGTAAGGAGCCATAGGTTCCCGGGTGCGGCGATCGCGCACCAATTCGATGGCACCAAATAGCCCGATGGAGCGCACCTCGCCCACCGACGGATGTTGCTCGCCCAGGTCTGACAAAAGACGACGAAGGTTTGCGCCCATGGCCCGGGCCCGTTCAACCAGGTGATCGTCTTGCAGGACACGGATATTGGCGAGAGCCGCTGCCAGGGAAATTGGGTGGGCGTTGTACGTTAGCCCTCCCTGGAAAACGCGATCATCGAAGAATTCAGCGATTTCGCTGCGCATAGCCACTACCCCAAGCGGTGCATATCCAGATGTTAAACCTTTAGCCATTGTCATCAGGTCCGGCACGACTTTCCAATGATCGACGGCAAACCACTTTCCGGTGCGCCCGAAGCCACTCATCACCTCATCAGCGATCAACTTGATGCCGTAGCGGTCACACAGGGCGCGCACGCCTTGCAGGTAGCCTGCTGGAGGAACGATCACGCCGTTCGTGCCGGTCACTGTTTCGATCACTATCGCAGCGATCGTTTGAGGACCTTCATAGGTAATGATCTCTTCGAGGTGGTTCAGATAGTCCTGGGTAAACTCGGGTTCCGGAATATCAGGGTTATAACGGTGGAACGTGGAGCGATAGCGGTAGGGATCTAAGAAATGAACTACGCCTGGCATTAAGTTTGGTTCCCAGGCTACGCGCCGCGGATCCCCGGTCAGCGCCATTGCGCCGGCAGTTGCTCCATGGTAAGAGCGGTAGCGGGCCAGGATTTTATGACGACCAGTAAAAGCACGCACCAGTTTGATGGCGTTTTCGTTAGCATCCGCGCCGCCCAAGGTGAATAAAAACTTTGACAGGTTTCCGGGGGTTATCTCGGCGAGAACTTTCCCTAACAGGGCGCGCGGTTTGGTCGCCATTGAGGGTCCAGCGAAAGGCAGCTTACGCGCCTGCTCGACAATCGCCTCGATCACCCGTTCATCCCCATGGCCGATGTTAGCGCACATAACCATGGAGTTGAAATCCAGGTACCGTTTTCCATTTGTGTCCCAAAAATAGACGCCCTTGGCACGCGTTACTGGGATGGGTGTGACTCTGGCCTGGGCCGACCAGGTCCAGAAGCTGTGCTGCATTGTGAGAGGCAGGATCTCTGAATCGGGGATGTCAAACATGTGAACCTCTGCGAGGAAAATGAACTTCGAGAAGAATCGTATCATAAAAAGGGGATAAAGGATAAAGGATAAAGGATGAAGGATGAAGGATGGAGAGAAAGTTTTGAGGATAGATAAATTGACGGAGGGATTTGTTGGTTGATTGAGAAGAGTTTTGATAAAATTCCCTAATCTGCCAATTGGCAGCAATTATTACATCGAGAATTCCATAGGAGAATAAAATGTATTCATTTGTCCTCGCAGTTCACAACGTCCTGCGTTGGGTTGCCATAATTCTGGCGATCGTAGCTCTGCTGCGTGCATATCGGGGTTGGTTGGGTCGGCAGGAATGGACAGCAACTGACCGCAAGATCGGGGTATTCTTTGGCTCGGCGATGGACCTGCAGCTTTTGCTGGGCCTGATTCTATACATTGTCCTCAGTCCAACCACCCGGACTGCTTTCAGCGA
>MGOK01000098.1:10735-13214 GCA_001795335.1 Chloroflexi bacterium RBG_19FT_COMBO_55_16
CTGGAACACATTCTTTATATGGTTATTGCAATCGTGTGTGTCCATATCGGGACAGCGGCGGCGCGCAAAGCCACCCAGGCGGTGGACAAGCATCGCCAGGCAGCCATCTGGTTCAGCCTGGGCGGGTTAGCTCTCCTGCTCGGGATGCCCTGGTTTCGCCCCTGGCTGCCAGGGTTGGGGTAATCTGGCAGGTTGGACAGACTAAGAATAGCCCCCCTGATCAAAGCTACCATTGCGGTGGTTGTCTGGGGGGCTTCTTTTATTGCCACGAAGGTCGCCTTGCGGGATGTCTCCCCGGTGACGGTCGTGTGGCTACGTTTCGCCATTGGAGTGGCGATCCTGGGGGTAGCGGTTTTCTTTCGGAGACAGTTCTACAGGCCGCGCTGGAAGGAGCTGGCTTACTTCGCTCTGCTGGGCTTTATCGGGATCACCTTCCACCAATGGTTGCAGTCGACCGGGCTGCTCACCGCCCAGGCTTCAACCACAGCCTGGATCGTTTCGACCACGCCGGTTTTTATGGCCCTGTTGGGATGGTCCTTTTTAAAAGAGCGCCTGGGTTGGCTGAGCGTGTTCGGGATTGGGCTGGCAGCGGCTGGGGTCTTGTTGGTGGTGACCAGGGGTGATCTCCGCTCAATGGGAGGTGGGAGCTTTGGGACGCCGGGTGACATCCTGATCCTGATCAGCGCCCTCAACTGGGCGGTCTTTTCGGCGCTCTCGCGATATGGTCTGAAGAACCATCCTGCCACACGCATGATGTTCTACGTGATGGGCTTGGGGTGGCTGTTCACATCTATCCTGTTTTTTTACGGTCCAGGCCTGGCGGAAATCCCGCAGCTCACTCTTTCTGGCTGGCTGGGGATTGGCTTCTTGGGCGTTTTCTGCTCTGGGCTGGCGTATATTTTCTGGTTCGACGCGCTGAAAGCCTTGCCGGCTTCGCAGGTGGGGGTTTTCCTCTACCTGGAGCCCCTGGTAGCAGTGGTTGTGGCTGCCATTATCCTGGGTGAGGCGTTGTCATTGGCCACCTTCCTGGGAGGTGGGATCATCCTGGCCGGGGTTTGGCTGGTGAACCGGAAGACGAATTAGAGATACGTTAGCCTTTAGGCAAGGTATAATCGAAGTCACTTCACGACTTCCACATCACATACAACACTCAGCCTTCACGTTGGAGATTTCCTATGCCCTCCATCGGCCAATCCGTCCAGCGCCTCGACGCCCTCGGCAAGGTCACCGGGCAGACTCTCTACCCGGGCGACATCAACCGGCCCAACCAGGCTTACCTGAAGATCCTGTTCGCCAACCGGCCGCATGCGGTTATCCGGCGCATCGATATCAGTAATGCAGAAGCGCTGGAGGGGGTGATCGCAGTTTTCACCGCTAAAGATGTGCCAGTGAACGAGTATGGTCTGATCATGAACGACCAGCCGGTGCTGTGCGGGCTTGGTTCCAACAAGCCCTTCGCCGAGCGGGTACGCTTCGTCGGCGACCAGGTAGCCCTGGTGGTGGCGGAGAGCGAAGAGATCGCTGCCCAGGGCCGCGACATGATCGAGGTGGAATACGAAGACCTGCCAGTGATTACGGATCCGCTGGCGGGAATGAAATCATCGGCGACCTTACTGCATCCCGACCGCGACTCGAACGTCTTCTGCCATTACCGCATCCGCAAGGGCGACGTGATGGCGGCTTTTAGCCAGGCGGATGTAATTATCGAGGGCGAGTACCGCACCCCGGCCCAAGAGCACGCCTACCTGCAGCCCGAGGCCGGGATCGGCTATATCGACGAAGAGGGCCGCCTCACTGTCGAGGCGGCCGGGCAGTGGACACACGAAGACCAGAAGCAGATCGCCCACGCCCTGGGCTTGCCGCAGGACCAGGTGCGGGTGATCTACCCGGCCATCGGCGGGGCCTTCGGTGGGCGGGAGGACTTATCGGTACAGATCGTGCTGGCTCTGGCAGTCTGGCGCCTGGCGCAACGCGGGATCCACCGCCCGGTGAAGGTCATCTGGAGCCGCGAGGAATCGATCATCGGGCATCACAAGCGCCACCCTTATATTATCCGGGCGAAGTGGGGGGCGAACAAGGCGGGCAAATTGATCGCCGCCGAAGTCGAGGTGATCGCCGACGGTGGGGCTTACGCCTACACTTCGACGAAGGTGCTGGGCAACGCCACTTTGATGTGCACCGGTCCGTACGAGATCCCCAATGTCAAGGTGGATTCCTACGCCGTTTACACCAACAATATCCCGGGCGGCGCCTTCCGCGGCTTTGGCGGGCCGCAAGGGGCGTTTGCTGCAGAAACCCAGATGAACCGCCTGGCGGAAGCCCTGGGGATGGACCCGGTCGAGATCCGCCTGCAGAATGTGCTGCGCGAAGGCGCGCTGATGTCGGTGGGTACGCCACTTCCCAAGGGGGTGAGCCTCGCCCAGGTGATCGAGGAATGCGCCCGGAAGTCAGGCTGGAGGCCAGGCGTGAAAGGGTGGGG
>MGOK01000098.1:13349-13486 GCA_001795335.1 Chloroflexi bacterium RBG_19FT_COMBO_55_16
CGTTGGCTTTTCGTTCGGTTTTCCGGAACAGTGTTGGGCGACGGTGGAGTTACACGGCAGAGCCGAGATCGAGCGGGTGGTGGTGCATCACGCCGGGGCTGAGGTCGGGCAAGGGACGCACACCGTCATGGCGCAGA
>MGOK01000098.1:13512-13587 GCA_001795335.1 Chloroflexi bacterium RBG_19FT_COMBO_55_16
CTGGACAAGGTAGAGCTGATCGTCTCGGATACGGCCTACACCGACAACTCCGGCAGCGCCTCGGCTTCGCGCATG
>MGOK01000098.1:13700-13823 GCA_001795335.1 Chloroflexi bacterium RBG_19FT_COMBO_55_16
GCCCTACGATCCCGAGACTGGTAAATCGGAACCTAACATCAGCTATGGGTACGTGGCGCAGGCGGTCGAAGTTGAGGTGGATACCGAGACCGGCCTCGTACGCCTGGTTGATGTGATCTCAGC
>MGOK01000099.1:0-271 GCA_001795335.1 Chloroflexi bacterium RBG_19FT_COMBO_55_16
GTCAGGTGTCAGCGGGTGGGTGCGCTCCCAGATCGAGAGCACCACCACCATGGTGCAGGCCGATACCAGGACATTAATAATCAAGTAATAGAACAAGCGATTCCAACGTCTCACTTTTTAAATCATAGCACAATCCGTGCATTGACGCAGCCCTACTTTGAAACTAAAATGAAAACGCTATGCCTTTGATCATCGACGGTCATAACTTGATCCCCAAAATTCCCGGCCTCACCTTGCAGGCCATCGACGACGAGACACAGCTGGTGGAGCT
>MGOK01000099.1:910-7218 GCA_001795335.1 Chloroflexi bacterium RBG_19FT_COMBO_55_16
AAAGCTTTCTTCGCTTGGTTTGGAGTTACCTGCTACCCGGCGGTCGCCTGATCCTGGTAGAATACAACGTCGATCGTGGCAACCCCTGGGTTCCCTACCCACTCTCCTATAGCACCTGGGAATCCAATGTGCAGCGGCTTAATTTTGTAAACACCGCTCTGCTGGCCAGTCGACCCAGCAGCTTCTTGCATTAAAATTTCTCAGCCATCAGCTTCAAGCCTGAATAATACCCTCGCCAGTAAAAAGCAGTAGCCCCCTTGGATTCGAGGCTTTAGTCAGGCATTACATCTGCCGAAAACCAACCATTTAGGCTCGATGCTCTCAAACCAAAATGTGGATTCCCTTCACCAAAATCAACCCATCCTAACCACCGGCGCATCACTCGATCAAGCACAGGCCGCTATGGTCCTGATCCACGGCCGGGGCGCCAGCGCCGAGGGCATCCTGTCGCTGGCCGCAGAGCTGGGGCACCCAGGATTTGTGTACCTTGCTCCACAGGCGGCCGAGCAAACCTGGTATCCGTACCCCTTCATGACCCCCATTGGGCAGAATGAGCCCTGGCTTTCCTCTGCCCTGGATACTATCGCTTCGGTTTTGGATCGCCTATCTGCCACTAGCATCCCTGTCGAACGCACAATCCTGCTTGGATTCTCTCAGGGCGCCTGCCTGGCCCTCGAATATGCTGCCCGCAACGCCTGGCGCTATGGTGGCGTGGTTGGATTGAGCGGTGGGCTGATCGGTCCCCCAGGTACACCGCGCGATTACTCTGGCTCTCTCGCCGGGACGCCAGTCTTCCTGGGCTGTGGCGACCCGGACCCGCATATCCCCCGCCAGCGCGTTCTAGAGAGCGAACGAGTGTTCAAGCGCCTGGATGGTGTCGTGACCACCCGCTTCTATCCCGGCCTGGGGCATGTGGTTAACCAGGACGAGGTTGATTTTGTCCGGAGAATGATGGAAAGACTTGTCGGGGAAAAAGACAATCTAAATGGATAATGTTTTCATTCGCCAAGCCGCGCTGAGCGACGCACCTTCCATCGCTCAAATGGTGACCCAGTTAGGTTACCAGACCACCGCAGCGCAGATGGAAAACCGCTTGCAGGCGATGCTGGCGCACCCCGAGTACGTTTTATTCCTGGCAGAGACTGACCATACTGTGGTTGGGCTGGTCGGCGCTTACCTCACCCTGGGGCTGGAGATCGATGGCCCTTATGGCCGGCTGGGCGGGCTGGTGGTTGACAAAGGTTGGCGCGGGCAGGGCATCGGTAGAATGCTGCTTGAAGCGGTCGAAGATTGGCTGAAAGAGTGCGGTGCATCCCTGCTCCTGATCACCAGCGGGCTACATCGGGCAGAGGCGCACGGGTTCTACCGCCACCTGGGTTACGAAGAAACCGGCTTGCGCTTTGCAAAAAAAATCTGAAATAGCATCCATCTTTACTCTAGCCGCCAGGCTTTCTCCGCCTGGATGAATGGCTCGCCGGCTGCCTCATCCAGCACGACTTCTCCCTCAATGACGAAAGGTATGCTTCCGGAGAAAGCTGTCCGGTAGCGTTTGTAAACATCGTTGGGAATTACCACCTCGATCATTCCATCCAAATCCTCCAACGCCATTATATAGACGCTTTCCATGCGCCCGCTTTCCATGCGCCTTATCCGGCTGCGCTGCCAGGTCTGGCGCACCCCGGCCACGCGGACCCGCTGGCCGAGGCGCGCCGCCGCCTCTAAGGTGGAGATGGTTCCCGCCGCCGCGAGTTGCGCTGCGACCAGTTCCAGCGGGTGGGCTACCACACCAACGCCCAGAATGGCGTCCTGGGCGGCCATCTTCTCCGCCAGCGACCAGTCCTCTTCAACTTCCATTCCCTTCGTTGCATCGAGCTCGAACAAGGGCAGCTGGCCCCCGCGCCAGCCGCGCTTTGACTGGCTTAACAGTGATGGGATCGTCCCGAAACCCTCCAATGCACCCGTGCGGATCAGGTTCTCGGCTTCGGCCGGCCGGGGATCGACCCGCGCCAGGAAATCGGCCAGCGAGTGGAAAGGCCGGGCGCGCAGGATGCGCACCTGTACCCGCCGCGTCAGGTCACGCACCTGGTCCAAGCCCATAAACAATACCGGCCCCCCCTCCAGATAGCGTACGCTGAACTCGCGACCGGCGTGGTTGATGTGCGGCGCGCGCACCACCAGCTCCATCCGCCGCGCCTCCATAAGGTAGACACTTTGCCCGTAATACCCTCCCCAATTCGCCAGCACCGCCGCCATGAAGACTGCCGGTTCGTGGGTTTTGCACCAGGCTGCCCGCCAGGCGACCTGGGCGTATGAAGCGGCATGCGCCTTAGGGAAACCATACCCGGCAAAGGCGGCCATCAGCTGCCAGATCCGCTCGCCGACCGCCTGCGGGACGCCGCTGCGGGCCAAGGCGCCAGCGATGAATTTCTCCTTCAACGTGCGCATCTGCTCCCCAGGATCGAAATGGCTCATCGCCCGCCGCAGTAAGTCAGCGTCTGCCAGGCTCAACCCGGCCAGCTCATGGGCGATGCGCAGAACCTGCTCCTGGTAGAGGATCACGCCATGCGTATCTGCCAGCAGGGGTTCAAGGTCCGGGTGCAGGTAATCCGCCTGTTCTTCCCGGCGGTGACGGCGCACAAAGGCCTCCTTTAAACCCCCGGTAAGTGGACCCGGCCGGTACAATGCCAGCGCCACCATGATATCGTCTACGCTCCGCGCCTGGATCTCCTTCAGCGTAGCACGCATCCCGGGGCTTTCGATTTGAAAACATCCAATCGTCTTACCAGCCTGTACCAGGTTTGCTGTCGCAACATCATCCTCTGGAATGCTTTCCAGCGCATCCAGGGAGGCAGTATACCGGTTGGGATCCCTGGCCTGGATCACCTCCGCCACATCTCCCAACACGGTCAGGCCGCGGATGCCCAGCAGGTCGATCTTCACCAGCCCAAGGCGGGCGATCGACTCTAAGTCGAATTGAGTGATTACCCCACCCTTTGCAGCCATTTGGATGGGCACCAGATCGGTTAACGCTCCAGGGGCGATTACCACGCCGCCCGGGTGGATCGATAAGTGCCGCGGAATGCCAATCAACGCCGCCGCTTGACTGAAGATGGTTTGATATGGTCCAGCCGGATAGCGCTTGGCCAGCTCGGCATAGGGATTTTCCTCACTGGCAGCGAGTGCCCTCGGTCCCCACCAGCGGTAGGGTAGCTGGTCAATCAGGGTTTTGATTTCCGCCGGGTTCAACCCGCAGGCTTTAGCAGTCTCGCGCAAGGCCGATCGCCGCCGGAAGCGGTTAATCGTGCTTACCATCGCCACCCGCTCCGCGCCATACCTTTGGTAAACGAAGCGGATCACCTCGTCCCGCCGCCGTGAACACAGGTCGGTGTCGATGTCGGGTGGCGTCGTGCGCGCCGGGTTGAGAAAGCGTTCGAAATAAAGGTTTAAACGCAGCGGATCGGGGGAGCTGATCCCCAGGCAATGTGCTACCAGCGAAGAAGCCGCTGATCCTCGTGACGAGACCGGCACGCCCTTTTGTCGAGCGTGTCTAAGCACCTCCTCCATCACCAGGAAGAGGGGTGTATAACCGCTCTCACCGATCACAGCCAGTTCGTAGCCCAGGCGATCCTGGATCTCTGGAGTGATCTTTCCATATAATTGGACGGCACCCGCCTCCGCTTTCTGTCGCAGAGCCTCCAGAGCAGTCATCCCAGGCGGCAAGGAGACCTCCGGGAAGCGTGGCTCGTCCAGGCGCAGTTCCAGCTGGCATCGCCCGGCAGCTTCCCGCGTGGCAGCGAGCGCCGTGGAAAAAAAAGAGAACCGTTCGGCCATCTCAGCTGGCGTCGTGAAGTATGACCCGGGCGGCGCACCCGCTTCGGTGGGTATCTCGGAAAGCGTGCGGTTGAGGCGGATGGCGGTTGCCAGCTGCTGCAGGGGGGCTTGCTCCGCTGCCAGGTAATAGACGGGGTTTGTGGCAATGATCGGCAGGCTCAACCCCTTCGCCAACCGGGCCAGTTTTGCAGCCAGCACCCCATCTTGTGCGGATTGTATTTGCAGCTCGATGTACAGGCGGTCTGGGAATACTTCAGCCAGCTGTCCCAGGTAACCCGCCGCAGCTTTCGGTTGCCCCGCCAGGAGCAGCTGGGTTGCCACCCCCACTCGCCCCCCGCTCAGGCAGAGCAGCCCATGCGCTTCACTGGTCAACACCTCAAAGGAGATTGCTCGAGCCTGTTCGGAGGCCTGGCGGGTGTGAGCTGTGCTGCTCAGGCGACACAGGCTCGCCCAACCCTCCGAGTCCATCGCCAATAGGACCAGGCTCCCAACATTGGGCGGCAGACCGGCTGGGGCAGCCACTTCGAGTTCCAGCCCCAGGATAGGCCTAACCCCCGCCTCCAGGCAGGCGGTATAAAACTCCACCGCCCCCGACATACCCAGGTGATCGGTCAACGCCAGGGCTTCCATGCTGGTTGTCGCCGCTGCCTGAGCCAGCTCGGCCGGGGAGGCCAAGCCCCTCAGGAAAGAATAATAAGAGTGAGTGTGCAGATGGATGAACATGGATTGGAATACAGGTATAAAGTATACAGGTATTTCGGCGATTTCTTCTATGTTTCTTGCTTTTCGCTTATACTTAAACACATCATGCGTCTGAAATGCCTCGGTTGCGAAGTATTAGCACGGGCGATTTACCTGTGCGCTGCCCAGTCCCCTCATCTCGTGGATGTTGTACTGCTCGAACGCGGTCTGCACAACACCCCCACCAAATTGCGCACCCAACTACAAGACCAGATCGATGACTCCGCCGCTCAGGGCTATGATGCTGTCGTCCTGGCCTATGGGTTGTGTGGGCAGGCCACCGCCGGACTGATCTCCCGCGGGATCCCGCTCGCCATCCCGCGTGCCCATGATTGCATCACCCTCTTCTTGGGTAGCCGCCAGCGCTACCAGGATCAATTCGAGGCATCCCCCGGCACCTACTGGTACACCCAGGACTACATCGAACATAGCTCAGATCAAGGTTCTACACTTGCCCTGGGTTTGGGCAGTGATACTGATCTCCAGTCGGTCTATGCTGAATACGTGGAAAAATACGGCCGAGAGAACGCTGATTACCTGATGGAAGTCATGGGCGCCTGGCAGCGTCACTACCAGCGCGCCGTGTACATCGATCTCGGTGTGGGCGATGGCGCAGCCGTTGAGGCCTACGCCCAGGACGAGGCAGCCCGCCGCGGCTGGGCCTTCGAGCGCATGGCCGGCGACCTGGTGTTGATCCGTCGATTGCTGTATGGAGATTGGGGGGACGACTCAGGGAGCAGCTCTGGGAGCGATTTCTTAATCCTCCAGCCAGGGCAAAGCGTTAAAACAGCTTATGATGATAGAATCATAGACTGCGTAGACTTATCATAGTACACATCAAGGAGATACCATCATGGACCAAGTATTAAAGGATATCTATGCAGGGGTGATCGATGGGCAAAGCGCCCTTGTTCAGGAAAAAGTGAAAGACGCGCTGGCCTCCGGCCTGAACCCAGGGATCATCTTGAACGAAGGCATGATCGCCGCTATGCGCGAAGTTGGCCGGCGTTTCGAAGAGGGAGAGTTCTATGTGCCGGAAATGTTGATTGCCGCCCGCGCCATGCAAAGCGGGTTAGCGTTGCTCAAGCCCCACTTGCAACAGAGCGATATCAAGTCAGCCGGAAAGGTAGTCATTGGTACCGTCAAGGGCGACCTGCACGACATCGGCAAGAACCTGGTGGCGATGATGTTGGAAGGCGCCGGTTTCGAGATCTATGACCTGGGCACAGACGTTACCCCGCAGAAATTCATTGAGACAGCCCGCTCCGTCGACGCGGATATCATCGCCATGTCTGCCTTACTTACCACCACGATGACCAACATGAAGGTCACCATCGACGCCCTCACCGAGGCCGGACTGCGCAGTTCGCTCAAAGTCATGGTAGGCGGCGCGCCGATCACCGATCAATATGCAGCCCAAATCGGCGCCGATGGCTACGCTGTAGATGCCAGCCGGGCGGTCAGCGTGGCGAAATCTCTCCTTTCTGATTGACTACCTCCTCCTATACCATCGACCTTGAACCGGTCGGTCGCCGCGTCCAGGTAGGAACCAAGTCAACCCTGCTCGCCGCAGCCCAGGCGGCCGGGGTGGAGCTGGTCGCCGTGTGTGGCGGGATCGGGTCTTGCACAACCTGCCGCGTGCGCCTGGTGACTGGCGAGCTTTCACCTCCCACCCTCGTCGAAGAGGCTGAGCTTAGTCTGGATGAACTTGCTGATGGTTTCCGACTGGCCTGCCA
>MGOK01000099.1:7235-7412 GCA_001795335.1 Chloroflexi bacterium RBG_19FT_COMBO_55_16
CCCCGAATCGCTCACCACGCCGCAGCGCCTGCAGGTCGAAGGCCAGGGCGTCGAGGTGGGCTTAGACCCGGTCGTCGTCCCGATCGATCTCCACATTTCTCCCCCCAGCCTCTTTGACCTGCGCTCGGACACGACCCGTCTCAAAGCTGCCCTGGCGGAGCAGGGCTTCGTCATTCA
>MGOK01000099.1:7600-8384 GCA_001795335.1 Chloroflexi bacterium RBG_19FT_COMBO_55_16
TTGACCTGGTCAGCGGGGAAACCCTCGCCAAGGATGGCGCCATGAACCCGCAGATCGCTTTCGGGGAGGATGTTATCAGCCGGATCGCCTACGTCAACGAGCACGCAGGTCAGCATCCAGACGGGCGTCAGCTCTTACAAGACCGCCTGGTCGCAACGCTCAACCATCTGGCCGCGCAGCTCTGCGCCGGGGTGGGGAACTCGCCGCAGCAAATTGTCGAAGCCGTATTCGTCGGCAACACCGCCATGCACCACCTCTTCGCTGGACTACCTGTCCACCAGCTTGGCGCTTCCCCCTACGTGCCAGTCATTGGTGAATCCTTCGAACTGCCAGCCACCGCGCTCGGCTTGAGCCTGGCTCGCGGGGCAACGGTCTACCTTCCTCCCAACATCGCCGGCTACGTCGGAGCCGACCATGTAGCCATGCTTTTGGCGCTGGACGTCGCCCGGACTCAGCAGATCACCATCGCCCTGGACATCGGTACCAATACCGAGATTACCTTAAGCATACCTGCCAGGCGAACTGGCCGTAAGGGGAATCGTATGCTGAGCTGCTCCTGCGCCTCGGGGCCAGCCTTCGAGGGCGCTCATATCAATGCTGGTATGCGTGCCGCTCCGGGTGCTATCGAGCGCCTCCAGATCATCGCTGGGGATGTGCGCGTCCATACCATCGGCGGCGTCGCTCCGGTCGGCATCTGCGGCTCGGGCATCCTGGACGCTGTCGCTGAGCTGCTCGTGGCTGGCGTCCTTGACCGGCGCGGCGTTTTACAGAAGGGCCACTCTCG
>MGOK01000099.1:8441-8722 GCA_001795335.1 Chloroflexi bacterium RBG_19FT_COMBO_55_16
ATTTGGTGGTCAGCCGCGAGGATGTGAAAGAGATCCAGCTCGCCAAGGGAGCTATCCGCGCCGGGATCGAGATCCTGCTGGGCGAGGCTGGCCTGATGCCAGATGATGTAGAACAATTTATTGTCGCTGGCGCGTTCGGTACTTATCTGGATCTGAACAGCGCCCTGCGCATCGGCATGTTTCCAGCTCTGCCCATCGAACGTTTCCGTCAAGTCGGGAACGCGGCTGGCATCGGCGCCAAGCAGATGTTGGTTTCGGCGGCCCAGCGCCGGGCAGCCTCT
>MGOK01000099.1:8732-9036 GCA_001795335.1 Chloroflexi bacterium RBG_19FT_COMBO_55_16
CATTGAGCTGACCACCCACCCCACGTTCGCGGAAGAGTTTGTCCAAGCACTAACCTTTGGGAAGTGAACCATGGAATTTGACCAAAAACAAACCGTCATTCAATCCTTGCTGGAATCTCGCCAGCTTGACGCCCTCCTGCTACGGCGCGTGAGCAGTTTCGCCTGGGCTACCTGTGGCGCGGCCTCTTATGTCAACACCGCTTCCACCGACGGCGTCGCCGCTCTGCTTATCACACCAGCTGCCCTCCACCTGGCTATCGATAACATCGAGGCTACCCGTCTGGAACAAGAAGAGAAGCTTAAA
>MGOK01000099.1:9228-9472 GCA_001795335.1 Chloroflexi bacterium RBG_19FT_COMBO_55_16
TGCGCCACCGCCATGGACGCTGCCATCTACGCCGTTCACCCTGGGCAGAGCGAGTATGAGATCGCCGCCCTGCTTGCCTCTGAAAGCGAGCGCCGCGGGGTACAGGTCATCGTCAACCTGATCGCCACCGACGGACGCATCTCTGCCTTTCGCCATCCGCTTCCCACCGGCAAGCAGCTCGATCGCTACGCCATGCTCGTCTTGTGCGGGCGGCTTAAGGGCATGGTATGCTCTCTGACCCGCC
>MGOK01000099.1:9567-9804 GCA_001795335.1 Chloroflexi bacterium RBG_19FT_COMBO_55_16
TCCTCCAGGATGCCGTGGCGACCTATGCTGCTACTGGCTTCCCAGACGAATGGCACCTCCACCATCAGGGTGGCCCGACGGGATACGAACCACGCGAGTATGTTGCCACTCCCGGCTCGACCGACGTGGTCTCTGCTGGGCAAGTCTTCGCCTGGAACCCCTCCATTACCGGCACCAAGTCGGAGGACACCATCCTCGTCGGCCAAAATGGCAACGAAGTGCTGACCTCCATCGCTG
>MGOK01000100.1:0-185 GCA_001795335.1 Chloroflexi bacterium RBG_19FT_COMBO_55_16
ATGGTTTCATCAAAGAGGTTTTTGGGGTTAACCCGGAAGGCCGTTATTACGGTGGGGGGAAGGACAGGGCTGGAGGATTTAGCATCCCGGTCGGATTCCTTGCTGGGGAACCCTGTGAAAATTATGCGGAACTCAAATGGCAGGTCTTCGACGCTCAAGTCAAGGCGAAGATCTTTGCCAGGCTC
>MGOK01000100.1:209-331 GCA_001795335.1 Chloroflexi bacterium RBG_19FT_COMBO_55_16
GAACAACACATGCAATCTCATGCAGGATCATAATAACAGACAATCCACGAGGAACGACCCACGATGTTCGGACAGCTCACCGTGGGTCGTTTATTTTTTCGTCAAGCGGTATCGTCAGCTCA
>MGOK01000100.1:404-883 GCA_001795335.1 Chloroflexi bacterium RBG_19FT_COMBO_55_16
AAAAAACCTCTACCTTTGCTGTTGGAGGAGATGGAGTTTCGCCTCCGTTTTCTCCAGGAACTCATCAATCTGGAAGAGGGCTTCTTGCTGGGAATAGCCATAGCGCTCTTGCAACAGCCGGGCCAGCTCATCGCTGCTGCCATCGATACGCTGAAGGTCATCGTCGTTGAGTCTTTCCCACCACTTCATTAATTCACCTTGAACCTGGTCCCATTTGTCTCTCAGGATATCATAGTTCATCTCTATACCTCCTTACCAAAGCGACCGATCAGGAATCTGGATTGCGAACCCATTTTCCGTTCCGCTTCTCGTATACTTGTTTAACCGCGCTCCAGGCCACCTTGTGGGCCACTTCTTCTCGAGAAGCATCTCCGCGCCAGTCATCCGGGTCAGCGTACTGCTCCCAGGCATTATTGAAGGCTTCTTTGTAGATCTCCTGGGCGTGTTTGGGCAGGTTGTTCCGTACGGATTCCGGCAAA
>MGOK01000100.1:960-1586 GCA_001795335.1 Chloroflexi bacterium RBG_19FT_COMBO_55_16
AGAGCTGATCCGATGATCGCCCATAAAATCGGAAAGGTCTCTCCCTGGACCGTGATTGGAAAAGGCTCCGGCAGACCAAGTTGACGACCAAGCCAGAGACCCAAGCACGCTCCAATAAAACCAACCACAGCTGATATCAGGCAGCCTCCCACGGAATAACCCGCCAGTGTCTGTCCAAGGCTACCAGCTATCGCCGCGATGACGAGCAAGATGGCCAAACCTAATAGAGACATTTTTTCCTCCTGAAGATTTATTGAAGAAATAGACTGATGCTCATAGTCCGCTCTAGGAATCTACAAGACGGCATCAAAACCCCACTCTGCAGTCTTTTCAGACCCCAACTATAGCTCTGGAATTCGCATCTGTCAATTGGGAGGTTTCCTACAGGATTATAGGGATTTCCCTATCCACAATTTGCTCTTCATTCATGAAAAATCCCCCCAGATCCCCCTGAGCGAAGCCGCGCTACCCGGATCTAATCAGTCACCTCCACATAAACCTGGCTGGTGACGTTCGGCCCGAGCACGACAGCTTCTTCCCGGCCTTCAATTTCTAAGCGCAGGTTGTCGTCGAAAGGCGAGTAATCCAGGATTTTCACGTGGGCTTCCGGCTTTAAGCCCATCTCG
>MGOK01000100.1:1662-1941 GCA_001795335.1 Chloroflexi bacterium RBG_19FT_COMBO_55_16
TTAAAGTGAGCCGGGCCGATTCCGGCAGGTGCAACTCCCGCGTGGGGATGGGATCGCCGTGGGGATCAAGCCGTGGGTTTCCCAGGCTCTCGGCGATGCGTTCTTCGAATTCTTCGGAGATGACGTGTTCCAAGCGGTCGGCCTCGTCGTGGACCTCGTCCCAGCTGTAACCTAATGTCTGCTGCAGGAATACTTCCAGCAAGCGATGGTGGCGGATGATCTCCAGAGCCACCTTCTCCCCATCAACAGTCAATTCGACGCCGCGATGCTTGCGATATT
>MGOK01000100.1:1980-4606 GCA_001795335.1 Chloroflexi bacterium RBG_19FT_COMBO_55_16
TGCTGGTGACCGAGGCCGGGGTAACCCCCATTCGCTCAGCGATCTGGTTAGTCGTGGCGCGCCCGCTGGTCGCCGTCAGGTCGTAGATCGCCTTGAGGTAATCTTCTACAACATGGGTTAGAGTCTCGCGCTTTACTTGTCGGTCCAATTGGCTCTATTCCTGGTCGCAATCTCGTCTCATGCGACCGACCTGATTCTAACCTGCAACTGCGTTTTCCGCTACCTGGATAGAACAGCAGCTCGAAGTATCTCTGTGAGATCGATCCTCTAAATCCCCCACCAATCATCATGTTTCACGCATCACGTTCCACGTTTCACGCTTCCCGATCCTGCGTCAGCCGGTTTGCCAGCAAGATCGGTACAAACGTTATGACAACCACAATCAGCGCCACCACGTTCGTCACCGGGCGGTCGCGCGGCCGGGTCAGCTGGCTGAAGATCCAGATCGGCAAGGTCATCTGCTGGCCAGCTGTAAAAGTGGTGACGATCACCTCATCGAACGAGAGGGCGAAGGCCAGCATCCCACCCGCCAACAAGGCTGTCGCCAGGTGGGGCAGGACGACATAGCGGAAGGTTTGAAAGGTATTCGCCCCCAGGTCCATCGAAGCTTCCATTTGTGAAGGCCCCATCCGCCGGAAACGGGCCAGTACATTGTTGTAAACCACCACCACGCAAAAGGTAGCGTGGCCGACCACGATCGTCCAGAAGGTAAAGGGCACCGACGCCAGGCTCATCGCCGAGCGCAGGGCGATGCCGGTGACGATCCCTGGCAGAGCCAGAGGCAGCAACAGCAGGAAGGAGATCGCTTCCCGGCCGAAGAACTTGCTGCGATAGACCGCCGCTGCAGCCAGGGTGCCGAGCAGAAGCGCCATAGCTGTAGCAACCCCCCCCACGCGTAGCGACAGGAACAGCGCATTCCAAAAATCATTCCGGCCCCAGGCGACGCCAAACCAGTTCACCGTGAGCCCAGGCGGAGGAAAACTATAAGTCGCCTCATCGGTGGTAAAGGCATACAACAGGATGATCAGCACCGGCAGGTGTAGGAAAAGTAAAGCTGCAATGGCTGCCAATCTCAAAGTGAGAGGACCGCGGCTTTCGCCAGCTGGTTTAGGATTAGAGCGCATCGAATGCTCCCAATTTCTTGGCGCCAATCAAATATAAGACCATGATCGCCATGGGGATGATGGTTATGGCAGCCGCCAGGGGGATGTTGCCGGAGGTGCCCTGGTGCGAGAGCACTGCCTGGCCGATGAAAAAACTGGAATTGCCAAGCGCGCTCGGCACGATGAAATCTCCCATGGTCAAAGAGAAGGTAAAGATCGATCCCGCTACGATACCCGGAAAGGCCAGTGGCAGAGTGATGTTGCGGAAGGTCTGGCCAGGACGGGCGCCCAGGTCACCCGACGCCTCCAGTAAGGATTTGGGCACCCTTTCTAGAGCGGCCTGGACGGGTAGGATCATATATGGAAGCCAGACGTAAACAAATACCAAAAAGATACCGATCTTCGACACGGAGAGCGAAGGCCCTCCAATGGCGGGAAGACTGAGCAGCCAATCTAACAACCAGTCGAGGTGCACCTGTGCCACGAACCAGCTCAGGATGCCTTCTTTAGCCAGGATCAATTTCCAGGCGTAGACCCTCACCAGGTAGCTTGACCATAATGGTAGTAAAACAGCCAGGTAAAGGGAAGCCTTAACTCTGGGAGCAGCAAACCGGGCCATGTAATACGCCAGCGGAAAAGCCAGCACCGCCGTGGCCAGAGTGACCGAGGCAGCCATAGCGGTCGTGCGCATCACGATGTCCATATTTGGGCGCGTGAACAGGTCCTGGTAAGTTGCCAGGGTAAGCTGCCGCACGACCAAGCCGGTGAAATTGTCCAGCGAGAAGAAACTGTTGACAAGCAAGGCGGCGAGCGATCCCAGGTAGACTACCCCCATCCAGAACAATGGCGGTCCCAACAACAGGATCAAGATCAGCCAGGGCCGCAGGTAGAGAAAAGTCGAAATCTGGCTTGCCAGTGAGAGCTTGGGCGCTGGTTTTGGAGAAGCTAAAGCCGACATGGATCAGCTACCTACCGTCACCCGGCGAATATGGTCGCGCTGCCAGAGCAGGCGCACTGGCCGCCCACGCGCCTTGAGTACATCCATCGATGTCGTGCGCAGGTTCTGTTCCACTACCACCAGGTCCTCACCGCCATCGAGATCGACCAGGTACCGGGTGTACAAGCCCAGGTAAACCACGTCGCGTACACGCCCATCGATCGCATACATATCTTCAGGCACGCCGGCACCCGCTTCAGCCAAATGGATTTTCTCCGGACGGATCGAAAACATCTGCGGGTAGCCGGTGATCGCTTCAGCCAGCGCCCCGCTCACTAAGTTCGATACACCGACGAACCCAGCCACAAAGGGGGTCTCCGGGTGCTCGTAGATCTCGGCCGGCGAGCCGACTTGCTCGATTTTGCCCTGGTTGAACACCGCCAGGCGGTCGCTCATCGTCAGAGCTTCTTCCTGGTCATGGGTGACATAGATAAATGTGATGCCAACGCGCTGTTGGATGGATTTCAATTCAATCTGCATTTGCTGGCGCAGCTTGAGGTCGAGCGCCCCCAGCGGTTCGTCCAGT
>MGOK01000100.1:4696-7274 GCA_001795335.1 Chloroflexi bacterium RBG_19FT_COMBO_55_16
ATCCCGGTCAACCTGACCAGCTCCAACATCTCCCCGCTGCGCGCCTCACGCTCCGCCTTTGGCAGTTTCTTGATCATCAGGCCATAGGCCACGTTCTCCATCACCGTCATGTGGGGGAATAGAGCGTAATCTTGAAAGACGGTGTTGACATCGCGCTCATAGGGTGGTAATCGGGAGACATCCTTCTCGTGGAGCAGGATGCTCCCGGCGGTGGGGCGGTCAAAACCAGCGATCAGGCGCAAACAGGTGGTTTTCCCAGATCCCGAAGGGCCAAGCAGGGTGAAAAACTCCCCATCCAAAATATCCAGGCTGACATCGTCAACCGCCCTGATCTCTCCAAAATGGCGGCTGACGTGTGAGAATCGAACAGCAGGTTTGATGGGATCATTCATGAATAATACGCTACCATGATTTGCAAGGTGTACTCCCTATCCAATGGCGATCATCCATTTTCTACTTCCAGAAGCATTTTTATTAGGAGACCAGGATTCCAGGAAAATCTTGGGGGAAAACATCCGAAGTCGTGCAAACTGCGTTCGCTTGCGACTTCCAAAATCTCCCGCTTGAATCTCCTGGTTTCCTGGCTTCCTCAGCAAACTATGACTAGCGTCCTCCGATCACCGCAATGTAAGCTGTGACCCATTCATGGTAGGGTACGCATTCCTGCCGACCATCACCGCAGTCGGTGGTTGGCGTCCTCCAGAACCAGATTTTATCGAAATTGCCCATGCCGTTCGTCTCGCAGCCGGCGTCGGTGAGCAGTTCGTTGCCCTGGCAGGCAGCTGGCACAGCCGGTACCGACCCGAACCAAGACGCCAGGTCTCCCTGCAGCTTGGGGTTGAGGGAATGCTCCAACCATTTATAGGCGCAGTTCGGATGGGGGGCATCGACGTGCATCATGGTTGTGTCAGACCAGCCAGTTGCGCCTTCTTCAGGTACAACGCTGGCGATCGGCTTGCCTTCGAACTGGAGCAGGTTCACCTGGAAGGGCCACGAGCTGGATGCCACTACGCCTTCATTTGTGAAATCATCCATCTGGATGAAGGCGTCGTGCCAGTAGCGTCCAATAATCTGGCGTTGCTGGCGCAGCAGGTTGAGGGCGGCGTCGAACTGCTCCCGCGTAAGGGCGTAGGGGTCCTTAATGCCCAGTTCGGGATTGTGTTTCATGAGATAAAGCGCCGCGTCAGCCACGTAAATCGGGCCATCGTATGCTTGCACCCGACCTTTGTTGGATTTGCCATCCGACAGGGTTTGTTCTTCAAAAACCACATTCCAGCTGGTCGGTGGCTCAGGGAAGACCTCAGTGTTGTACATGAGCACGTTCGGTCCCCATTGGTAAGGAGTGCCGTAGTGCTTGCCGTTCACGGTGTTCCAGGGGGCGTTCTTCAGCCGGTCGTCGACTGTTTTCCAGCTAGGGATCAGGTCAATGTTGATCTCCTGGACGCGTCCACCAGAGATCAGGCGGTTGCTGGCGTCGCCCGATGCCGTGACCAGGTCAAAACCGCCCTCGTTCATCAAGGCGACCATCTCGTCCGAGGTAGCCGCGACTTTGACATTGACCTTGCAGCTGGTTTCCTTCTCGAATTCCGTCACCCAGTCGTAATTGGAGTCAGTCTCGCCGCGTTCGATATAGCCGGCCCAGGCGATGATATTGACCTCCCCCTCGCCTTCGCCGATGGATTTCATCGGTGCGCCGCCGGCTTCCCCACCTGCCGGCGCCTGCGGTTGGCAGGCAGCCAGGATCAGGCTACCTAACAGTACGACCGCGAAGAAACGTTGGGTAAACCATTTTGACTTCATTTCTTCCTCCTTTGGCTTAATTTGGATATAGTTGCTATCTGGAGCAAGATGCCTGACTTTATTCTAGCCGCCGTTGCACTGCGAATGACAAGGCAGTGCAACGGCGTGCCATCAGAGTCATGCACCCCGCATCCGTTAGCATTGGCAAGACTTTGGGTTGATTATGCTATAGTTGAACGATAAAGATCACCTCCCTCAGCAGAGTTTGCCTCAGTTTTACTCACCACCCTTGACCTCAGTCCAGATGCGATCCCAGAGCGTGGTCGCCTCACCGACATCCAGAACCGGTTTGCCATTCTGGATCGCGTCCAGGGGAGGGTTGGTGGCCGCATAGCCCATGTAGGCCTCATAAGCCGCCGGGTCTTGCGTCTTGAGCAAGTCCAGAGCGGCTTGATTCGGGGTCGAATAAGGGAATTCCTTGGTGATCAGCAGGCTGGCCTCCGGTTTGAGCACGTAATTCAGGAAGGCCAGCGCCGCGTCCTTGTGTGGCGCACCTTTCGGCACCGCCAGGTTGTCGTACCAGATGCCACAGCCCTCCTCCGGGCAGATATAGTCGATGGCCGGGTTTTCACTATGGGCGATAGCCGCCTCACCGTTCCAGGTATGACCCAGCCAGACTTCCCCGGATAGCAAGGCGGTTTTCGGGCTGTCGCTGTCGAAAAGGCGCACACTCGGCATCAGTTCCAGCATTTTAGCTTTGGCCTCTTCCAGTTGGGCAGGGTCTGTCGAGTTCTTGTCGTAGCCCAGGGTCAGCAAGACCATACCGAGCACTTCGCGC
>MGOK01000100.1:7283-14958 GCA_001795335.1 Chloroflexi bacterium RBG_19FT_COMBO_55_16
AGCAGCACCACCCGACCCTTGAATGCGGGGTCCCACAGGTCAGCCCACTTGGTGATCGGGCGGCTGACTTTGTCGGTATCCACTACCAGGCCCACCGTCCCCCATTGGTAAGGAACGCTGTACTTATTGCCTGGGTCGAAGTATGGGTTCTTGAGCTCGGCGACGACGTTTTCAAAATTAGGGATCTGTTTCAGGTCGATCTCTTCTAACAACCCTTGCTTGATCAGGATCGCCACCGTGTAATCGCTGGGGATGATCACATCGTAACCCGAGGCCCCAGCTTGCAGCTTAGCCAGCAGCTCCTCATTGGACGAATACGTGTCGTAGTTGACCTTGATGCCGGTCTCCTGGGTGAAGCCGTCCAACAGAGCCTGCGGGACATACTCTGACCAGCCATAGAGATTGAGCTCGGTGGACTTGGCGCCCCCACCACCGCAGGCGACCAACATCAGGGTCAGCACTGCCAGGATAACCAGGTAGTTGATGGTTTTCATTTTTTCTCTCCTTTTTTAGAGTGTTCTCGCCTGCCGGCGTTGCGCCAGCTGGCCGATTCCCAAGAGGATAAAAATTGTCAGCACCCATAAAGTAGAAAGGGCGTTTACTTCAGGAGTCACGGCGAAACGCACCATCGAAAAGACCCGCAAGGGCAAGGTCGTCGATCCAGGGCCAGCGGTGAAGTAAGTGATCACGTAGTCGTCCAGCGAGAGGGTGAACGCCAACAACGCCCCTGCCATCACTCCAGGCAGGATCGTCGGGAGCGTTACCCGCCTGAAGGTGGTGATCTCGTTGGCACCCAGGTCCATGGCAGCCTCCTCGATGGCTTTGTCAAACCCATGCAGACGGGCGCGCACGACCAGGGTTACAAATGGGATATTAAAGGCAATGTGGGCCAGCGAAATGGTGCCCAATCCAAGCTGGAATCCTGCCTGGGCGAAAAAGGCCAGCAGGGCGATGCCCATTACCACCTCGGGGATGATCACTGGGATGTACAGCGTGGACTCTGCCAGGGTGTAACCTGGGAAACGGTAGCGTTGCAAAGCCAGCGCAGCCATTGTGCCGATCACAGTCGCCACCAGGGTTGAGACGACGGCAACAACGATCGAGTTGCGTGCCGCCAGCAGCACTTCCTGGTCGCGCAGCAGTTCGCCGTACCAGCGCAGGGTGAACCCTTCCCAACGGACATTGAGTTTCTGGCTGTTGAAGGAAAAAACAATCAAAATCAGGATCGGTAAGTAGATATATGCGTAAGCCAGGACCGCGTAGATGCGTAGCCAGGGAGCTGCCTTTTTCTCGCTCAAACCAGCACCTCCTCGCCTAACCCCGCTCGCCGCGCGTAGAGCAACGTGACGATCAGGGTGCCGATCAACAAAACCATCGAGGCAGCTGCGCCAAAAGGCCAATCGCGCGCTGTGAGGAACTGGTTGCGAATCAAGTTGCCCACCAGCACGGTCTTAGCGCCCCCCATCAAGTCGGGCACGACGAACATGCCCATGGCGGGGATGAAGACCAGGATCGAACCCGCGATCATCCCGGGCACTGAGAGTGGCAGGGTGACGCGCAAGAAGGCTCGCCAGGGTTGGGCACCCAGATCGGCTGCCGCTTCCAGCTGAATGAACTCAATTTTCTCAAGCGAGGTGAACAGCGGCAGCACCATGAAAGGTAAGAATTCATAGACCATGCCGATAAATACTGCCATCGGAGTGTATAGGATATCAAGCGGAGCTTTGATCACGCCCAGGTTCAACAGGGTTGTGTTAAGCAGCCCTTCGGTTCGCAGGATCATGATCCAGGCATAGATGCGGATGATAAAGTTCGTCCAGAAGGGCACCAGGATCAGGAACAGCAAAAAAGAGCGTTGCTTGGCGGGGGCGCGGGCGATATAGTAGGCCAGTGGGTAGCCGATCAGGAGGGACGCCAGGGTAGTTAAGGTAGCAGTCGCCAAGGAGTACCATAGGATGCGCAAGTAGAGTGAATCGCCCAGGCGCACGTAATTCTGTAAGTTAAGCGCGTAAACCACGTTGCCATACGGCCCGCGACTCAGGAAGCTCAGGATGACCACCAGGAGCAGCGGCACGAGCATAAACACCAGCAGGTAAAGCATGGTTGGCGAGATGAGCGCTAATCCTTGTAACTTGGGATTCTCGCGCAGGCTTTTCGTAAACGACTTCGAGCGGTTAGATGCCATAGGAATCTATGCGTCTGCTAAAACCAGGGCGTTTTCGGGGAACAGGGTCACCCAGACCTCCTGTCCGGGGGTGTAAAAAGCGCGCTTATCCAAAATGGAGATCTTGTTCTGCTCCCAAACAGTCAGGCGGGTTCCCTGGCCTAAGTCGACAACCACACGAGTGTCGGAGCCGATGTAAGTCGTGTTGATCACCCGCGCTTGAAAACAGTTCTGGTTGAGCACGCGTTCTTCACTTAAACGTATCTTCTCGGGACGGATGGAGAGTATCGCCGGTTGGCCGGCCACCAGATTCCCCTGCTGCAGGCCGGTGACTCGTCCTTCGGATTGCTTGAGCTGGATGGTCGCCATCTCCTTATTCAGCTCGACCACACTACCCAATAGAAAATTAGTTACGCCGATAAAGTCTGCCGCGAAGCGAGAAGTGGGTCGTTCATAAATTTCGACTGGGGTGCCGATCTGCAAAACCTTGCCCTTGTTCATCAAGGCGATGCGATCCGACATAGTCAGGGCTTCTTCCTGGTCGTGTGTGACGTAGACGAAGGTTATGCCCACCTGCATTTGCAGTGCCTTTAACTCAAGCTGCATCTCTTTACGTAACTTGAGATCCAGCGCGCCTAGCGGCTCGTCGAGCAGGAGCACCGCTGGGCGTTTGACCAGGGCTCGCGCCAGGGCGACGCGCTGCTGTTGCCCTCCGGAGAGTTGCTTCGGTTTGCGCGCTCCCATTCCATGTAACTGCACCATCTCTAAGGCTTCATCGACTCGACGCCTGATCTCGGGCTTCGCCAAGTGTTCCATTTCTAATCCGAAGGCCACGTTCTGGGCAACTGTCATGTGCTGGAAAAGGGCGTAACTCTGGAAGACAGTATTGACCGGTCTCAAGTAAGGAGGGGTGCGTCCCATCGCCTGGCCTTTGATGCAAATCTCCCCCTCAGTTGGCCATTCAAAACCGGCAATTATACGCAGGGAGGTGGTTTTTCCGCACCCGGATGGGCCAAGCAGGGAGAAGAATTCCCCATGTTCAATTTGTAAGTCGACATGATCGACCGCACTGATCTCACCACCGTCTGGGTTCGGAAACTTCTTGACGACTTCACACATCTCAACGGCAAAAGTTTCCATTTTTATGAAACTCCTTCAGCGCGTTCGAAGGCCTGGTCAGGGGGAATCCACTGGTAATTGTCTTTGATGATTTGGGGAATTAAGATCGTGCGCGTCCTCCGCATGCCTGGTACATGGTGCAGCTTCTGGCTGATGAAGGCATGCATCTCCTCGCTATCTTTAAAAAACGCCTGCAGACTGATGTCCTGGTCACCGGTAGAAAGGGCAATGTAAGAAACTTCTGGCATATTGCCTATGGCTTCAATCGCCTGATCTTGGTGGCCTACTTCCAGTTCGCAATAAATTTCGACGGCTATAGTGTAGCCGAAAGAAGCCGGATTGACTACGGCGATGAGTTGGATGACTTTAGTCTCGACCAGGCGCTTGATCCGGTTGTTGACTGTGCGTTCTGCCACCCCCAAGTCCCGCGCAATGCGAGCGCTCGGTATGCGAGCATCCCGATTGAGATAGGTGATGATCGCCTGATCCAACGGATCGAATTTGGACAAACTTCATCTCCACAATATACATTGGTAGTATAATCTTTTTGGCCGATCTGTCAATAGTAGAAGGATTTATCTTCCGAATCGGCAAGAAATAAGTCGAATTATAGTATAAAAGGAAGGATATACGATTATCAGGAGGCGTTACTGTGGAATATAAACTCTTCATCGCTGGCCAGTGGGTAGGGGGTGATGATTACCTGGAAGTGCGGAATAAATACAACCTGGAGACCATTGGCGTCTTACCCAAGGCGAGTCGCGAGCAGGTGGAGGCAGCCATCGCAGCCGCCGAACGGACCGCGCCCATCATGGCGGACATGCCCCCTTACCAGCGCAGTGAGATCCTTGGCCGCGCCGCAGCGCTGATCCGCGAGCGCAAAGAGGATCTGGCGCGCACAATCGCCTCCGAAGCCGGCAAGGCGCTCAAGTACGCTCGCATCGAGGCCGACCGGGCTAACAGCACCTTCTCGATCGCCGCCGAGGAAGCTAAACGCATTCACGGCGAGACCTTGCCGTTGGACGCGGTGCCGGCCGGCGAGGGCTATTTCGGCTTTTGGCTGCGCCGCCCCGTAGGGGTGATCGCCGCCATCAGTCCCTTCAATTTCCCGCTCAACCTGGTGGCCCATAAAGTTGCCCCAGCCCTGGCTGCTGGCAACACGGTGGTCTTGAAACCGGCCAGCACAACCCCCCTGACCGCTATCAAGCTGTGCGAGATCCTGAGCGAGGCTGGTCTGCCGGCGGGGGCGATCAACCTGGTGGTGGGCTCAGGCGGGACGGTCGGCGAATGGCTGGTGACTGACCCGCGTGTGGCGAAGGTCACCTTTACCGGCAGCCCGCCGGTTGGGCGGCGCATCCTTCAGATTGCCGGCATCAAGAAGGTGACCCTCGAGCTGGGTAATAACTCTCCGGTCATTATCGCCCCCGACGCCGACCTGGATTTGGTCGCCAAACGTTGTGCCATCGGCGCGTTCTATAATTCCGGACAGGTCTGCATTTCAGTGCAGCGCATCTACAGCCAGCAAGGCATCTATGAATCTTTTGCAGAGAAATTTGTGCAAGCCAGCCAATCCATGGTGGTCGGTGACCCCTTGGACGAGCGGGTGGATGTTGGGCCAATGATCGACCCCGGGGAAGTCGACCGCATCGAGGCCTGGGTGCAGGAAGCCCAGGTTGAGGGTGCCCAGCTGCTCACCGGGGGGAAACGCGCCGGCCCTGTGTACTGGCCAACGATTTTAACCAGCGTGCGCCCGGAGATGAAAGTCGTCGCCCAGGAAGCATTCGCCCCGGTGGCCTCCGTGATCCCCTATGCTGATTTCGAGGAGGCCTTACGCCAGGCCGACACAACCGAGTTTGGTTTGCAAGCCTCAGTCTTCACTCGCGATATCAACCGTGTCTTTCAGGCGGTTCGCCGGCTCAACTTCGGCGGCGTGATCATCAACGACACCCCTGCCTTCCGCGCCGACCATATGCCCTACGGCGGCAACCGCCAGAGCGGGCTGGGCCGCGAAGGGGTTCGCTTCGCCATAGAAGAAATGACCAATATCCAGACAATCGCCATCCGCCTGGGGGCTTAAATTATCGGAACATAATTCTCGCGAGAAAACCAATCAGACAACCTGGAGAGGTTAATCCCTTTGGTATAATGCGACGCTGTATGTCTACTTTTTCCTTTGAAGGAGGGAACCAATGAAACGCTTTCTTACTCTTATATTTCTATCCGCGATGGCGCTATTGTTAGTCGCTTGTGGTGGGGGCGCCAAGCCCCAACCGGTCAGCTTTACCATCGAGATGGGCGAATACACTTTCACACCTGCCAACCTGGAACTCAAGGTAGGCCAGGAGGTGACCTTGAAGCTGGTAAATAAAGGTCAGCTCCAGCACGAGATCATGTTTGGGCGAGAGGTGATGAAGAACAACAACCGCCCGGCCGGTTACCAGGTCGATATGTTCGCCACCGGCGGCGTGGAACCCGTGGTCACTCAATCTATCCCGCCCGAGGAAGAAATGGCAGGACATGGCGGATTTATGGTCATTTTACCTATTGGGGCCGATGCCAGCATGACCTTTACCGTCACCAAGGAGATGGTCGGGGAGTGGGAGATTGGCTGCTTCGAGCAGGACGGTGTGCATTTCGACGCCGGCATGAAAGGCACTGTCTCGGTCAAACCTTAACTGAGTCAACCGTCGTCCGCAAAGAGAATTTTATATCGGCCTCAATTGTAAAGAAGCGATGCACCTCCATGGTACGTCGCTTTTTTGATCCAAATGCTTGACTAGTATCCCTTGGCAATGTAATATATCAACATTGCTTTCGTCATCTTTCTGAGAATCAATAATTGTACCTATGCAGCGGCAGAAATTGACCTTCCACTGTACTGAGACATAATTCCGAGAAGTCGCGTTCGCATAAATTAATTTGCCTTGTAAATATTGCATCGCTATTCGGCAATCTCAGTCTTGTAACGACGATAGCTAGGAAATTCCCCTGGTCTATCCCGAGGAAGGAACAACGAAAATGGCGGAAAGGAAAGAGAAAGAGAGCAAGGAAACGCTCATCCAAAAATCCTGGATTGTGCGAGAATTCGAAGCGGACGTAAGAAAAAAAGAACTAGAAGTAGAACAGCAAGTAATTGAACTAGAGCAGCAAAACGCAAAGCTGGAAGAAAAACTTCGCAACATAGGAAGACAGGAAAGAATATTAATAATTCTTACTGTTTTCTTTACAGGCTTAATAGTCTTTACTTTAGGCCTTATACTCTTAGACGGATTCAACATCGGGGGGTTTAGTCTTGACACTACGACTCTAAACTTGCTGGCCGGTACGACTGTAGCAGAAGTGGCCGGACTCCTCGCCATAGCGCTGAGGGGGATCTTTAAAAGCAAACAAGAATAACAGGCGAGGCAGAACGGGTGTTCTATTGACAATAGCACAAATAGCCATTTATAATGAGATTTTTGAGTAAATAATGAGTACAAAAGTACTATTTTAATGCCGTCAAGAGGTATAAACATGAAAAGGCTTCAGTTTGAACTACCTAGGGAGAGGGTTAAGGAGCTGGACGCACTGGCAGAGCGAACGGGTTTAAAGACTCGTGTTCAACTCTTCAATGCTGCTTTAACGCTTTTTGAATGGGCCGCAAGAGAGAGGCAGGCGGGACGTATTATCGCTTCGATGGATGAGGAGAGCGGTAAATATAAAGAGATTGACATGCCTGGACTTCCCGTTATTCAGAAAGAGCGTGCCAAGGCAATAGAGGCGGTACAGACTGGGGGAAGGTTAAAGGCTGAGGAACCAGCATCAGTGGGTAAAATGACAGAGGCTGAAGCGGCTGTGATTTTACAGGAAAGAGCAACAGAATAACCGCGAGAGACAATCTTCTTCCTTATTATTAATTAGGTGCGGAGTAACCCAGGTTTACTTCGCATTTCGTGTCTTCAGAGTTTTCATTGACTTGTAACTTTAGATCCATATATTATGACAAAGGGTTCGACCCTGGGCTGGCTTGACAGTAGGGCAATTTGACAAATTGTCCTACCGGTTGATTTTCGAATCAATCTGAAGTCCAAGATACTGAAAATGAGATCCCTTCGAAGACTTTGCCTCACCTTAACATTATTCCTGTTATTGATTGGATGCTCTTTCAGCAAAGGGACACCGCCTCTGGAAGGTACACAGAAGGCATACGGTATAGCAGTCCCTACGGGAGCCGGTCCATTGCCAGGATCTACCGATACGCCTTTAGGCCAGGCGACACCTGTAAGCGAGGCGACGCCAACTCCTATTCCGCGCATCCTGACGATCTGCCTGGGCGCTGAACCCGATACACTCTACTTTTACGGCGGCGGGTCAATGGCCCAAAGCCATATCCTGGAGGCGATCTACGATGGG
>MGOK01000100.1:15047-16092 GCA_001795335.1 Chloroflexi bacterium RBG_19FT_COMBO_55_16
GGCGGTGCAGACCGGGGATCGGGTGGTAGACGACCACGGCCAGCTGCTGCCGCTGCAGCCGGGTGTGGTGGTACGCCCCTTTGGTTGCACATCACCCAAATGCGCCGTGACCTGGGACGGCAGCGCGCTGGAAATGGCGCAGTTGTCGGCTACGTTTACCCTACGGGAAGGAATCAAGTGGTCGGATGGCGAGCCGCTGACTGCCGATGATTCGGTCTTCAGCTACCAGATTGCCCGCAATTGCCAGTGGGATTTTGGCGCCTGCGGTGGTTACGGTCTGGTGAACGAGCACAGCTGGGATACGGTCGAGCGCACCGCCAGCTACACCGCCCTGGACGAGCGCACCGTGCGCTGGGTAGGGGTGCCCGGCTTCCTCGATCCGCAATACCAGGTTAACTTCTTCATCCCCCTGCCGGAACACGTGCTGGGCAGATTATCGCCTGAAGAGCTGTTCGAAGCCCAGGAGGCAGCTCGCCAACCGCTGGGTTGGGGACCCTACCAGATCGACCGTTGGGTACCCGGCGACCACATCCGTTTATTGAAGAATCCTAACTACTTTCGCGCTGAGGAAGGCCTGCCCCGCTTCGACCAGGTCATCTTTCGCTTCGTCGGCCAGGAGGCGGAGAAGAACTTATACGACCTGATGAACGGCGCCTGCGATGTGCTCGACCAGGAAGCCAGCCTGGCTTGGCAGGATGAGCAGGCTGAATCGCTGCTGGAATACGCCTCAGCCGGGCAACTCGACGCACATTTTGTCACCGGTACTGGTTGGGAGCACGTTGACTTTGGCATCCGCCCCGTCTCCTATGACGATGGCTATCAGCTGGGCGTCGACCGGCCCGATTTCTTCGGCGACCCGCGGACCCGCCAGGCGATTGCCTTATGCATGGATCGCCAGCGGGTGGTGGAGACAGTCCTGCACGGCTTATCGGCAGTGCCTGATTCGTACCTGCCAGCCGAACACCCGCTTTTTAATCCGCAGGTGCCGAAATATAGTTTCGACCCATCGGCTGGCGCGGCCTTGTTAGCAGAAGTGGGCTGGATC
>MGOK01000100.1:16149-21179 GCA_001795335.1 Chloroflexi bacterium RBG_19FT_COMBO_55_16
GATGGCACGCCGCTCAAGTTCACGTATGCCACAACCAGCTCTGTGCAGCGCCAGGCAGCGGCCGAAATCCTGGCTGAGTCGCTGGCCCGATGCGGAATTGGAGTCGAGTTGCAGTTCGCCGAGGCGAGCGTGCTCTTCGCGCCCGGCCCGGAAGGGTCCCTTTTTGGCCGCGAGTTCGATCTGGCTCAATTCGCCTGGAGGACCGGCGTCCAGCCGCCGTGTGATCTGTGGACAACCGACCAGATCCCTGGCGATCCGAATGTCTTAGATGAGAATGGGGTTCCTCTGTTCCCTATGGGCTGGGGTGGACAAAACGAGACCGGATACAGCAACCCCGCGTACGACCAGGCCTGCCGGTCAGCCCAGGAATCCCTCCCCGGCCAGGCGGGTTATGTCGAGAGCCATCTCAAGGCGCAGGAGATCTTCGCCAGCGAACTTCCGGTGATCCCGCTCTACATGCGCCTGAAACTGGCCGTGACGCGCCCAGATATGTGTGGTTTCATCCTCGACCCCACCGCCATCAGCGAGATGTGGAACATCGAAGCCTTTGACTTTGGGGAAGATTGCTGATTTTTCCCCGAAGCTTACCAATCGGACACGGCCGGTTTGGATTTGGCCGAATTTCTAAAATCGTTATCTTTATCCGTGGTTTCTGCGGCATCCGTGTCCAATTTTCTCCCCCTGCCGGGCTGTTTAAAGATACGGTTTATTTACTTCTGTCAGTTTTGCCTTTAGTTCTTCCAAAAGCTCTGCGCCAATCTCTTTCCGCGCTAGATACAAATCGTTGAGTTCCTCGGGATCTTCTTCAAGATCGTAGAGCTCTATTCGTTCGCGTCCCACCAGATCATCATAACCGAAGAAATAGAGCAGTTTGTGTCGGCCTTTCACGATTGTAGTGGTGGCTCGAGTAAGCGGGGCATATTTTTCGTTATGCTTGGCTTGCACCGCGTACAGGCTCCGCTCGGGATCTGGACTCGTTGGTGCAATGGGCGGCAACACGACTCCCTCCACCCAATCTGGGATTTCTTGCCCGGTCACCTGCAGCAGGGTAGGCAACAGATCGATGGCGCTGGTCGGCGTATACACGTCCTCTCTCGTCTCTCGTCCGGGTTCAAAAATCAATAACGGGACTCGGATCACCGGCTGGTGAAGGACGGGTGTGATATGACCGCTGATGCCGCGCTCGAACATCTCCCCGTGGTCAGAGGTAAATACCACCCAGGTATTCTCCAGCAGCCCGGACCCCTCCAGGTAATCGAAGAGTCTCCGGAACTCCCGGTCGACATAGAGCAGATACTCGTCGTACCATATCCGCCATTTCAATAAGGTTTTCGTTGATTTCTTTTGCGAGAATAGATCGTCCGGTTTATCTACCGGCTTCCAGCCATCCCTTTCAAACTTGCCATAAAAGTCTCGGTGGGTTTTGTAGGGGTAATGCGGAGGCAGAAAGTGGAAATAACCAAAAAAGGGTTGCGGGACGGCGATGAGCCGGTTGCCTATTCCATCTATGGCCTGCTCAAGCAAGAAATAATTGTCGCCGCCGGTGTTCGGGAGTCCGCGCGGGAAGAGCGGCTTAAAATTGGCGACCTTACCTTCCCGGTATTGCTCGTAGAGGTGCGTTAAGAATAACGAATAAGCATATCCTTCCTCTTTTCTTTTTATGGTCCGCGCCCAACTTACCGTGGCGATATCTTCATCAGCGTTGAACAGCGTCTGGATAAAGCCATCGCTCGCCAGGAAGAACCTTTCCCGGGGAATGAACTCGTCCAGGTCCCCTGTGAATTGGAACAACAGGGTGTTCACCAGCGGGTTGTGGGAGTAGGCGATCCGGTAATGATTCTGGAAGGCACGGAAGATATTTTTCTTTACATAGGGTTCGTCTACTGTCCCGTTGTAGTTGATTGCCCGGTGCGTCCAGGGGAGCGTGCCCGTTAAGAGAGAGGCCGTCCCAGGCGTGGTGAAGTTGCCCCCGGCGAAATGGTTATGATACACGATCGCCCGTTCGGCCAGCTGATCCAGGTTCGGCATGGTCTGGCGGTGGTATCCATAGAGCGAAGTTTGGTGAGCCGAGAGCGCGTCGAAAACGACCAACAGCACGTTCTGGCCTCCAGGAGTCGGCTGCGACGCGCGGGGTACCATCCCGAATCGTGGGATGGCATAACTCAAGGACAACAGCCCGGATAGTTTAAGAAATTCACGTCGATCGAGGAGCCGATTCATTTTCTCCATAACCAACTTCCCGAAAGATTTAGCCGATCATAAGTTTCGGATCAGCACGATGACCAGCCCACCAACGTCAAGAACCAGATAAAACATGGTCAGCAAGGAAAGCCGTTCGGTGAGTTCCCGGACAAAGTTGAACACCTTGTTTGATTTCAAGACCAGAAAGGCAGGGATCAAAACCGTGGGCAGCACCAGAGCCAGGCTGGCCGCGTAAAGGACTCTCACCGGATGCCCCGATTGAGCCAGGAAGCGCATCATTTGCTCTGGAAGAGAAATCCCCCAAAGAAAATAAAGCTGACTCGCCATCGCCCATAGAGCGGTGATCAGCACCAGAACGCTCAACAAGGCAATGCGCCGGCCTTCATCAAATTTTCTGGAAACCATGAATCCTAGCAGGACAGCCACCAGGAAAACCGCCAGGCTCTCGATCAGGGCAAAAACCATCCCATAGGATATCACCCCGATGGCATCCCACGCATTCGTGCGCTCAGTCACCCAGGAGAAATCCCTGAACGCCAGGATGATCGTCCAGACATGCAGCGGGAAGGCGCACATTAAAAACAGCGACCACAGCCCTTGCCTGGAATAACGTCTTGATTCAGAGGTAGCCAAGGTCTTTCAACCTTTTTTCGATCGTCTCCTGGTCTTCATCGCTGAAGGTCGGAGGGGGAGCGGAATGGCTCGGGCGGAGCGCTTTGCCGATCGCCAGGGTAGGCAGGTCGGCATAAGAGGGGGTTGGCAAATCAACCAGGCTCCGGTTGGAGAACAACACGCCGGGTACTATACTGGCAGCGAAGCAGTGATCGGCCCCCCAGTGATCGCGGTTGGCCTCGATTTCTTCCGCCTTCCACCCTCCCAACCCGGTCTCGGCTGAAGCCCGGTAAGGTGGGCGATAACCGACCAGCAGGTCCGGACCATATTTTGCCAACGGCCCCTGGAAAGCTTCCGCCTGGGTAAGCACGCTCTGCACCACCTGCCCGCCGTCCGGCCCCCGCCATTGGAGTAATGCCTCTCGCAAGGTTTGGAGCAGCTCGGATTTCTTTCTGGCTGGGACGATCCCCTGGCCTTCTCGGCCCTCCAGGTTCAGGTAGAGACTGTTCAGCCCAAGGGCGTACGCCTGGCTTTTCGCCCAATCCGCTACTTTAAGATCTCCGCTTTCACCCGGCTGCCATGGCGTGAGATAACTGCGGTTGACCAACCACCGGTTGAGATGGACTTTGTAGTTGAATACACCGAAGCCATGATCGGAGACGATCAGCAGGCGAGTGTTTCCTGCGCCCGGTTTCGTGGCCAGCTTCTCCTGGACCCGTCCGACCAGCGCATCCAGCTTTGTGTACCATGCTTCCAGAACATCCTGCCTGTCCTTCCAAAACATGTGCTGTATCCGGTCGAGGCTGTCGAATACGCAAGCTATTATGCCTTCATCGAATGAGCCCAACAGGTGCAGCAAGACCTGCTCCCGTTCTTCATCGATCCGATCGCACAGGTCTAGGAACTGTGCGTCGTTGATGAATCCCTCTTCCAGGGCGGTTGTGTCTTGCGGCCAACCCAGCGTGAGGAAGGGTCCGCAGGCATTCCAGATACCTTTTACGAATCCTTTGGGCGCGGCATAAGACCAGGGGGCAGCAAGCGGGTGCGGCTGGAGGGGTAGAAAATACACTCCCAGTCCAGGCGTCCAACTGGTCAGGATGGCCCGCGTGACAGCTTTGATCGCCAGTCCAAACCCGACCTTGAAAGTCAGTTCAAAGATTGGGCTCCAGCAGCCCATTTCCAGATCGATCGCCTGCTGGCCAACGAACAAGCGGGCTGATCCCGCTGCAGAGATCCCCCCATCCAGCTGCAGCTCGAATTCGACGGTTGAGGTTTTTGTGCCAGAGATCGTCTTTTGGGTTGGACCTTCGAATGTACCGGCGTAGCGATGGCGGCCTTTCTGAGATAATGGTCTGGTTGGCGTCTTTCTTTCACTGTCCTCCCCACGCAGCTCGACGGAAAAGTAAACCCCCACCCCCAGCCGGCCCAGAATGTCTGGCGCGCCCAGGCCTGGGATAGTGCGCACAGGCGATGCCAGCCGGGCGGGGAACGAGGCTGGCCACCACAAGGAAGTCGCCGGATACCCGTCGCTCACTGCTTCGTCGAAAATCGTGCGGGCGCTGTGTGGCGGGACGAACTGCAGCCCAAGCAGGTTTCTTTGGGTGGGCAAAAGGGATACCTGCAGCCCGTACGAGGCCGGGTTGCGATGGACGAAATCGAACAGCCCATGACCGCCGGGGTTCAGGCCGGTAGCGATGCTCGTCCAGGACACTTCGCTCTGCGGCGGGTCAGTTACCTGCAGGCGGGCATACCCGCCAGCGTCTACAAATTTGCTCAGGTTGGGAGTTTTACCTTGGGAATGCAGCTGCTCAAAAAACGCCGGGTCGAACGCGTCTAAGCCAATCAGGATAGTTCGTATCATGAGATGGACGTACTAGGTATCCAGCGTGTCGTCCTCCCCAAATTTTTGCCGAAAAACCCGCCGCAGCCTGGCGATGCCCATCTTAATCCTGCTGGAAAACAACAGCACCACCCCTGAGAATATGCCAAAAATGACGAGCAACACCTGGAACAATAAGCCCCCAGAATTTGGATCGATATACATAACCTTTTCTGCGAGAAAAAACTAGGATTTTACCCCTTGGTCAGCGGGTACGCCCAATTATATCTCAATTACAGGCCCCGGAGGTTTGCACGAATTGCCTCAATGAAAATCTTACTTTTCGAATGATCGTTGGCTCAAAAAAAGTGTTACCCTTAGGGCTTCTCCAACTGGA
>MGOK01000101.1:0-5903 GCA_001795335.1 Chloroflexi bacterium RBG_19FT_COMBO_55_16
CAGGTGCTCTGTCCATTGAGCTACGAGGGCTGATTAAATCGGATTATACCGCGCCTCTCAGCAAACGTAAATTTGAATCTTTTTCTGATTGTCGCCAAGCTTCGCCAGACCCACAACCCAATGCCGATCAGTCCAGCCAAAACGAGCACGCTCAGATATTCAATCAAAGGGATGCGAATGATTTCGTTCAGGCGGGACCAGCCCAGGCCATTGTACACCCACACAGCAGCCCCGACATAGGCTGCCAGGATAGCAGCGCGCCCCCATTTAGACAGGCGCAGGCCGTACATTTGAGTGATTACGAATATCCCACCGAACCCGAAAGCGAACATTGGCCACAGATCGTTGCCCTGCATAACAGCCACCAGTGTCCCGTGGACCGCTACAGTCACTTCCTGTACGATCATCCACCAGCGGTTGACATGCACCCGTGTGAAGAAAAGGCTGCCCTGGAGCAATAGCAGGAACATGTAAAAGAATCCGACCAGGTGACCGGGTGTGTTTACCATCGGGTGATACCAGAAGGTGTAAATTGTCGCCCAGGCGAAGAAATAACCGTGATATTTCTTGGCGAACTCGCTGATCCGCTTTGAAAGAGGTAGTTTCTTACCGAAGAACATACCACGGCGTGAGTTCTCCATCAGAAGCACCCAGACAAGCAACACGATCACAGATCCCTGGGAGGAGAAAATCGAGACATCCTGAGCCAATCCATCGTACCAGATATGGGATTGGGCGAAGTGAACCAGAATGAACAAAGCATTCAAACCGAGAGCCAGCAGGTTAACCCGATGCAGTCCAGAAGTGTAGCGGTTGACACGGGTTTGGGCGTAATAGATCAATCCCCAAATGGCGAATTGGTGGAGCAAGTAAAATCCCCAGGCTGTGGCCCGTGACCAAAATGTCGGGTTAGGGAGCTGCCAGTAGTACCAGGCTGCACCGGTGTCCGGCAGCAGGGAGATGGACTCCAGCCGTTCACCAGCCCAGAAAATCAGAGCGGTGAACGCCAGGCTAAAAAAGATACCGATCCATAGAGCTGAATAAGCGCTTGGATTTTTTGTTTGTTCGGACACAGGCTTAGTCATTTGAGCATACTTCCCCTCAAATATTTGAAATATATTATATACATTCGGAGCAATAGCTTGATTTTATTCCATTCGCTGACATATGCACGGCGCGAAAAGACATCGAAATCATGCGCCTCGATGTCATCCAGGATACCCCGGTAAAGGGTAGCCGCTGCCGCAACAGCCAGCCGGCCGCTCGGGTCCAAGGAGGCAATCCCGGGCCATGCCTCGGCATACAACCTGCGGTTGCGTGCGATCTGGAAGCGCATTAATGCGCGCCAGCGTTTATCAACATGTTGTGCCGCCACATCCTGCTCGGTCAGCCCAAAAGCAGAAAGCTCATCCAGTGGCAGATAAAGGCGGCCCTCCCTCCAGTCCTCCCCAACGTCGCGCAGGATGTTGGTCAGTTGGAGGGCTACTCCCATCTTCACTGCGTAAGGAGTGGCTCCGGGTTTGAAACCAATGATGCGCATACTCATCAGGCCTACCGTCGAAGCAACGCCATAACAATATACTGCCAGCTCTTCAAAAGAGGCATAGCGGGCCTGGTGCAAATCTCGCTCTACTCCATCCAGCAGTTGATCGGCAAACCGAATAGGAATGTGATGGCGAGTGCGTGCGTCATCCCAGGCAAGCAGAATGTCAGAGGAGGGATCATTCTTATCCACCATTGGTTTAGATTGATGGATTCTTTCCCGCAGTTGATCCAGCGCCGGGCCCGGCTGCTCATGACCGTCATCAACGAGATTGTCCGCTAGCCGGCAAAAAGCGTATAGCGCGCGCACCGCCTGCCGCTTTGCTCTGGGCATTAGGGTAGTTGCCAGGTGGAAAGAATGGCTATATTGAGCAGTCATCGCTTCGCAGAGAGCGTAAGCATTAAGCAGCATCTGGCTTTCTGGCGAGAAATTCTTAGACCCGTACGCCTGAGTATGGGTGTCCCCAGCTTCTCGGGCGAGGGCCAGCAGAGATTTTTCCCAGTCTTGGTTCACAGATTCCAGGACCATCATCGCTCCTTGTTTAGTTCCAAGCTTGTATCTAGGTTGAGTATATCTAATTGCACAGTATTTGTCAAGATTAATATGTGCAATATATTGACATTAAGGAATTGTCGTGTTATCATCCTGATGTCGCTTAGTATAAAAGGAGAAATATGGCCCGTACAAAATTACCTACTGCCCTGGTGATCGGCGCTGGCATCGGCGGTATTGCCGTTGCCGCACGCCTGGCTCAGCAAGGTTACCAGGTTACAGTGGTTGAGAAAAACGCAGAGGCAGGAGGGCGTTGTGGTAGGCTCCTCTTTGATGGTCACAGGTTTGACACCGGCCCGACCTTGTTCTTGATGCCTGAAGTTTTTGCTGAAACCTACACTGCCCTGGGTCAGCGCATGGAAGAACACCTGAGCCTCCACCGGGTTGACCCTACCTACCGCATTCGTTTCTCCGACGGGGTGGAAATGTCCATGACCGCAGACTTGAACCGCATGAAAACACAGCTGGAAGCGATCGAGCCGGGCAGTTTTGGGGGATATTTATCCTATCTTAACGAAGGTCACCGGCATTACAAGACCAGCCTGGAGCGTTTTGTTGGACGTAACTTCTACAGCTTATTCGATTACTTCAGTCCAGCGAACCTACCACTATTATTCCAGCTTAAAGCCCTGAAGAAACATTATAGCAACCTCGGGAATTATTTTACTGATCCTCATTTAAAGGCTGCTCTTACTTTCCAGAACATGTACCTGGGGCTAAGCCCTTATGACGCTCCCGCCACTTATTCCCTGCTCCAATATACCGAATTGGCGGATGGCGTTTGGTTCCCGGCTGGAGGTTTGTACCAGGTGATCGAAAGCCTGGTTTCAATCGCCGAATCTCTGGGTGTACAATTTCTATATGACACGCCTGTAGAAGCCATCGAGGTAAATAGAAACCATGCCACTGGCGTTCGCTTGAATGATGGGCGCCGTCTGGCTGCTGACGTGATCGTCGCCAATGCCGACCTGCCCTATGTATACCAGAATCTCTTGCCCAAATCAACCTTGGGGAGTAGGCTAGAAGATGGGCGATACACATGCTCGGCGATCACATTTTACTGGGGAATTAATAAAGTTTATCCTCAGCTCCAACCCCATAATGTCTTCCTGTCTACGGATTACCGCGCGAGTTTTGATCGCATTTTCCACGATCACACCTTGCCCGACGAGCCAAGCTTCTATGTTCATGCCCCGGCGCGCATTGATCCTTCCGCAGCCCCGCAGGGACAGGATACTCTCATGGTGCTGGTTCCAGTCGGTCATCTGAATTCGGAGCAGCCTCAGAACATGGTTGCTCTGGTTAAGGCTGCACGCAGCGCGGTGTTGAGCCGATTGTCACAGATTGGTACGCCCGATCTCGAGCAAAATATCAAATTCGAAGTCGTATATACCCCAAAAACCTGGCAAAACCTGTACAATTTAGTCCATGGGGCTGCCTTCGGTTTGAGTCACGACTTCTGGCAGGTTGGTTACCTGAGGCCGAAGAATCGCCATCAACGTTACCGCAATCTATACTTCGTGGGCGCTAGCACCCACCCTGGCACCGGCCTGCCGATTGTCTTGCTCTCCGCTCGGCTGACCTCGGAACGTATTTTCAAAGAAATTCAGGTTTCTTGAGCAAGGGAAGTTGCCTCATGACCAATCAGACCAGTGGTTTCAATCTAAAGGCGGTCATTCAGGAGACAGGGTTGAGTGCCGAGACGCTACACGCCTGGGAGAGAAGGTATGGTCTGCCTAAGCCCGACAGGACTCCCGGTGGGCATCGCCTGTATAGCCTGCGTGACATTCAAATACTCAACTGGCTCTCTGCACGGCAGAAAGAGGGGATGAGCATCAGCCGGGCGGTTGGCCTTTGGCGCAGTTTGGAATCGGATGGGCAGGATCCGCTGTTGACATATTCCCCGCACCAGCAGCCGGTTGGACCTGGCGGGGTAAGATTAGATGAGCTGTGCCAGGCGTGGGTAGACGCTTGTCTGGATTTCGATGAGCAGGTCGCTGAGCAAGTCCTTGCTCAGGCTTTTGCACTCTATGCACCGGAAGTAGTGTGTTCCGATCTGTTGCAGAAAGGGCTGTCCATCATCGGCACCCATTGGTATAGGGGAGAAACAAGCGTACAGCAGGAACACTTCGCCTCCGCCTTAGCCATGCGCCGGCTGCATACCTTATCAGCGGCTGCGCCGGTCCCAAGCCGCCCTGGTCGTATCCTGGCCGCCTGCCCTGCAGGGGAAGAACACGAGTTTGGCTTATTGCTGCTGACAGTTCTGCTCCAGCGGCGGGGCTGGGGAGTGGTGTATTTAGGCGCCAATGTTCCAATCATGCGATTGGAATCCGCTCTGCACGCTGCAGCCCCCAGTCTGGTCCTCTCTCTCGCGCAAACCCTCCCCGCGGCCGCCTCCCTGCGCCGAATGGGGAAATTCTTAATCGATCAAGGCGTGTTATTGGCTTATGGTGGCGGAATCTTCATCGCTCAGCCCTCTATCCAAAACTCATTTCCCGGTTATTACCTGGGAGGAGAGATTATTGAGGCCACCCAAATGGTGGAGAGATTTTGGAATCTAAAACCGCCCATTCCACAGGTCCTGCCTGTGCCGCCAGATTACCAGCAGGCTCTTCAGCACTATATTGAATTTCATCCACAGATTGAGATCTTCGTGGCCAATGCCATGCGCGGGGAGGCCATCCTACCAGCCCATCTGGAAATTGCCCTCCCAGCCCTCCAGCAGCACCTGGCAGCCGCCTTAGCTCTGGGCGATATCCGCCTGCTCGAAAACTCTCTCAAGTGGCTGGCAGGCTTGTTAGAAAATCACGGATTACCCGAGGGGCTCTTGATTCGCTTTTTAGAGGTTTATCAACGGGCGCTCGAAACCCAAATCCCCGCTGCCGATCAGGCTGTTTTCTCCAGCCTAACCGGATTATTCAATGAACAGCTAAAGGATTTGTCCCAGTAGTAAAAGAGAATGACCCCAACAGGAAGAAGATGGCACGTTTGAACCCAGATAAACTCCACATTAATTGGTTAGATGAAACCACTCCTACAACTCCTGCATCGCCCCGTCACTACACCCTAACTCATTCAGACTCTACAGGTGACCTATTTCTGACTAGTGGAGTGGAAAGCCCCCAATCGAGTCGCTTTGAACAATTTAAGGACAGTACTGGATGAGAAAACTTAAGTGGATTGCCCTGATCCTTGGGATTATGCTCCTGCTCGGCGTGATGTCGTTTGCCATTTGGGCAATGAATCCCCCGCAGCTGATGCCTGAGGCACAGGCAGCACTAATATCGGATGAGTCGGTTGAGGTACAAAGTGAGCCTTGGCTGATTTTTCAGCCCACCAAGGGGACTCCGGATGCCGGCTTGATTTTATATCCTGGCGGGCGGGTTGATCCACGTGCTTATGCCCCGGCGGCCCGCATTATTGCCAAAAGCGGCTATCTGGTGGTTGTTGTACCTATGCCTTTAAACTTAGCGGTCTTCGGCGCGGATCAAGCAGAGAACGTGATCTCATCTTTCCGCGAAATCCGCTATTGGGCAATTGGAGGCCATTCCTTGGGCGGTGCGATGGCAGCCCGCTTTGCTGCCCAAAACCCTGATAGTATTGACGGGATTGTATTATGGGCGTCATATCCTGCCAACAGTAACGGCCTCTCGACGAGTAACCTGAAGGCTGTATCTATTTACGGCACGCGCGATGGTCTTTCTTCCTTTACCCAAATTCTTGCCTCGCGGACGCTCTTGCCGTCTGATACGCGCTGGGTTGCCATTGAAGGTGGAAACCACGCCCAATTCGGTTGGTATGACCCCCA
>MGOK01000101.1:5929-7038 GCA_001795335.1 Chloroflexi bacterium RBG_19FT_COMBO_55_16
CACGCGCAGAACAGCAGGATCAAATTGTACGAGCCACACTGGAATTGCTGGCGGGCCTGGACAGAGAGCAATGATATTCAATCACCGTTTTCGAGTGAAAGCGCCGCTCGCGGATGTGGCGGCTTTCCACCGCCTGGCTGCCAGCATGCGTGCCATCACCCCACCTCCCCTACGAGTGCAGATTCACGACGCTCCTGCAAAGTTGTCCGCTGGCGATGAGATGGATTTCTCTCTGCAATTTGGACCTTTCCGTTTGCGCTGGGTGGCGCGCATCGAAAATGTATCCGCAGCTGGTTTCACCGACCGACAATTACGCGGCCCGTTCCAGGAATGGAACCATCGCCATTCCTTCCACCAGGTTGATGAAAATATAACAGAGGTTAGCGATAAGATCAGCTCTCAACTAAAGAAATCATTCGGCGGGCGTTTATTGGGTTGGGGATTGTGGCTAGGCCTGCCATTTTTGTTTGCTTACCGCGGCTGGAAAACCCGCGCCTTATTGGAGAAGTGATTAGATGAAACCTGGTATGCGAGTTATCGTCATTGGTGCAGGCATTGGTGGTTTATCTGTCGCCGCCCAGCTGGCGCGCTCAGGTCTGGATGTGACCGTTTTGGAAGCGCACATTTATCCGGGTGGGTGCGCTGGAACGTTCTACCACCAGGGTTATCGCTTTGACGCTGGCGCGACCCTGGCTGGCGGGTTCCACCCTGGTGGGCCGATGGATCTGCTGGCACAGGCCGCTGGTATCGACAAATGGCCTACCCGCTCTACCGATCCAGTTATGTGCGTACACTTGCCCGAAGGGACAACAATCCCACGCCTGAGAGGAGAGGCGCGCTGGGAAGAATACACGACCGCGTTTGGTGAAAACGGGTTGGACTTCTGGCGCTGGCAAGAGCAGACTGCCGATACGCTTTGGGATCTGGCATTGCTTCTCCCAGCCTGGCCGCCGCAATCGTTAAGGGATGTTTATGGGTTAATTCAAACAGGGTCTAGTATATTGTCGAAAGGCCGGGTAAGTATACTGGCGCAATTGGCTGCAGATGGATTGCGCCCAATTGCGACCCATCTGCGGAACGCCTCCGAACACCTGCGCCTGTTTGTAGAT
>MGOK01000102.1:0-142 GCA_001795335.1 Chloroflexi bacterium RBG_19FT_COMBO_55_16
ATAGCCCAGGAGGTCTGTCCCCGGTCGAACCGCTCTCGCTTGACCAGGCCAAGCAAGCCGTGACGGACTACCTGGCTGGCCTGGGGAATTCCGATCTGGCGTTGAAAGAAGTGATGATCTTCGACAATCACGCATACGCCGA
>MGOK01000102.1:349-5421 GCA_001795335.1 Chloroflexi bacterium RBG_19FT_COMBO_55_16
CCAGCCGGGTAACGCGGCAGCCCCGCAGGTTTCCGCCGAAATGCCGGTCACCGCGGAGCAGGCTGTCGAAGCCGCCCAGCGTTACCTGGATCAATACCTGTCTGGGGCAACAGTCGAGGATCACGCTGACCAATTCTATGGATATTACACCCTGCACATCCTGCGCGATGGCGAAACGATTGGCATGCTCAGCGTCAACGGCTACTCCAGCCAGGTCTTCCCGCACACCTGGCATGGGGACTTCATTGAAATGAGTGAGGAAGAATAATAAAACCTTGCCCAACGCAAGAATCCTGGTCATCGACGACGAGCAGAGCATCCTCAACCTGGTGAGCGCCTATCTGCGCCCGGAGGGGTACGAAGTGTACACCGCTTTGGATGGCCCCTCCGGGCTCAAGGCCGCTCGCGCTTACAAGCCTGACCTGATCGTGTTGGATATCATGTTGCCCGGCATGGATGGGATTGAGCTGCTCAGCCGCCTGCGCCGCGAATCGGATGTGTATGTCATCCTGCTCACCGCTAAAACCGAAGAGACCGATAAGATCGTGGGGTTGTCGGTCGGGGCCGACGATTATGTCTCCAAACCCTTCAGCCCACGCGAGCTAAGCGCCCGCATCAAAGCCGCCTTGCGCCGCTTGCAAAGCGGGGGCGGTTTTCAGGATGGAAGCGTGCTGGCCTTTCGGCATATACGCATTGATGCTGGCAGCCGCCAGGTGTGGGTGGACGATCAACTCGTCGAGCTGACCACTATCGAATTCGACTTGCTCAGGACCCTGGCCGAACAGCGTGGCAAGGTGCTCAGCCGCGAAAAGCTGCTAGAGAGCGTGTGGGGGTACGATTACTACGGTGAGATGCGCGTGGTGGACGTACATATCGGCCACGTCCGCAACAAACTGGGCGACGAACGCTTCATCACGACCGTGCGCGGCGTGGGCTACCGCTTTGACGACGAGGTTAACTAGCCATGTTGAGTACCATCCGCCGCCACCTGGGTATAAAAATCTTCCTTTCATACCTGGTCGTTATCCTGGTCGGGGTGATCGTCCTGGCGAGCGCAGCGGAGTTCGCTGTGCCCAGCGCCTTCGACCGCCACATGATCGCCATGAGCGGGATGATGTCGGATATGATGGGGGGAGCAAGATTAGAGAAGGACCTGTTCACCAGCTTCCGCGCCGCGGTGACCGAAGCCCTGGCCCTGGCGGTGCTGGCCGCCTCCCTGGTGGCGGTGCTGGCCAGCCTGTTCGTCAGCCGCCAGGTGGTTGCCCCGGTGCGGGAGATGATGATTGCCAGCCAGCGAATCGCCGAGGGGCATTACGCGGAGCGTGTGCGCGTGCCAGGCGATACAAGGAAAGGTGAACTGGACGAACTCGCCCAGCTGGCGTTGAGCTTCAATCAGATGGCGGCTAAATTGGAGGGGACGGAGAGCATGCGTCGCGAGCTGATCGGCGACGTAGCGCACGAGCTGCGCACCCCCCTGACAGCGATCAAAGGTTCGATGGAAGGCCTGATAGACGGCGTGCTGCCCTCTGAGGTTGAAACCTACCAACTAATATACGCGGAAGCCGACCGTCTGGAAAGGCTGGTCAATGACCTGCAGGAGCTCAGCCGGGTGGAGGCGGGTGCGTATGAACTGATCCGCAAGCCAATATCCGTGTCAAGCCTGGTCGAGAGCGCGGCCGCCCGCCTCAGTCGCCAGTTCGAGGACAAGGGGGTGACCCTGGAATCCAAGGTTCCCGCTAACCTGCCCCCAGCGCTGGCCGATGAAGACCGCATCGGTCAGGTGCTGCTCAACTTGGTGGGAAACGCCCTGCAATATACGCCCCCAGGTGGGCATGTACGCATTGCAGCCAGCCGGCGCGGGCACGAGGTTCATGTCTCCATAACAGACACCGGCATCGGTATTTCGCCCGAACACCTGCCGCACCTGTTCACCCGCTTTTACCGGGTGGATAAATCTCGCTCGCGCGCCGGGGGCGGGAGTGGGATCGGGCTGACCATCGCCAGACACCTGGTCGAGGCTCACGGCGGTCGCATCTGGGTAGAAAGCCCCGGCGCCGGACGAGGGAGCAGCTTCACTTTCACGTTACCCCTAGCTAACTAGAAATCCGGTTATTTCAAAGCACGGGTTCTGGTCATGTTTAACGAATCTTTACACTACCTTCAAAGATCCTTTACCCACCCGTGATACCATTGATTAATGCAGAATACTTCCTGGAAGATTATCGCGAGAAACGCAAGAACCGGGCAGATGAACCTGTTCTTATTGGTATCCCTTATGGAACAATCTTCCGGGAAATTGGAAACAAAGAAGGAGTGTGTTATATGATGGGATTCGGCATGGGATTTGGGTTGTTGCTGATGATCCTCTTCTGGGTCGGGTTGGTCGCCCTGGCAGTCTGGGTGGTGAAGGCGCTCTTCACCGGGGATAAGCAATCGCCAACATTGCCCGCTGGCCAAGCTCCCAACGCGCGTGAAATCCTGGATCAAAGATACGCTCGCGGCGAGATCACCCACGAGCAGTATGATTTAATGAAACGTGATATAGCTGGGTAGCCAGGGAAACCCGTTTATTTTTCTATAATTGCAAGGTTCTAGTTAAAGGGCGTGATGCGCCGTAGGGTGGTAATTGACCGCATGGTCGCATTCACACGGGTCGACATGGATGGTCATCTCGACCAGGGCTGGTAGATCATGGAACAGCTTATGGCGTACCTCTTCAGCGACACAGTGACTCTCATACGTAGACAGCTGGCAATCGACGATAATATGCATCTCGCCGCGCTGGCGGTGCCCCAGCCAACGCAAGGCGATATTATGTGTGTCGAGCACACCGCTGGTCGAACGGGCAGCGGTTTCGATTTGCTCAGTCAAAGCAGGGTCGGTGGCATCCATGACGCGCAGCCACATCTCGCGCCCCGCCCCCCACACGATCACCAGGATCACCACTCCGATCCCCAGGCCGATCAGCGGATCGGCCAGCGGAAAACCCAACCATACGCCGGTCGCCCCAGCCAGCACGCCCAGCGATGTCAGACCATCGGTGCGGGCATGATACCCGTCCGCAACCAGCGCGGCTGAACCGATCTCACGCCCAACCCGAATGCGAAAAAGCGCTACCAGCTCGTTGCCGAAAAAGCCGATCAATGCTGCTGCGGCCACCCAACCAAGGTTGGCAACTGCCTGAGGATGAACTATCTTTTGAATGGACTCGTAGAACACGACCAGGGCGCTGCCGAAGAGCATCACGACAATCCCCATTCCCGCCAGGTCTTCCGCCCGCCCGAAGCCGTAGGTGAAACGCCGGGTGCGCGCCCGGCGCGCCAGTGCAAACGCCAGCCAGAGCGGGAGAGAGGTCAGCGCGTCGGAGAAGTTGTGCAAGGTATCTGCCAGGAGGGCGACGCTACCGCTGATCGCCACCACTGCAACCTGGAAGAAGGCGGTTGCCAGCAAGGCAGCCAGCGAGACCTTCAGCACCCAAATCCCGCGCGCGGTCGCCAGCGCGGGGTCCAGGGCAGCGACTGGATGGTTGTGGGAATGAGGTCGAAAGAGGTGTGCCAACCAGGCGCGCAGCCCCTCATCGCGGGGACCTTCGTGTGCCTGGGCGTGGCCGGGTTGGCGATCCGGGCAGGGATTTACTTCTCTTGAATGGAGGTGCTCATCACCAGGGTCAGGCTGCGAATGGGTGTGATGTTCCTGGTTATTCATCGGGGATCGTTGACCTTTTCGGGTTCAATCTGGCTGGTTTCATCAGGGGATATTTCGGGCAGGCTCTCTTTCAGATGCGCCAGGTGATGCAATACCTGGCGATAAAGCGTAGAAACATGCTCGTCATCTACGGAATAAAACACCTGGTTACCGCGCCGGCGAGCCTTAACCAGGCGCACATCCCGCAGGCGTGCCAGGTGATGCGAGACAGCCGAGGCAGACACCCCAGCGATCTCAGCTAGAACGTTGACACTGTGCTCGTCCTGCGTCAAGAGATATACAATGCGGGCGCGTGTCGGGTCACCCAGCGCGGCAAAGATCTGGGCGATTTGCTCAGCCTGCTCTAGAGGCAAATCAGATATTTCCAGGTAATCATTTATAGATAACATTGAGAGGTTTTACCTCGGTATTTTAATACTTGAACAACTACTCAGATACAAGTGAATTTTACCACACAATTTCTAGCTGTAAAGGGCGCGCATACACCTGAGCTTAATATTCAGACGATAATAGTACAATATGTCTAGTAACCAAACGATGAACATACCAAGGAGGATCGGAACATGGATAAGCAGAACCCTCAACCCTCCGGTGAGCCTCTACATCCTTCGCAGGCCCACGACCACTCGAGTCACCAGCCCCCCAACGAGGCAACAAGCCACCCGCACCCTGAGATGGAACCCACCGCCCACCCGGGCAGGGCTGAACCAGTTGGTCATGACGCGTCCCATGCCCATCATCCAGCTGTAAGCCCCACCACAGGCCAGGCCGAAATGATGCATCACCCCGGTCATGAGCACGCGCTTAGCCAGCCTGCCTCAAGCGCCGAGCACAAAGCCCACACCGACCACACTGGCCACGAACGACTTTTCCGTGATCGCTTCTGGGTCTGCCTGGTGCTGTCCATCCCGGTGCTGCTTTACTCGCCGATGATCCAGGAATGGCTGGGCTTCAGCATACCATCTTTTCCCCTCAGCCAATGGATCGTCCCTCTTTTCTCCGTGATTGTTTTTCTATACGGCGGCCTGCCATTCTTGCGCATGGCGATCCCCGAGCTGCAAAATCGCCAGCCGGGGATGATGACCCTGATCTCACTGGCGATTGGCGTTTCTTTTATTTACAGCCTGGCAACGACCGCCTTTAACCTGGGCGAGAGCTTCTATTGGGAGCTGGTGACGTTGATCGATGTCATGCTGCTGGGCCACTGGATGGAGATGCGCAGTGTGCGCCAGGCCTCGGGAGCCCTGAACGAACTTGCCAAGTTGATGCCGGATACTGCCGAGCGCATCCGAGAGAACGGTCAAGTCGAGATCGTCCCGGCCAGCCAGTTACAACTGGGCGACCTGCTGCTGGTGCGCCCAGGGGCC
>MGOK01000102.1:5432-5780 GCA_001795335.1 Chloroflexi bacterium RBG_19FT_COMBO_55_16
CGATGGTACCGTGGAGGAGGGCGAATCTGACGTCAACGAAGCCATGATCACCGGCGAATCAAAACCGGTGAAAAAACGTCCAGGTGCCAAGGCCATCGCCGGCACGCTCAATGCCGAGGGCAGCCTGCGTATCCGGGTGACTGCCACCGGTGACCAGACAGCCCTGGCTGGCATCATGCGCCTGGTGGAACAGGCGCAACTGAGCAAGTCCCGCACCCAGCTGTTGGCAGACAAGGCTGCCGCCTGGCTTTTCTACACCGCACTGATCGTGGCTACTCTGGCTGCTATTGGCTGGACTATCGCTGTCGGTTTCGGCCTGGAAGCGGTCGAACGAGTGGTCACCGTGCT
>MGOK01000102.1:5786-8002 GCA_001795335.1 Chloroflexi bacterium RBG_19FT_COMBO_55_16
CGCCTGCCCGCATGCGCTCGGTCTGGCGATCCCACTGGTCGTAGCGATTACTACCTCGCTGGGGGCGAGCAACGGCGTCCTGGTGCGCGATCGCCTGGCTTTGGAGGCTTCACGCGAGGTAAACGTGGTGATCTTCGACAAGACCGGCACTCTCACCCAAGGTGAGCAAGGCGTCGTGGCTTTTGCTGCCGCAGACGGTTGGGAACCATCCCAGGCCCTGGCCCTGGCAGCGGCCGTGGAGGGCGACTCCGAGCACATCATCGCCCGGGCAATCCGCAAGGCAGCCAAGGAGAAAGACCTGGCGTTGCCCGCGGTGGGCGAGTTTGAAGCTCTCAAGGGCCGCGGTGTGCGCGCCCGCGCCGATGGAAAAATGGTCTATATGGGCAGCCCTGGATTGCTGGAGATGCTGAAGTTGGGCGTCCCAGCTGCACTGGAGCGGTTTAGCGCTGAGGCCGGCCAAAAAGGACAGACGGTGGTCTACCTGGTGCAGGAAGAACAGGCTGTGGCAGCCTTCGCCCTGGCGGACGTGATCCGGCCGGAAAGCAGGGCGGCGGTGGATCGCCTGCACAAGATGGGCGTGGAAGTAGCCATGCTGACCGGCGACAGCCGAGCGGTGGCCGAAGCGGTGGCGGGCGAACTGGGCATCGACCGCTACTTCGCTGAGGTGTTGCCGGAGGATAAGGATAAGAAGGTGATCGAACTGCAACGCCAGGGCAAACGGGTGGCGATGGTCGGGGACGGCGTCAACGATGCCCCGGCGCTGACCCGCGCCGACGTGGGCATCGCCATTGGTAGCGGGACGGACGTTGCCGTGGAGTCGGCCGGCATCATCCTGGTCCAGAGCAATCCCCTGGATGTGGTCAAGGTGATCGAACTAAGCCGGGCCAGCTACCGCAAGATGATTCAGAATCTGGCCTGGGCCACCGGCTATAATATTATCGCCCTGCCCCTGGCGGCCGGCGTTCTGGCCCCGTGGGGCATCCTGCTCTCTCCGGCGATCGGGGCGCTGTTCATGTCGCTCAGCACCGTGATCGTGGCGATTAACGCCCAGCTGTTGCGCCGGGTGCAGCTATAGGCAATTTTGCCTATGCTAAGTCACGCCAGATAGCGCTGGAGCGATCGGACTGGGCCAGTATAATCGTACTTGAAGATCCTTAGGGTCTCCCAAGTGTTTTGTAAATAGGATGACGAATGAATTTTATCGGTTTCCACTCCAAAACGATCTCGACCAGACTCTTCAAGTCTGTTTTCCCTGACCAGCGATCGTTCTTTTGGATAGCGCTTTCAATTTTACTCGCAGCTTTCTCCGGGGTTTTGGCTGGGTGTTCTGCCAGCGGTGCGACGGACGAACATAGCTACCCAATGGCGCCCATGCATGAAATGCCAGCCGATGTGCAAAATGCGCCAGTCACGGTGCAGCAGGCTTATCAATTTGCGGTCGCTAACCCCGAGGTGCTGCAGCAGCTGCCCTGTTACTGCGGTTGCGGCGCGGTCGGCCACAAGTCGAATTATGCCTGCTACCTCTCTGGCGTAGACGAGTCCGGCGCGGTAACCTTCGATGCGCATGCCCTGGGCTGCTCGATTTGCGTGGACATCACCCAGGACGCCATGCGGTTGCTCGATCAAGGCAAAAGCGTTCCTGAAATCCGCGCTTACGTCGACGACACTTACGCTAAGTTCGGCCCATCCAACATGCCTTAGCGGGCTGTGCAACGGACTCCAATGACGCCACTTGAACTCACCTGCCTCCCCCTGGTTAAACCCTTGCTGCGCAGCCGCTGGCCGCAGTTCTTGATTACCGCCATCGCCCTGGGAGGCTTCGTCTTCGCTATCCTGGCTGGTTTTGTGGGTACGCCGGTTGGCAGCCGCAATTTCAGCATCCTCTTCGTGTGGATCGCCTGGTGGGCGCTGTTGATGCTGATCGCCGTGCCTTTTTTCGGGCGAGGGTGGTGCAGCATCTGCCCTATCCCGGCCCCCGGTGAGTGGCTGCAACGCGGCGCCATGCTTAAGCCAGTTGGAAAAGGCTTGAGCTTGCATAAGCGCTGGCCCAAGGCACTGCGCAACATCTGGCTGCAGAACGGGACCTTTGCCATGGTCGCCCTGTTCAGCACGGTGGTGCTGACCCAACCGCGCGCCACCGCCATCGTCCTGGCTGCTTTCTTGTTCGTCGCCATCGCCGCCAGCCTGGTCTTCGAGCGGCGCGCCTTTTGCCGGTA
>MGOK01000103.1:0-215 GCA_001795335.1 Chloroflexi bacterium RBG_19FT_COMBO_55_16
ATCCCCCTCCTCTGGTTTCTCTGTCCCCTCTAGTCCTTCTTTCTTCGTGAAGAACGAGCCGGCGATCATCACCAGCCCAGCGACCGCCAGCAGGGCAGCTTCGATCTCGACCGGCAGCGTGATCTCTCGCACGCCCTCGCGTCCCGCATCCAGGCCCACCTGGAGCATACTCGGAGACATCCCGGACATTTCCAGTTTCCCCGCCGAGGCCAGGT
>MGOK01000103.1:361-497 GCA_001795335.1 Chloroflexi bacterium RBG_19FT_COMBO_55_16
ACCGGCAAGAGCGGGCTGAGCGAGGCGACCAGTCGCACCATCGGCAAAGCCTGGCGGGGATTGTCGAATGGGCCGGGGTTCGCCGCAGGTTGGTTTCCTTCGCTGGCCGGGCCGCCCAGGTTGGCTAAGTCGATCG
>MGOK01000103.1:511-1549 GCA_001795335.1 Chloroflexi bacterium RBG_19FT_COMBO_55_16
ATCTGCCGGGCCATCTCTCCCAGGACAGCCTCGATGATCGGGGTCAGTTCCCCTTCCATCTCCGGCGGGGGCTGGCAGGGCGTTAACCCTTCCGTGGAAAATACGGTTGTTTCATTGAGCTGTAACAGGTCGGCAAGTTGCTCCTCGCTACACGGTTCCTGGGTGCGCAGGATTTGCAGGAAAGCGTGCAACCCGGCCTCTCCGGTGAGACGCGCTTTTAGTTCCGCTAAGGGGATCTTGATGACAGCCTCAGAAGGCGCGACGGTTGTCTCCCCGGTTGAAAGGAAGATGGCAAAGACCTGGTCGATGGCGCTCTCTACCTGAGTTTGCAACCACTCGGGGGGCAGCAGGTCGCTGACGATCACCTCATAGTCTTCCTGTTCGAGGGCCATGAAAAAGGCGGGCGGTCCCCCCTGTCCCGAGGGGTCGTTTTCTTGCCCCTCGCCCTCCGCCAGGCAGCGCGGGTCCTCCGGGTTTTCGACACAAGGCTGGTAGGACCCCAGGTAAATGGTTTGCTCAGCGATCAACCGCGGCAGGCGCTCGTAGAGGCGCTGCTCTTTCAGGATGCGTTTGTAGAGTCCGGGGTTGGTGATCTGCCGCCCGAGGTTGAAGGCCAATAAAGCCGCCACAGCCGTGATCACGAACAGAACGGCAAAGACAAAGGCCAGAAACTTGGCCAGGCAGCCGGCTAGGGAGGCAAGCGCATTTCTCATCGATTAACCACCCAACCCTCCCGCGGGTACCGGTAGAATGTGATCTTGAAAGAATAATCGACCGCGGGAGGGTTGGTTATACTTAACAGTATAAGGATATTTAATTAAAAGTCAAACCACTGTAAGGATTTTGTAAGCCAGCTGCTACGCTTCCCCGCCTTGCATCCGCAGCAGATCGGCCGCCTCGGCGTGTCCATATTCCAGCGCTAACCCCAAAGGCGTCTTGCCATCTGTCTTCCTGGGGTTAACCTGCGCCCCGGCTTCGAGCAGCAGCTCAACCATCTCAAGTTGCCCGTTTTGAGCTGCTTCGTGCAGGGGGGTAAAG
>MGOK01000103.1:1579-3344 GCA_001795335.1 Chloroflexi bacterium RBG_19FT_COMBO_55_16
CCGGCCTCGATCAGCCGGCGGGCGATCTCCAGGTGGCGGTGGGCCACGGCGGAGTGCAAGGGCATCACCCGCTGCGGATTATCCGAGGCCGAATTGACCGCCGCGCCTTTGGCGAGCAACAGCTCCACCACCGGGAGGTGTCCGAAGAAGGCTGCCAGCCCCAGCGGCTGGAACCCGTCGCCGGAAAAGGCGTTCGCCAGGCCGGGCTGGTCTTCCAGCAGGGCTCCGGCGCGCTCCAGGTTGCCAATGGCCGAGGCTTCGAAGATATCCAGCCGGGCGCCGCGCCCCGCTAACTGCCCGGCGATGGCGGGATGGCCGTAATAAGTCGCCAGCAGCACGGCCGAGAGACCGCTCTCAGTTTTGGCGTTTACCAGGTCGGGATCCTGGTCGAGCAGCTCGGCCACTTTTTGGTCCTCGCCGGCTTTGATGGCGGTGAAGAAAGCTTGGTGTAGATCCATGGATACTCCTTTTTTGATTGAAACCACAGCTGGGCACCCAATCACACTGGTTCTTGATCAGCGTTTATCTGTGTGCATCTGTGGTGGCAACTTTTTTGCTTGGCCCACGGAGTGCAAGCAACCTTTGTATAAAGAATAGGCCGCCAAAATGGGATCAGGCGGCCTTGTTTTACACTGAGCAGTTGTTAACGTTCGCGCCGGTCAGGGATTTCAGGCCCCCTCAGCCATTGCGGTGTACAAGCCGATTTGATTGCCGCTTGGGTCAAGGAACATCCCGAACCAGCCAAAACCGGGGATCTCGGACTTTGGCACAATCGCCTTGCCGCCCAGCTTCTCGGCCTTGGCCAGGCTGGCCTCGATATCGTCAGTCCCAATGTAGACCGTCACGGTGCCGGCAGGATAATTCTCCCCGACCGGATTTAAACCTCCGCCGACGCCTTCACCAGGCTCGAACGAGGCGTAATTCATTTCCGGGATCTGTTCGACTTTCCAGCCGAACAGGTCGGCGTAGAATTTTCCGGAAACTTCACGATCCTTGGCGGAAAATTCAACGTGGACAATAGGGTGTTTCGACATGAAATACTCTCCTTTGGGGTTAAAAATATTAGGATAGATTTGGGGTGAATTTATTTTAGTACGTATGTTCTATATTGTCAAGAGGATTTCGGATTTTTCACTACCTGTGCTCTGGCCGGAGGCGGGTAATCCGGACCCGTTCACGGAGCAATACATCTGTCGTCCGTCTGCCAGTTTTTTGCAAGGCTTCGGCGTGCGCCATCGTATCGGGCGGAATGACCGCATCAGACCAATTCGCCTCCAGGTAGGCGCTTAATTCAGCGATCGATTTGGCGTAGTTATTAAAAATGAATGAGCTTTGCCCCTCGATGGTGAACAGCTGGTTGCTCACCGCTTGAGCCAGGGCTGCCTCAGCTTGCTGGTATTCGATGAAATCATCCGTCTCCTGCAGCCATCCGGCGATTTCAGAGCGTTCCCCGCTACGCACGATGATCGGCGGGGGTTCACCGCTGGGGTGGATGTCGATCAGCCGTCCATCCGGTTTTAACAGTCTGTGAATAGTCTCCAGGGCATGCACCATGCCCGCCGGTTCCATTCATCAAAGCGACCAGGAGAGGATCGCCAGGTCAAACCTGGCAGGCGGACTCGAGGCTTCCACCTCTGCTGCGAATTGGCTCAAGTCTTGTGTCCGCATCTCCACCCGCCCCCGCAGGTTGGCCGGCATATTCTTCTCAGCCAGGGACGTTTTGTCTGCATTGGGTTCGATGCCGATCACTTGCCGCGCCCGATCG
>MGOK01000103.1:3427-4373 GCA_001795335.1 Chloroflexi bacterium RBG_19FT_COMBO_55_16
GGCGGCGATCTCATTTCCTTCTGGGTCGATTTGGATAGCCATGTTAGAAAGACTCCAGGAAATCGCCCACAACCTGGTTGAAAAGATCGGGCTGTTCGAGATTCAAGAGGTGGCCGGCGTCTTGCAGGAGGTGCAAATGCGAATTCTTAATCGCGACGTGCATGATCTCGGCCTCATTGACCGGGATCAGCTGGTCGTCTAACCCGTGCACGATCAAGGTTGGTACGCCGATCTCGCCGAGCATGGGCGTCGAATCAGGGCGTTCCTTCATGCCCAGCAAGGCCGCCACCATCCCTTCTTGAGATGTGCTATCCATAATCTGCTTAACCCGCGCCACCAGTTCGGGGTCAGTGGCATAAGTATTGGGCGCCATCATCTTGGGCAGCATGCTGTCGATCACGGCGCGGATGCCGAGTTCGCGAACCTGATCGGCGGCTTTGTCGCGGTTGGTTCTGGCCTCGCCAGTGTCGGCGCTGGCGCGGGTTGCAGCCAGGATCAGCCCGGCGACACGTGCGCGGTGGCGGCGGTAGAAGGCCAGGGTGATGTAGCCGCCCATCGAGAGCCCGCACACCACCACCGGCTGGGTAACGCCGATCGCCTCCAGGAATGCCGCACAGTCGTCGGCCAGCATATCCAAGGAGTATGGGGCTGGGGTGGGGGTAGTCTCTCCATGACCGCGTAAGTCTGGAGCCAGCACGCGCGCCGCGCTAGAGAGCTGCTGGATTTGCGGCGACCACATCCTGCGATTTAGAGGAAAGCCGTGGATCAAGAGCAAGGGCAGTCCGCTGCCCTGCTCTTCATAGGCCATGGTGAACTCAGGTAAGCTGATCTTCATGTTTTCTCCTGATTTCCCGGAAGTTTGGAACTTTTGGGAAGCTGAATGTGCGCAGCGAACTTCTTGATCGCTGCCAGGTGTTTGGCCGGGGTGTTAAAACCACACTCCATC
>MGOK01000103.1:4433-4509 GCA_001795335.1 Chloroflexi bacterium RBG_19FT_COMBO_55_16
GTGGCCTGATCGCCTTCGTCGAACGGCAGGCGCGCCTCGAGCCCAAAGCTGGCGCGTTCTCTCCCGGCCTCTGCCA
>MGOK01000103.1:4553-5934 GCA_001795335.1 Chloroflexi bacterium RBG_19FT_COMBO_55_16
TGGCGATAGTTGGTCATCCAACCATCGCCCAGGCGTGCCATCCGGCGCAGCGCTGGTTCGACGGTGCCGCCGAACCAGATCGGGATCGGGCGTTGCACCGGCAGAGGGTTGATCCCGGCATCGGGGAGGGTGTGCCAGCGACCGGTGAAATTCACCAGCGGCTGGGTCCACAACTGGCGCATCAGCTGGACCTGTTCCTCGATCCGCCGGCCGCGGGTGTGGAAGTCCTGGCCCAGGGCGACGTATTCGACCGGGTTCCACCCCAAACCGACCCCCAGGCGCAGGCGCCCCCCGCTCAATACGTCCAGCGTGGCGGCCTGCTTGGCGACCAGGGCGGTCTGGCGCTGCGGCAAGATAATGATCCCGGGGGTGAACTCCAACTTCTGGGTGATCCCGGCCATATAGCTGAACAGCAGGAACGGTTCCTGGAACGGCGACTGGAAAGTATAAGGGCCTTGCCAGCCGCCGGGACGTTCCGGGTTGGCGCCTAAGACGTGGTCATAGGCGAAAACATGCGTGAAACCCAGGCCTTCTGCAGTCTGGGCGTAGTCTCGAATGGCGATCGGGTCATCGCCGAATTCGGTTTGGGGGTAAACGACGCCGAATTTCAACCTTCACACTCCTCTCTCTGCCCGCCAGGCGCGGATGTGCGCCTCGTGCTCGGCTTCATGCTCGAAGCTGTCGTTGGCGATCCACTCCCAGAGCGGTTGGTTATCGAGCCAACGGTAGTAATGGGTGTCATTGAAAGCCTTCTCCGGCAGATCCTCGATCCGGCGCATCAATTGTGTGCGCACACCGTGAAAATCTTCCAGGACGAGACTCAAAGGGCGGGTGCGGGATTCCTGGTACCAGCGGTCATTCAGTTCGTCCACCGAGGTCGAGGAGACGAGGGCGCTGGTCGGCTTTTGCCCTCGGCTGGCCTGCCATAACAACATGACCAGCTCGGTTTCCCAGCGGGCCAGGTGCACCAGGATATCCTTCACCGACCACTCGCCCATCACCCCCGGCTGCTGCAAGTCATCTTCCGACAAACCCTCGATGGCGTCCAGGAACTGTTCACGGCCTTCTTCTAGTTTGGCGATGACATCGGTTTTATTCATGAGTTTACTCTGCTGGATTGACCGGATTCGATATGTAGCTGATTATACATGATCCGCTAATTGCGCCCGGATCTTGTCCGCGGTCTCCTGGTAGCCAGCCAGCTTCTCACGCTCTTTCTTTACTAAGGGAGGCGGAGCTTTCTCAGCAAACGGCCCGGCCAGCAAGGTCTCTAAGCGTTGGATTTGGGATTCCGCCTTGACCAGGTCTTTCTTCAGTCGGGCACGCTGCTCGCCGGTATCCACCAGTTCCGCAAGCGGCAGGTAGATCTCCACCGGCCCAA
>MGOK01000103.1:5945-18038 GCA_001795335.1 Chloroflexi bacterium RBG_19FT_COMBO_55_16
ATGTACCCCTCGGGTTTGTCTTGCAATGCATCGAAGATAGCGAGATGCTCGGCGTCCAGTTTCGCCAGGGCGGCGATAGCGGTGCTTTGCTGGCGCAGGATCGGAGTGCGTTCGCCGCCGACCAGGACTGCGGGGATGCGCCGCCGGGGGGGAACGTTTTTCTCGGCGCGCAGGTTGCGGATGGCGCGCACCACGTCCATCACCAGGGTGAAGTCGGCGACAGCCTGGGCTTCCCAAGGGGCTGTGGGGGTTGGCTCCGGCCAACGAGCCACGATCAAGGCCTCTTCCCAACCCTCGTCAGGGGAGAGACCTGGGGCGGTTTCTGTGACCGCGCCCTTCAGGTGGCCCCAGATCTCTTCGGTGACGAAGGGAGTGAAGGGATGCAGCAAGCGCAGGCTGGTGTCCAGGACCTGCACCAGATTGCGGGCTGTGGTAATTGCGACCTGTCCACCCTCGGCCAGCTGCAGCTTGGCGATCTCGAGATACCAGTCGGCAAATTCGCTCCAGAAGAACTCGTAGATCTGCCGCCCCGCCTCGCCGTACTGGTAGCCCTGGAAGAGTCGCTCGACGTCGCGGATAAGGGTGGCCAAGCGGGCGTGGACCCACCGGTCGGCCAGGGTAAGTTCCTGGGAATAAGGCATAGGGAATTGGGGTAATTGCTCCCCTTGCCCTTTTCCCTTATCCCTGATCCCTTGTTGGCCAATCCCCTGAATTGAAGCGATCACAAAGCGGGCTGCGTTCCAAACCTTGTTGGCAAAGTTGCGGTTGGCCTCGACTTTCTTGATGCTTAAATTTGTGTCATTTCCCGGCGTGGAGCCAACCAGCAAGGTGAAGCGCAAGGCGTCCGTGCCCAGCTCGTCCATCACAAGCAGCGGGTCGATCACGTTCCCATAGGATTTGCTCATCTTCCGGCCGTTTTCGTCACGGATCAACCCGTGCAGGTAGACGGTGTGGAAAGGGATCTCCCCGGTGAATTCCAGCCCAGACATAATCATGCGCGCCACCCAGAAGAATAAGATGTCATAGCCGGTTTCCATGACGGAGGTGGGATAGAAGTATCGATAGTCGGGAGTCTCCTCGGGCCAGCCCAGGGTGGAGAAGGGCCACAGGCCGGACGAGAACCACGTGTCCAGCACATCCGGGTCCTGAATGATGTCGTTGTTCCCGCAGTGACTGCAGTTGGTTGGGTCTTCTCGGGCAACGGTCATCTCGCCGCATTGCTGGCAGTACCACACCGGAATGCGATGCCCCCACCACAGCTGGCGAGAGATGCACCAGTCTTCGATGTTCTCCAGCCAGTTGAAATACACCTTGGTGAACCGTTCCGGGATGATGTGGATGCGATCATCGCGCACGGCTTCCAGGGCGGCTTGTGCCAAGGGCGCGATGCGCACAAACCATTGGGTGGAGATCATCGGTTCGACGATCTCGCCGCCGCGCTGGGTGCGGGGGATATTGAGAGTGTATGGCTCTTCTTTGATCACCAGGCCGGCGGCGCGCATGTCTTCCCACAGGTTGACCCGGGCTGCGAAGCGATCCTGCCCGGCATATGGACCGCCGTTGGGGGTGACGCGCGCTGTTTCATCCAATACCGAGATGACCGGCAGCTCGTGGCGCAGGCTGATGGCATAGTCATTCGGATCATGCCCAGGGGTGATCTTCAGCGCCCCGCTGCCGAACTCGCGGTCCACGTACTCATCGGTGATGACAGGGATCTCCCGCCCCAGGATCGGCACGATTACCTTCTTCCCGACGAACTCCCGGTAACGCGAATCTTCTGGATGGACGGCAACTGCGGTATCCCCCAGGATGGTCTCGGGGCGGGTAGTGGCGACCGGGATGAAGGCTTTAGCTGATCCGACCAGCATGTATTTAAAGTAATATAGGGTTCCGGGCTCTTCAAAATATTCGACTTCCAGATCTGAAACCGCCGTTTTTAAGCCCGGCGACCAGTTGATCAGGCGCGGCCCGCGGTAGATCAACCCCTTCTCATACAAGCGCACGAAAGCCTCGCGCACGGCGCGCGAGAGGCCTTCATCCAGAGTAAAGCGCTCGCGCTCCCAATCGCAGGAAGCGCCCAGGCGGCGGATCTGCCCGGTGATGATACCTCCGAATTTTTCCTTCCAGGCCCAGGTGCGGCGTAGGAATTCCTCTCGCCCGATCTGCTCGCGGGTCAGGTTTTCTTTGGTCAGGGCTTTCTCCACCTGGAGCTGCGTGGCGATACCGGCGTGGTCGGTGCCTGGCACCCACAGGGTTGGGATACCTTTCATGCGCTGGTAGCGGATCATCAGGTCTTCCATCGAGACGAACATGGCGTGTCCCAGGTGCAGCTCGCCCGTCACATTGGGCGGGGGAATGGAGATGACGAAAGGTTTGTGGGTTGGGTCGAAGCCCGGGCGATTGGGATCGTTGGACGGCTTGAAATAACCGTTCTGCTCCCACCAGGCGTAAATGCGCTTTTCGGTGGATTTAAAGTCGTAGGCTTTCGGAAGAGGCGATATTGGCATTTTTTTCCTTTTTTAAGGGGTCTTGTGGATCCTCTGTGGTCATACTTTCTTTTGTGAGGTAATTGCTACACACAGCTTTCCTTCCGAATGGATGATCTCGAGATCGGGGTCGAAGCGTTCGACTAGCTGCACTGATTGGGCGCGGGTGATACTGTTCAGGTCGCTAGCCGCCATCTGGAGGGAAGCCAGCAGATCGGGCTGGCTGGTTGCCAGCTGCAGGCAGGGCAGTTGTGTTCCCAGGGGGAGATTGTGTTCGCTCTTGTAACGGCGAACAGCGGATGCGATTGCAACCAAAGTCTCGCCGAATGCTTCCGCCATGTCGTCCTCCAGGCTCTGATCCGCGATGGGCCAGGATGAGCGATGGATCGAATCGGTGCTCTTTTCAGGGGTCTCGTGGTGCGCATACAACCCCAAGTAGATTTCCTCAGTCACGTGCGGCAGGAAAGGGGCGAACATCTGGATCAGGTTGAGCAAGACGTGATGCAATGTGTAGCGTGTCGCTTCCCGCTGTGGATGGCGCTCATCATACAGACGCTGCTTGCACATCTCCAGGTAGTTATCGGTAAACTCGCGCCAGAAGAAACTCTCGAGATCGCTTTTCGCTGCGGCATAGTCATAATTTTCCATCAGCTGCGTGACGCGACGGATCAGGCGCTGGACACGCGAGAGAATCCAGCGGTCGGCGGGTGTGAAGGGCAGCTGCTGAGCTGGGGAGCTGGGGGACAAGGGAGAACCTGTGGGATCTGCGCTTAAGTATTCTGGGCTTGCATGTAGCCAGTTGCCGGCGAGAAAGGGTTGGCTGAAGCGGGCTACATTCCACAGCTTGGTGATCAATTTCGCGCCCATTTGAATTTTCTCTTCGCTGATCAGGGCGTCTTTGCCCAGGCCAGTACTGGCAGCCCAGTAGCGCACAGCATCCGCTGAGTAACGTTTCATCATTCCTAGCGGCGGTAGAGCACCGCTGCCGCGGCTCTTGCTGATCTTGCCCATGCCTTCCCCAGCGATCCCCCAACCGGATAAGGCAACTTCCTTCCAGGGGAGCTCAGCGAAGTGGAGGATTGACTTGGCGATGGTGTAAAAAGCCCAGGTTCGGATGATTTCATGCCCCTGCGGACGCAGAGAGAAAGGAAACACACGCCCGTAAAGGCCGTCTTGAATGTCTGTGGGGTAGTTCTTATAGCCTCCCACGATCTGAGGCGAGAGGGAGGAGGTAGCCCAGGTGTCAAAAACATCTTCCTCCGGGGAGAAGAGATTACTCCCGCAAGGGCAAGGCCTGGAGGGTTGGGACTCGAGCGGATCGACAGGCAAATCCCCTTCATCCGCCAACATCACCTCGCCACAGTCCCGGCAGTACCACAATGGGAAAGGGACACCGTAGTAGCGTTGGCGTGAGATACACCAATCCCAGGCCAGGTTTTCAACCCAGGAGCGATAACGGGCTTGCATGTGTTCTGGGTGCCAGCGCACCTGATCGCCAGCCGCCAGCAGGGCTTCTTTGAAATCGAGCAGGCGTACAAACCATTGCTGGCTCATAATGAATTCAATTGGTGTATCGCAGCGTTCGTGGACACGCACTGTCTGGTTGGTGGGCTGGCGCTGAAGTACCAGGCCGCCTTGCTCCAAGGCAGCCACGATCGCCTGGCGAGCCTTGACCACTGGCAGGCCGGCGAAACGACCGGCTGAAGCAGTCAGGCGTCCCTCCCGATCGATGGCTTCAATCAAGGGTAAGGTGTGGGTGTGCCACCATTCTTTGTCGGTTGCGTCACCAAAGGTACAGCACATCACCGCCCCGGTCCCCTTTTCCGGATCGGCTGCGGGGTCCTCTAAGATGGGGACTTGCCCTGCGAAGAGGGGAACGGAAGCCTTTTGCCCGACAAGCCCTGGGAAGCGTCGATCTCCAGGGTGGAGGAAGACAGCCACGCAGGCCGGCAACAATTCGGGGCGCGTGGTAGCGATCGGGAGAGTTTCGCCATTCTCCAGGGTGAACTTCAGGGTGACAAACTCGCTGGAGCGTTCCCGATCTTCCACCTCGGCCTGGGCAATCGCGGTATGGCATTCCGGGCACCAGATCGAAGGTGCCTTTTGGCGGTAAACCAAGCCCTTGCGATAAAGCTCCAAGAAAGACCATTGTGAAATGCGCCTGGATCGATCGTCTATGGTGCGGTAGGTATAACGCCAATCGATGGAGAGACCCAGGCGCTGCCAGAGCGCCTGGTACTCCCTCCCGGCCTGTTCGCTGACCTGCAGACATTTCTCGATGAAGGCTCGTCGCCCGATCTGTCTCGCCGTGACTCCCAGCGAGCGTTCCACCAGGCGTTCGGTGGGCAGGCCATTATCATCGTAGCCCATCGGGTAAAAGACATTGTCGCCTTTCATCCGCCGGAAACGGGCAAACAGGTCAGCGTGCGTATAGGAATAAATATGTCCCAGGTGCAGGTGGCCGGAAACCGTCGGGGGAGGCGTGTCGATGGAATAGACCGGTGCCTCGGCGTTCGGGGAAAAGTGATAGATCCCCGCCGCTTGCCAGAACTTTTGCAGGCGTGGTTCAGCTTCGCCAGGGTGAAAATGCTTGGGCAATGGCATATCCTTACACTCCGAAATAAATAAACCCTTCCGTCCCAAATGAGGACGAAAGGGTGCCCTTCCGCGGTACCACCTCACTTCGCTGGGCGTGTCCGCCGCAGCGCTCTTCTCACCCTGACCATCATCAGGGTTTCGCGATAACGGGCTGCCCGTGCCGGTCTACTTTCGATTTTTGCCATAAAACGCCTGGGGAAATCGATTTCTTCGGCAAGTGTTCTGGGCGACGTTCGGCGTACGGCGACTGCGGGGGCTCTCAGCCGATGGCCACTCCTTCTCTGTCAGCGCCTTTTTCGCCTACTCCTCCCAGAGAGAGACAGATAAGTCCAATCGATGGATACATTATACATAGTTTGATATCGCAAGTCAACAGCTTGTGGAAATTTAAGTTAAATTATGTAAAAAACTCTTGACTTTTGCACTAAATTTGTGCTATTCTTCACCCATTAATTGTCAATTGAATGACGGGACATTAATTTATTACTGGGTGAAGGAACTATGGTGCAACGCGAGCGTGTCGCTGAGAACGTTTATTCTTTTCAAAGTGAAGTATATGCCCAAGTTACTGCGGGGGCGGTGATCGGTCCCAACTGGGCGGTGGTTATTGATACCCTGGCGCTGCCTGAGGAGACACTGGAGCTGCGAAATTTTATCGAACAGGAGCTGCAGGTCCCTGTACGCTATGTGATTAACACTCACTATCATGCCGATCACACCTGGGGTAACAGCCTGTTCCCTGGCGCAACCATCATTGCTCACAGCTTGTGCCGGGAGTGGTTGGACACGCGCGGTCGAGCCTCATTGGAGGAAGCGCGTAAGCAGAGCACGATCTACAGGCAAGTTAAAATTATCCTGCCTCACCTCACTTTCTCGGAGGGCATCCTGAGCCTGCGAGTGGGTAAGAAGACACTTTCTTTTTATCCATTGCCAGGCCACAGCGCTGACAACCTCGGCGTAATTGACGAAGAGGATCGCGTGCTGTTTGCTGGCGATGTATTCATGCCTATGCCTTACATCGTGGATGGGAACATTGACGACATGATCCTATCTTTGAAGAAAATTGGCAAAATGGGTTTAGAGAACGTTATTCAGGGACATGGGGATATTGTGCTGCGCGGGGAGATCGATGGCTCCATCAAGGACAACTTGGCTTATCTCTCTGCGATCCGGAAGGCGGTACGCAAGGCCGCGCGCCGAAAATTTCCTCTTGATATGCTCTCTGAAGTTAAAGTCGAGGACTGTGGAAAGAGCCGGGTGCTGATCGGCGGCCTGGCTGAGGAGTTACACCGGCGTAACCTGCGTGCTCTTTTCGAGCAGATGTATGGCCGACCCCCCGAAGCGTCGGTGGAAGACTATGAGTATGACGAAGAGGAAGACGAGGAGTAAGAGCAGCGTCGATAAAGGCAGACTCATTTCTTATGCCGGGCGCGGAAACCAAGGATGCGCTCGGTTCCGTTGGAAAGACGGTTGATGTTTGGCCGTAGCGCCCAGATCAAGATCATTTCGGCAAGGATACCAAACCAGACATATTCCCAGGGGGAAGACCCATTCCAGGCCCGGTAGGCGAAGATCAGCGCGGCGAACAGAGGCACACTCATCGTGGTGACCGAGGCATATCCGATAAAATAAAAGACGAGTGCCCCCAGCGGGATAATGATCAGGAGGCTAACAGGCCATAGGGCAAGAGCCGCGCCTACCGTTGGAGCACCCCCTGCCCCGCCGCGCAAGCGCAGACGCCCCTGCTCGTCACGCTGAAGGATGAATATTGAATAGTTGTGACCCAGGATGGCAGCCAGTCCAGCTAAAACGTGCACCCAAGCATCAGCCGGGAGCAGCGCTTTTGCCAACCATACTGCGAAAGCCCCCTTAAGCCCATCCAGGATAGTTGTCCCCACCCCAGCCCATATCCCAGCTGCCCGAAAAGCGTTTGTGCCGCCGGTGCGGCCGCTTTCGACCTGGCGAATGTCTTTACCTGCAACAAGTTTGACGATCACCACTCCCGATGGTATCGACCCGAACAGGTAAGAGGCGACACCTACGATGATTATCAGCAAGGTTGCCATGTTATTATCCCTTTCAAGATACCAGGACCAATACTTCAGTCACTTCACCTCCCTGGATCAAGTAGCCACGGCAATCCCATGCCTCGCGCAACCGCGACCAGATCAGATAAATTACCCCAGGATAGGTGGTTTCGGCAACATCAGATCGAGAAGGTCCATGCGGACCTTGGGGATGTGAATGGTAGATGGCTAATAACGTCCAATCGTGATCGTCAATCCACTGAAACGCAACCAGCTGTTCTTGCGGGTCCATCCGGTAGCGCACCTGGCTGTGCAAGAGATTAGTGATCGGAAATACCGCAGTGCTGGAATCGTCCAGGCCGGCCACCAGACCGCAGGCTTCCTCGGGAGCGCGGTCGTTGACGTCAGAGCGCATTTTCTCCCAGTGGTCTGGCTTTAATTGTATAACACCGCATGTCCGATGATTCAGGAAGTCCACAGAGCTGTCCCCCAAACCACAATCAGGACGAGCGCTGGCTCTAAGATAGCGCGCCGCCAGGATTGGCCTTCGGAAAGGGCGCCGATCAGGCTGGTCAAGGCATAGGTTGGCCCGAGTAGAATCAAACCGTAGGTGATCGGCGAAAGCGGCCAATAGTGCAAAGCGGCGGTGAGCTGGGCATTGATCAAGGTCAAGACCAGCGCCGGTAGAAATAGCCAATGGCCGCGCAGGCGTAGGTGAAGCGTACGCAGGCTGACAAGCCATGCTGATAATGTCAATGCCGGCAAGATGAGGAAGAGACGCAAGCCGGCTGAGCGCAGCGTGATCGCCAGGAGCAGGTAGAGCGCGAATGAAACCGCGGTCAACCCGGCTGCTGCCACGGCATGGCGGGCGTCATCCGGGTCGACCGTGATATATTCTGCGACCAGGACGAGCATCAACAAAGCACCGCCGACCGCAAAACCAGCCAGCCACTGCGGGCCGAGGGGCAAGTTATACAGCGGCATGCCAATCACCCAGGCTGTCAGGGCTGGCAAGAGCCAATGTTCCATGGCGTTTCTGCGCTTCAGCGATGGATGGTCCCGGAACAGCATATCTGCACCGGTGGCCGTCAACCCGGCTACCAAAAAGGCGACTACCGTGCGAACGTTGACCTCCACCGAAAGATATATTCCCGGCAGTTGGACAGCCACCTCCCTGGCCGGCAAGGCGATGAAGCGGGCAAGCGCATAAGCTAACAGGATCGTTGCGGCCAGGAAGCTCAACCGATCAGTCTGTGGCAGGTAGCTGGGTTTCAGCATGTTGCGATTGTACCTGTCTCTCCATAAACTGCCAAGAGATTTTATTACTATAAATCTGTCCTTCTTGACGGATTTGGTGCTCTAGCGTAGGATTCACCCCAAAGAGGAATCCAATGCGCATTGGAATGCTGGTTGACGCTTATAAACCTTATGTCAGCGGGATAACGAACTATGTCGCCCTCTCCAAGCGTTTTTTGGAGAAAGCCGGGCTGGAGGTGTTTGTCTTCGCCTTTGGGGGGGATGATTATACGGATGATGAGCCGAATATCATCCGCACACGGGGTTTGTTATTGGTTGACAGCGGGTATTATTTTAGCGTCCGGTATAACCTACATGCGCAAAGGATCTTGCGTACTATGGATCTCGTCCACGTCCACCATCCGTTCGTCAGTGGACGGTTAGCACTCCGCTATTGCCAGCCGCGTAACATTCCGATTGTATTTACCAATCACACCCGGTACGATTTATACACTCAGGCTTATCTGCCGATGATCCCAGAAGTGGTGGGCGACACTTTCCTGCGCGCATATATGCCGTCGTTCTGCAAATCCTGTGATCTGGTGATCGCCCCTTCACCGGGTTTGCGTGAGGTATTGCGTGGACTGGGGGTGGAATCGCCGATCGAGGTGATCCCCAATGGGGTCGATCTGGCTCCCTTCCAGGTTGGCCTCGAAGCGGTATCGCGAGCAGACCTCGGGTTCAGCGAAAATGATGTCGTGCTCATATATACTGGCCGTCTCGGCCCAGAGAAAAATTTAGCCTTCCTGTTGCGGGCTTTTGCTGGCACCGCAAAGACATACGAAAACATCAGATTGTTGGTGATTGGGGATGGGCCGGAACGGGATAATCTGGAGGATCGGGTGCGCATCATGCGAATTGCCGATCGAGTGCATTTCGTGGGGGTGGTAGCTTACGAGGAGGTCCCGCGTTACCTGGCGGCTGCGGACGCCTTTGTCACCGCTTCGGTGACCGAAGTACACCCGCTTTCGGTAATCGAGGCCATGGCAGCTGGTTTACCAATTTTGGGTATCCACTCCCCTGGAGTGAGCGATACCGTCGAAGACGGGGTTTCCGGCCTGATCGCCCAAGAAGAAGACCTGGCTGAGTTCACGGCTAAGATGGTGCGCCTGGTGACCGACCAAGAAGGGCGTAAGAAAATGAAGGCGCAAGCCATCCAGGCCGCTGGGGCGTATGCCATCGAACGCACGACGAACCTCCTCCTGAAGCAATACCAGCGTTTGGTCGAGGCAGCCACCGGGCGTAAACGCGGGATGCGCTCACGGATGACACATTTGGTTGATAAGATTTTATGATGAGCACTCCCCGCCAATCCTTAGGACGTTGGGGGGAAGCACTGGCGGCTGATTATCTGTTGAAGCACGGTTACTCGATCATTGATCGTAATGCTCGCACACCCTATGGTGAAATCGATCTGGTTGCCCGCCAGATGGAAGGGGGTCTTGTAGAAATCTCGGGAGAGAAGTGGGTGACAGTCTTCGTCGAGGTCAAGACTCGCTCTTCACGCAGCTTTGGTCTGCCGGAGGAGTCGGTCAATGCCCGCAAGCAAGCCCATTTGCTGGCAGCAGCTCAGGCATACCTTCAACAGCATCCTGAATTGGAAGGCGATTGGAGGATCGATGTAATTGCTATCCAACGCTACCATCCCCACCAGGCCCCCGCCATTCGTCATTTTGAAAATGCTCTCCACTAACCTGCCCCTGGTGGTCATCCTCGGCCCGACGGCGGTTGGAAAAACTGAGATCGCTATACAGCTGGCTGAACGCCTGGGCGGTGAGATCGTTTCCGCGGACTCACGCCTTTTCTATCGTGGCATGGACATTGGCACAGCCAAGCCGACGCCGGCCGAGCGAAAGCGCGTCCCCCACCATTTGATCGATGTGGCCGATCCAGACGAGATCTGGAGCCTGACGGTTTTCCAGGAGGCGGCTCACCAGGCCATCGCTGGAATCCATTCTCGCGGACAGCTGCCTCTCCTGGTGGGCGGTACCGGACAGTATTTACGCGCGGTGATCGAAGGTTGGCAAGTTCCGCAGACCGCGCCGGACTCACAATGGCGCGCAGCCCTCGAAAGCTGGGCGGCAGAGGTGGGGGCGCAAGGGTTGCATGCCCGCCTGTCCAGTCTGGACTCGCAGGCAGCATTGGGTATCGATTATCGCAACATGCGCCGCACCATGCGCGCCCTGGAGGTGATCCTGCGCACCGGTCGGCGTTTTTCGGAGCTGCGCGGACGCGGCGGCTCCCCCTACCGAACGCTCCTCCTGGGCTTGACCAGGCCTCGCTCTGAGCTATATGCTCGGATAGACAACCGCATCGAGGAGATGTTGGCAACCGGCCTGCTCGCCGAGGTGCAGGTTTTGCTGAAAGAAGGTTATTCCCCTAACCTTCCGACACTATCGGCCATCGGCTATCAGGAGATGATCGCCTATCTGGATGGGAAGATCACCCTGGAAGAAGCAGTGGCTGCAATGAAACGGCGCACGCGCCAGTTCGTCCGCCGCCAGGCAAACTGGTTCAAAGCGAGCGATCCAGAAATTCGTTGGTCCCAGGTCGGGCCGGAAACAGTAGAAGATCTGCAAACCAAAATTCGAGATTGGATGTAAAACCGATTGACATTCGCGGTAAATGACTCTATACTATTAACAGAACCTTAAAACCGCGGCCAACTGATTGCTTTGTTCAATTTAATCCCTGAAGGAGGAACAAAATGAGCGAGAAACCCTGGCTCAAGCATTATGATGAGGGCGTCCCTCAGCACATCGATTACCCGAATGTTCCCCTGTTTACCTTGTTGGAAGAGGCGGCGCGTAAATATCCCGATGCGCCGTGCACCATCTTCAAGGGGGCGAAGATATCCTATCGGGAAATGAACGAGCTCACCGATCGCCTGGCAGCTGGCCTGGCTGACCTGGGGGTTAAGAAAGGCGACCAGGTGGGCATCTTTATGCCGAACACTCCTCAGTTCGTACTGGCTTATTTTGCCATTCTAAAACTGGGCGCAGTGGTCGTGGCAACCAATCCCCTCTACACTGCCCGAGAGATCGAGCACCAGGTGAACGACGCCGGCATCGAAGTCATGCTGGTGATGAGCAACTTCTACAACCTGATCAAAGGAGTTCAGCCGAAAACCAAGATCCGCACGGTGGTCGTCACGAATATTAAAGAAACCTTACCGCCGGTGCTGGCTTTCCTGTTTGGGCTGACAAAAGAGAAAAAAGGCGGTTTCCGCGTGCAGCTGGCCGAGGGCGACGTCTGGATGCAAGACCTGATCTCCCGTCACAAGCCAGAAGACCGGCCGAAAGTCGAAGTCAGCCCAGACGACAAAGCCCTGTTTCAGTACAGCGGTGGAACAACCGGCATCTCAAAGGCAGCGATCGCCACGCACCGTAATCTGGTGGCCAATGCGTTGCAAATCCGTACGTGGATGGTCAACGCTGAGGATGGCAAAGAAACCATGCTGATGGCCATCCCGCTATTCCATGTATATGGAATGGTAGCTGGGATGCTGTTTGCCATCCGCACCGGCGCAGCGCTAGTTATGGTGCCCAACCCGCGCGATTTGAAAGACGTGCTGACCAACATCCAGAAATACAAAGCCACCGTCTTTCCCGGTGTACCAACGCTATATAACGCTATCAATAACCACCCGGATGTGTTGGCTGGCAAATACAACTTGCGCTCGATCA
>MGOK01000104.1 GCA_001795335.1 Chloroflexi bacterium RBG_19FT_COMBO_55_16
GGTACACCTCAGAAATTCCACTGGGGTTAATTGATTATAATACGACTTTATCTATCTCAATAGCCCTCAATGAGCGACTCTCTTATCACCCCTAATGATTATCCTCCATGTAATCACCCTTCCTGGATCGATTTTGCCTGGATCCAACAAAATTAATCATACATTAGAATCTCATTGATCGCAAGTAATTAATAACCGATAATCTGTGTTATAAAGTTATGATAAACAAACTATGCAGATGGATAAAATCGATATCTCTATTTTGGAGCACCTAAACACAATTTATAATGAAGAAACCAGCCAGGAAGCCTTCATCCGCTTGAGTTCCTTGCTGGAACGCAATGCTTTCCTTATTCCTCCATGGGGGGCAGACAGAAAATGGCATCAACAATACAGGAGCAGACCGAATGGACTCTCCGAACGCGATGCCATCTTGATCACTTACGGCGACCAAGTTAAGGAGCCAGGCAAACACCCCCTCCACTCACTGGCCAAATTCTGCGAAAGGCACCTCACCGACCTGGTCAACGGGCTTCACATCCTGCCCTTCTCCCCCTCCTCGTCGGATGACGGCTTTGCGGTGATCGACTATCGGGCAGTTGACCCGGCTCTCGGCGACTGGGAGGACGTGACCCGCTTGGGACAACATTTCAAGCTGATGTTTGATGCCGTGGTCAACCATGTCTCTACCCAGAACGTGTGGTTCCAGAGCTTTTTGCGCACAGAACCAAAGTTCAGGGATTATTTCATCGTTATTGAAGGCAATCCAGACTTATCCCAAGTCGTCCGGCCGCGCGCTCTGCCGTTGCTAACCCGCTTCGAAACGTCTTCCGGCTCCCGGCAGGTATGGACGACCTTCAGCGCTGACCAGGTGGATTTAAATTACCAGAACCCAGATGTGCTTCTGGCGATCCTGGGGGTGCTGCTGTTCTACGTCGCCCAAGGCGCCGAATTCATCCGCCTGGATGCCATTGCTTACCTGTGGAAGGAGATCGGGACATCCTGCATCCACCTGCCACAAACCCATCATATAATCCAACTCATGCGGGCTGTACTGGATGTGGTGGCTCCGCACGTGATGTTGATCACTGAAACCAACGTCCCGCATGCTGAGAACGTCTCGTATTTCGGGGATGGGACAAATGAGGCGCAAATGGTCTACAACTTTGCGCTGCCGCCATTGGTGCTGCATACCCTGCAAACTGGCAGTGCGCGAGTTCTCTCTGATTGGGCGGTGAGCCTCTCCCTGTCCCTGAGGCAAGCCACCTTTTTCAACTTCCTGGCTTCACATGATGGGATCGGACTCAACCCCGTGCGCGGCATCCTCTCCCAACAGGATATTGACTCCTTGGCAGAACAGACCATCACCCATGGTGGTCTGGTTTCGTACAAGCACGACCGGGATGGATCGCAAAGCCCCTACGAGCTCAATATCAATTATTTCGACGCGCTGTCGAATCCTTATGGAAGCGAGCCGATCGAGATCCAGGTAGATCGCTTCATTGCGGCGCAAGCGATTATGCTTTCTTTGCCCGGCGTGCCAGGAATTTACTTCCACAGCCTTTTCGGCTCGCGCGGGTGGCTGGAGGGTGTCCGACAATCCGGCCAAAATCGGACAATTAACCGGCAGAAGCTGGAGCTCGCCAATCTGGAGAACGAACTGGATCAATCAAGATCCTTGCGACAAAGGGTGTTTCACGCTTATGCGCGGTTGTTGAAAGCTCGCACGGCTCACCCGGCTTTTCACCCCTTTGGCGATCAGCGCATATTGGATTGTGGGGAGGCGACCTTCGCCGTGCTGCGCCTTTCTCCAAGTGGATCCGAGCGCGTGCTCTGCTTGCAGAATGTCTCAAGCCAGGCTCAGTCCGTAGCAATGGATTTTCATCAAGCTTTAGGAGTGAAATCAGAACGGTTATTAGATTTAATTTCCAGACATCATCTTCACCCAGGTGAGCAAGCGCTGACTTTGTCGCCGTATCAAACCCTCTGGCTTGTAAGCGACGACCGGCATTGAATCAGGATATTCCGAATGATAAAAAGCGCAATGCACAGGTAGAAGTCGAAATGACCCTCCGCATTGGTTTTGTCTCCACTCGTTTCTCCGGGACAGATGGCGTCTCGCTCGAGGGGGAAAAATGGGCAACGGTTTTGGAAAGCCTCGGCCACACATGTTTTTATTTATCCGGTCAATCAGACCGGCCAAACAATCGAAGCCGGATAGTGCTTGAAGCGCATTTTAAAAATCCAGCCATCGAGGGCATCTATACCGCCGCATTTTCTGAACGTACTCGCCGCCCAGAGATCACAAGACTTATCCACAAATTGAGAGATGATCTCAAAGAACAAATTTACACATTTGTGCGCGATTTTGAGATCGATCTACTGCTCGTCGAAAACGCCCTGGCGATTCCGCTCAACATACCCCTGGGATTAGCCTTGACGGAATTTATTGCCGAGAGCGCTTTTCCGGTGATTGCCCACCACCACGATTTCTTTTGGGAACGCAAACGCTTCCTGGTAAACTGTGTTTGGGATTACTTGAATATGGCCTTTCCGCCCCACCTGCCCACTATCCACCATGTGGTGATCAACTCTTCGGCCGCTAACCAATTAAGCCTGCGCACAGGCATTTCCAGTATGACAATCCCCAACGTGATGGATTTTGAACACCCACCTGCTGCAGATGACGGGTATTCCGGTGACATCAAAGAAGCCTTGGGATTATTACCGGGTGAATTGCTGTTCCTCCAGCCAACGCGCGTAGTACCGCGCAAGGGGATCGAGCATGCCATCGAACTTACCTGGCGTCTGGGGCTTAGAGCCCGGCTTGTGATTTCCCATGCTTCTGGAGACGAGGGGTACGCCTATCAGCGACACCTGCGGGATTATGCTGAAAGGCTGACGGTTCCAGTCAATTTCGTTTCGGAAGTCATCCGCGACAAGCGTGGTAAAACGCCAGATGGCCGCAAGATCTACACATTATGGGATGTATATCCCCATGCCGACCTGGTGACCTACCCCTCCGATATCGAGGGCTTTGGCAACGCTTTTTTGGAGGCGGTTTACTTCCGCCGGCCGATCGTGGTTAACAATTTCTCGATCTTTGCCACTGACATTAAACCTAAGGGTTTCCGCGTGATCGAATTCGATGGATATATTACCGACGATACCATCCAGCGGACGCGCAAAGTGTTGCAAGACACAGGCCTTGCACAGGAGATGGCGGAGTACAATTACCAGCTGGCACGCCGACATTACTCCTTTACGATGCTGGAGCGCCACCTGCAAACTCTATTGACGGAGTGTTTCGGGGAGGAATATTAAACAAACCTATGCAAAACATGACAATACATGACTCCAACGAGGTAACCTCTCATTATCTCCTCTCGCTGAAGAATCAGATTGATCTGAAGAAAATGCCGTTTAGTGAACGCGGTTCACGCTTGCTCGTTTTTCGGAGCGATGATCATCTCTCGATCCGCCTGGCTGAACGATGGTTCAAGCGGGAAGGCCAGCTAGCCGCCTACCGGGAACGCCCGCCGCTGGTCAATGAATGGGTATTCACTGATGGAGAGGGAAACCCGCTAGCGCTCAACCTGACCACCTACCCGCACCGGATCGATATCCATACTTCCATTGGTACATTCCACCTGACCTACTTGGATATTGAAACCCTCCTGTTCACGCTTCCTCCCACCCATTGCGGAATTTCCTTCCAGGCCAACCTGGACACTGCTAAGACTGACCGAAGGGGGGGCATCCTGCGCATGACCGGGGACATCCGCCGTAATATTGCCTACTCCACCAACGCCCGGATTACCCACAACACAATCCTGCCGGTCAGTTCCCTAACCCAACAGGTGACCCTCAGGGTGGAGGCCGAGGTTGGCTCAGCTCTGCTGCTGAACATCACCCCGCGCCTGGGTTTCAACCGCTATATCCCCAACCCAATCAAAGCTTTGGAGACCGCTGCCCAGCGCTGGCATGATTGGTTTGCCGCCGCGCCCGCAGTGCTCAGCGAATATCAAAAAAAATACTATTATGCCTGGTGGGTGATGCGCGCCGGGCTGATCTCCACCCGCTTCTACACCACCCGCGAGGCGATGACCCCCTCCATTGTTCACTACGTCGGCGTGTGGCAATGGGACGCCTATTTCCACGCTTTGGCCTACCGCCATTTAGACATGCCACTCGCCCAAGACCAGCTGCGCATCCTGCTCGATCACCAACGCCAGGACGGCATGATCCCGGATGCAGTTCACGACGAAGGCACGGTAACCCACCTGACTTACCCTGTTGAGGCCGATGTCACCAAACCACCGCTTATCGGCTGGGCTGCCTTGAAACTCTTCGAGCTGGATGGTGACCGCGAATTCCTGGAAGAAATTTATGAACCGATCGTGCGCTGGAATAATTGGTGGTTCGAGAAGAACGACCTGGACCGCAACGGCTTAAGCGAGTACCAGCACCCCTATTCGTCAGGTCTGGACGACAGCCCCTTGTGGGATGAAGGTATGCCGGTCGAATCCCCCGATCTAAACTCTTACTTGTGCTTGCAGCAGGAAAGTCTGGCGAGGATCGCTCAGATAATCGGCGAACGAGAGGACGCCGAGGCCTGGACAAAGCGCGGCGCGGCGATGGCCGGCCGGATGTTGAGCAAGATGTGGGATCCCGCGGCCGGCCTGTTCTGGGCCAGGAAAGAGGGTTCACCGATAATTGTCCGCACGCCCTTTAACCTTTTTCCGCTGATCACTGGGCGCATGCCGCCAGAGATTGCCAATCGCCTGGTGAGCCATCTCACCGATGAACGGCAGTTCTGGCCGCGCTATCCCGTCCCAACCGTAGCCCTGGATGATCCGAAGTACAATCCTAACCAGATGTGGCGTGGGCCGACCTGGGTCAACGTAAACTACTTATTGATCGAAGGCCTTCAACGGTCGGGGTTTCCCAGGGTGGCGGATGAACTCCGCCGTAAGACGCTAGCCTTGATCCAACAGCAAGACGACATCTATGAATATTACAATCCAGAGACCGGGGAGAATCCACCCGAGGCGGCCTCCGTTTTCGGCTGGTCGTCAGCGGTGTATATAGACCTGGCCATTCAGGCCTCCCGCGAATTCTGATCTTCTCCATGTTGCCTATTGACTTGGGGGATCATTGTGTTTATAATATTGGTAACACGATTTAGCAACACGATTTAGCAACACGATTTAGCAGAGGTTCCAGTGTGGTTAAAAGAGTTACAGCCAGGGATGTCGGAAAACTCGCTAACGTCTCTCCCACCACTGTTTCCTTCGTCCTCAACAATGTTCCAGGTATGCGCATCAGCGAGGAGACGCGCACAGCCGTCTTGGAAGCCGCTCGCCAGTTAAATTACCATCCTGATGCTACCGCAAGGCGCATGGTCTCTGGAAAGACACAGATCATAGGCCTTGTCATGCGCCAAAGCCCGGAACAAGCCTATGCAGACCGACTCCTGCCTCAAATCCTTCTAGGCCTTAGCCGGTCGGCTTCCGCGAAGGGGTATCATATCCTCTTCGAACCGATAGCCCCTACCGACCGTTCAGATACCTATATGAAGCTGATCCAGGAGCGACACGTAGATGGGATTGTGCTTTCAGGGCCGCGCTACGATGACCAGGAATTGCTCAAAATTCACGCTGATGGCGCACACATCGTCCTATTAGGACAACTACCTAACTCTAATATTCCGTTTGTGGATATAGATAACATCGGTGGAGCAAGATTAGCCACACAACATCTGGTTGGTCTAGGCTATCGTCGGATCGCTCTGATCACCAACGCTTCTCCAGCCTATACAGCCAGCGCAGATCGGGTGACTGGCTACCAGCAGGCACTCGAAGCGGCGAGCATCCCATTCGATCAAGCCCTGATCAGTTATGGCAACTTTACCGTCCAAAGCGGTATTAATGCCATGAACGAATTGTTCATAAATAATTCTAACTTGACAGCGGTGTTCGTTGCCTCAGATACCGTCGCTCTTGGAGCACTACAAGCCATCCGCTCCCAGGGTTTGCGCGTTCCCGAAGACATCGCTTTAGTTGGCTTTGACGACATACCGTTGGCTGAGTACGTTGATCCGCCTCTCACCACCATCCGGCTACCTGCCTTTGGCTTGGGATGGGGCGCGACCGAGATGCTCATCCGCCTGATCGAGCAGGAAGAGATACAGAATCAGAATGTGTTATTGGAAACAGAGCTGGTAGTGCGCAGATCCTGTGGAGCGCACCTTGCTACCCAATGAGCCTGATATTCCAAAAATTTCAGAAAGGAGAGAAGATAATCCACATCCCACGGGTCCCCAATCACCTTAAACAAGCCCTATCTTTAGACAAGTTTGGAGGAACACTATGAAAAAGCGAATTTGGTCTGTGATCATGATGATCACGATTGCCGCGCTACTGGTAACAGCCTGCGCAGGACCGCAAACGACGACTGCACCCAGCCCGGTGCCCCCCACCTCTCCACCACCAGAAGCCACCCAGCCTCCCGCCGTTACTGGTGAGATCGACTGCATGGGAGCACAAGCGGGCGACACGATCTCCATGCTCTACCAGTGGTCTGGAGCCGAGGAAACCCGGCTGAACGAGATCCTCAAGCCCCTGGTGGATGCCTGCGGCATCGTCATCCAACCCGAATCGACCCGCGACCAGGCCCTGCTCGACACCAAAGTCCAGGCTGGCACCCCACCCGACATCGCCTTCTGGAACGTGGCCCAGTTGGTACAGTACGAGACCAAACTCGTCCCGATGGACCAGCTTGGCGCTCACGGCGAGAATTACGCCGACTTCTTCGTCAATCCGGGCACGATCAACGGTAAATGGCTGGGTCTGCCGGTTAAGGCCGACATCAAGACCATCATCTGGTACAGCCCGGCGGTGTTCACCGCCAAGGGTTACGAAGTGCCCACGTCCTGGGCTGACCTCGACGCTCTGGTCGAGACGATGGTAGCTAACGGGGACGTACCCTGGAGCATGGGCATGGAGTCGGGCGACGCCACCGGCTGGACCGGCTCAGACTTTATCCAGGACATCCTGCTGGTCACACAAGGCCCGCAGTACGTGCTCGACATCATCTCCGGCAAGGTGCCCTACAACGACGCCGGGGTGAAAGCAGCCTACGAGATCTACGGCAAGTGGGCCAAAGACCCCAAGTACACGGTGGGCGGCGCCCAGGGTACGCTCTCGACTGGCTTCCTGGATGCCATCTACAAGGTCTTCTCCGACCCGCCGGAAGCCATGATGGTCAAGCAGTCCGGCTTTGCAGGCGGCGAAGTCGCCAAGAAGTACACCGACCTGGCTTACGCCACGGACTATGACTTCTTCCCTGTGCCGGGTGCGCAGGGCTTGCAAGGTGGCGCCGACTGGATGATGGCCTTCAAGGACTCTCCAGCCGTTCAGGCCCTGGTGGCCTACCTGTCCTCCACCGAAGGTGGGGCTAACTGGGCCAAGGCCAGCTTCGACCTCTCGCCCAACAAAGGCGCTGCGGGCAACTACGTTGACCCGGCCTTGATCAAAAAAGGTGAGGCGCTGGCGAACACCCAGGGCTTCACCCCCGACATTGGTGATACCATCCCTGGCGGCTTCGGCAAGGCGGAGTGGACCGCTCTGGTTGACTTCGTCAACGGTAAGGACCTCGACGCCGCCCTGACCGCCGCAGCTAAGGTTCAGGCGGAAGCGT
>MGOK01000105.1:0-942 GCA_001795335.1 Chloroflexi bacterium RBG_19FT_COMBO_55_16
AGTTTATCATGTGTTAAGGAACTTTCGACGAACTACTTAGTAGCATCTACTAGTACATACTAGATTAGCGTTTGGTGAGAACAGCCAGAACCGCTTGACTTTGCTACTTTTTTTGTTGTATAACCTTACAGAGAATATCCCCGGAGAAGGGTGTTTACGGGAGCTGACGATCGGGTCTATCGCTGAATTGATACTTTTTTTGCACTGCCGCCTAATGACGGCTGCTGTGCTTTTTTGCGTGAAAGGAGAGTTGAATGATCCAGGTTGAAGGGCTGACGAAGGATTACGGGCTGCGCAGGGCGATCGAGAACCTGACCTTCCATGCAGAGAAGGGGGAAATCCTTGGCTTCCTGGGGCCGAACGGAGCCGGGAAAACCACTACAATGCGTATTCTGTGTGGGTACATGCCGCCCACGATGGGACGGGCGCGGATCGCTGGTTTCGACGTAGTTGATCAATCGTTAGAGGTGCGCCGGAGGATTGGCTATGTACCGGAAACGATACCCCTGTATCCGGATATGACGGTTTACGATTATCTCAAATTCATGGCCGATCTGCGCCGTTTGTCGAATGGGGAGGAGCGGGTGGATGAGGTGTTGGAAATCGTACATATGGAAGAACGCGCCGATGGTTATATCTCCAACCTTTCCAAGGGGATGCGTCAGCGGATCGGATTAGCTCAAGCGCTGCTGCACGAGCCGGAAGTTCTGATTCTTGATGAACCGACGATCGGTCTCGATCCAGCGCAGATCCGTGAGGTGCGCACCCTGATCCAGAATCTCGGTCAGGAACGAACCGTTTTACTCTCAACCCATATACTCTCCGAGGCGCAACAGGTGTGCGATCGAGTGTTGATTATCAACAAAGGGCGGATTGTGGCGGAGGACTCACCCGAACAGCTGCAGTCCCGCTTGACCGGAACACAGCGGGTCGCCTTGAAGG
>MGOK01000105.1:952-24906 GCA_001795335.1 Chloroflexi bacterium RBG_19FT_COMBO_55_16
CGGGGATGGCTTAGAAGGGGTAGTCGGCCAGGTGCGGGGTGTGACCCGGGTTAACGCCGGCTCTGATGGAGGTTTGGAGTTTGAAACCAGCCCTGGCCAGGACGTCCGCCCTGATGTAGCCCGTGCGGTGGTTTCAGCGGGTTATGACCTGGTGGAGCTGCACCCGATCGGAATGAGCCTGGAGGAAATCTTTCTGCAACTAACGCGCGAGGAACCAACCCCGCCGGAGGTGGCGGAAGAGGTTGAGCAAGATGATTTAGGAGCAGACAATGCATAATATCTGGACGATTGCCCAACGGGAGTACAAACTGTATTTCGCCACACCGATCGCTTACATGGTGGCGTTCATGATCCTATTGATTATCGGTTTTATCTTCTATGTTAACCTGTCAGCTGCTATGGTACAACAATTTGCGCCTGGGGTAGATATCGTTCTCGGCCCCCTGGTTACCTTGTTACTGTTTGGCACGCCGGCTATTACGATGCGCTTGATCGCCGAAGAGCAACGCATGGGGACGATTGAGTTATTGCTCACTGCTCCTGTGCGCGATTATGAATTGGTCGTCGGCAAATGGCTAGGCGGTTTTCTCTTTCTGTTAACGCTCGTCGCGGTGACCTGGGTATTCCCGTTGGCATTAAACAGTTTGGTGGATCCCGGGATCGACCAGGGACCACTTTTGTCCGGTTATCTAGGGATAGTGCTGATCTGTGCGTCGCTGGTGGCGATTGGGGTGTCGGTCTCCGCTGTGTTCAGCAACCAAATCGCAGCCTTTTTTGCAACGCTGGGTATCTTTTTGTTGCTGTGGTTGATCAGCATGCCATCAGATGCAATTGGCTCCATCGGAGCAACCTTGCTGAATTACCTGGATTTCAGTGAACATTTCTATCAAACCCTGTTCCGCGGCGTGATTGATTTACGCGACATTGTTTATTATCTCAGCGTCACCGCTCTGGCGTTATTCATGGGGACGATGGCGGTTGAGACACGGAGGTGGCGTTAATGAAGCCCATATGGCGACGGATTGCCCCTACGGGGTTGTATCTGACCTTGGCCGCAGCACTGGCAGCGATTGGACTGTATATCGTCCAACGTGAATGGAACTTATTCCTGCAGATCAGCCTAGGGCTGGTCGTGGTTGGTCTGGCGTTGTTCGCTATCCTGGATCCAGAGAGGGTGCGCGTGGCTTTGACGGGCCGCCAGGCACGCTACGGTAGCAACGCGTTGGTGATGAGCCTGGCTTTTATCGGCATCCTGGTGGTTGTCAATTACCTGGTCTTCAAGTATCCGCAGCGTTGGGACCTCACCGAGAACCAGCAGTACACCCTGGCGTCTGAAACGCTTGACACATTGAAGAGCTTGCCTGCTCAGGTCAAGGCGTTGGCATTCTATACACCGCGCGTACCGAAAGATAGTGCTGAAGGTTTGTTGGACCAATACAAGTTTCACAGTGAAGGAAAGTTTGATTACGAATTCATTAATCCGGAGACTGACCCAATCAGAGCCCAGCAGTTTAACATCACGCGGGATGGCACTGTCGTAGTCGTCTTGGGCGAGAAGCGCGAGCCAGTGACCTTTATCTCCGAGCAAGAATTAACTGGAGCATTGGTGCGCCTGATGAGCACGGGGAAACGGACGGTTTACTTCCTGACCGGTCATGGGGAATTTGATCCAGAAACTACTGGAGAGGGATCCTACAGCCTGGTGAAAGCGTCCCTGGAAAACAAGAATTACACGGTAGCCAAGCTCGACTTGCTCTCGACGAATGAGATCCCCCAGGATGCAGCTGTGATCATTATCGCCGGACCGCTCAAGCCAATCACCCCCCAGGAAGTGGATCTTTTGAAGGCCTACATGGATGCCAGCGGATCCTTAATCGCCTTGGAGGAACCTTTGCCAATGACCCAATTTGGGGACCAACCTGACCCGCTGGCGGATTACCTGTCCGGGATATGGGGGATCGAATTGGGCAACGATATGATCGTGGATCTGAGTACTAACCAACCCTACGTTGCAGTGGGCAGTGTGTATGGTAATTCTGTCATCACCGAAAAAATGCAGGGGATGTTTACCATCTATCCGACGACGCGCAGCGTCACCGCGGGTGAGAGCGCAAGCCTTATCCAGCGGGAAGAGCTGGTGTCTAGCTCCGAGCAGTCCTGGGCGGAAAGCGACCTGGCAGCTTTGACCAACCAAACCCAAGGCGCGGAAACCCCTCAGATTCAACCAGATGAGGGTGTGGATCTCATTGGCCCCGTCTCATTGGCGATGACTGCCGAAGACACCGACAAAGGTGCTCGCCTGGTGGTCTTTGGCGACTCGGAATTCGCCTCGGATACCTTCTTTAACCAGCTTGGCAACGGGGATATTTTTATCAATAGTGTGGATTGGGCGGCTGAACAGGAAAACCTGATCAACCTGACCCCCAAGGAGCAGGTGCAACGCCTGTTGATTCCACCGGGACGCTATACGATGAACCTAATCCTGCTCGCTACGGTATTTATTTTGCCGAGCATCGTATTGCTGGCTGGAGTCGTTGTCTGGTGGCAGCGCCGCCGGCGAGGGTAGCCAAACGATGATCCGTAAAACAACCTGGATTTTATTGGGAATCTTTCTTATCCTGTTGGTCGTGCTGTTTTTCCTGCAACGCTCCGGCTTTCAGGGAGAGGCAGAGACGGCTCCCACAGAGGCGGTAGCTTTCCTGTTTGATCTGCAGGGTAAATCTATCACCGGATTGAGAGTCACTGATGGGACAGGGAAGGTAGTCGAGGTACAGAAGATAGCCGGCAGCATCTGGACATTACTCGAACCCGTTGGGGAGCAGGCGGATACTGGGCGCATCGAATCGGCGATAGAGCAGGCAGGGAGCCTGCGCGTCCTGGCTACTTTAGAAACCGCGCTGGAACTGGATACCATTGGGTTAAACCCAGCAGCTTATCAGATCACGATCACGCTGGATAACGAGCAGCAGCAGACAGCGTTTGTCGGTAACCTGACTGCGACCCAAAGCGGGTATTATGCATTCCTGTTAGGGCAGCCTGAGGTGGTGGTGGATAAGATCAACATAGATGGATTGCTAGAGCTCCTTACCAATCCGCCGATTATGCGAACGCCAACTCCCCCACCCGCGGCAGACATGACACCGACGATACAACCATGATTATAAATTCGGGAAAGTCTCAAGATTGGATAATCTAAGATCAGATAATGCTTCAAACGAAATAGGTTGATTTATCTGATCGATTTGAACTTTCGGGAAATTGTGATGTTGTGGAAATGATAAATTGGGTATTGATTTTGGTATAAAAATGTTGTATTCTGGTATAGAAAGCTAATGGGATTTCCGAGCCTGTACTGGTACAGGTCAGGGAGTAAAAATGATTGACGAAGAACTATTAAGTGGAATTGAGGATCGTGAAGACGAACATCCAGCGGTCGCGCGCCTGATCGAGCTGGGAAGGCAAAAATCCTACGTCACGATCGATGACATTCTTCAATTCTTTCCAGAAGCCGAGCAAGATGTTGACCAGCTGGAGGAGGCTTTTGCGGCGTTGATGAGCGCAGGTATCCCGTATGTAGAAGATACAGCGATCGGCGGTCCGTCAGAAGAAGAGTTGGCAGACGAGGAGGAAGTTGAAGAAGAAGCGCGCCGGGTTTTGACCGCGGATGATAATTATCTGGCGAACATCGACACAGACGATACCATCGGGCTCTACCTGAAAGAGGTTGGACGCGTCCCTCTACTGACAGCGGTGGAAGAAGTCGAACTGGCACAGCGCATAGAGCGAGGCCGGTTGGCAAGGGAGGAGCTGGCGCGCGGCAATGTGACGCCTCGTCGGCGACAAGGATTGCAACGATTAGTCGAGGATGGTTGGGCGGCGCGCGAGCATCTGATCACCGCTAATTCACGCCTGGTGATCAGCGTCGCCAAGAAATACATGGGGCGCGGCGTGCCTTTCCTGGATTTGATCCAGGAGGGAAATATTGGGCTGATCCGCGCTGCCAAGAAATTCGATTACCGACGTGGCCACAAATTTAGTACCTATGCAACCTGGTGGATCCGGCAAGCGGTAACGCGGGCGATTGCCGACCAGGGGCGTACGATCCGAGTCCCGGTTCATATGGGTGATCAAATCAACAAGCTGCTGCGCGTGCAACACCAGCTTACCCAGCGACTAGGCCGCGATCCTTCTGTAGAAGAACTGGCGCAAGCTCTGGAAGTTACTCCTCAGAAAGTAGAGAACATGATCCAGGTGGCGCGACGACCATTATCCCTGGAGACACCTACCGACGACGAAGAGGATTCGGTGTTGGGCGATTTCATTCAAGATGATGAGATCCCAGCCCCGGACGACACTGCTACTTATAACCTTCTCCGGGAGCACCTGGAGAATGTGTTGGATGGGCTGCCGCCGCGTGAAGTACGAATTTTGCAGCTGCGTTACGGGCTGTTAGATGGCCAGGCTTACACGTTAGAGGAAGTTGGTCGCAAGATGGGGGTCACACGCGAGCGTGTACGCCAGATCGAAGCCCAGGCGCTGAGCCGCTTGAGACACCCGGCGATCCGGCGCAAACTGCGTGAATACCTGGGTTAAGAACGTTTCAACGATCGAAGGTTGAAAGATCGGAGCATTCTTATTAATCTGCCAGCCCCAATTCCTGTCCAAACGCAAACGAAAGGTACCAGGGGGAGTGAGTAACGCTGCCAGGCGAGTGGGATAGCCAGAACCATTCCGGTTGCCTGGAAGGCAGTCGCCAGGAGCAATAAGGCTACCTGACGACGAAGAGGGTATCCAGCGCGAAAGGCTTCTCTTCCAGCCCAAACCATCCCAAGGAAACTTAACCCCAACCAGAGGCTGGCCCCGATTGGATTACGCCCCAAGCTATGACCAGGCACAGCCAGGTATGCTTTTTCAGCTGGAGCAGTCTCGGCGCGGTAATTGCCAACCTCAGCGAACATGGGCGGGGCTAAATAGAGATGGCCTAACAACATGACGCCCCTTTCCCACGGAGATTCCAAAACTTGTTCAGGGAAATACTGCCGGGCATCGGCTACCTGGTGATTTAATAAATCCTGGCGGGTCTGGATCATCGCCTGAGCAGTAAGCCACGGCTCCCGCCAGAAAAGCGGATTGAGGGCTAGAGTGAGCCCTATATAAATTGTCAGGAATTGGACGACGTTGAAAACTATACGCGCCCATTTTGGGGGAATAGAGGTAGGCAGCCAGGCGACAGCGATCAGCCCAACCGGTAGCAGCGCAAGTGCCGAGTGCTTGGCGTTAAAAGCGAGTGCGGCTGCCAGCCCGACGAGCCAGGGGCGCCGTTCGGCGAAGCTCAGGCTGGCTAAGAAACCGGTAATGGCGAATAGTAAAGGCCCTTCAGCCATCGCCCGGCGAGCGTGCAACAAGACCAGGGCGTGCGTACCCAATAGCAGGGCAGCCAGGAATCCTTCTAACCTGCCTCCAGCAGAACAGGCAGCCAGGTATATAAAAGTAAGGCTGAACGGCAGGAGCAAAGTGAGCAACAAGCGGCCTGTATTCAGCAATGGCTGTCCTGGCAGAGCGCCAATCATTGAGTTGGCCTGCCAGGACTTCGCCCAATCCCAGTCGACAGGCACCGCTGACAGACCTGCCAGGGTGCGTCCGACTCCAAGCAGATAGCGAGTGAGCGGTGCATCCAGCAGGCGATAGATTTGTCGAGGGTCTTCAAGCCGGTGCGGGTTAAAGGTTAGGGAGAGTGGCTCCGACCAGAGCCAGTCGAAGTCGGAACTCATGTAGAGATAGGTACTCTCGTCTGGATGGAAAGGGATCAACGCTAATCCCCAGAGATGGTAGGCTGTGAGGGTTGCCAGGAGGAGCAGGAAAGGCCAGTGCTTGAAGAGGGCGTGTCTCAAAGTTTGCAGAAGTGTAATCTGAGCTTTTCTTGATACAGGCTAAAATCAGTAACCAGTTATCAGTGTCAGTAATCGGTAATTTGTGATCGGCAATCAGGCAGTATAAACCTGGTCATATTTAAATCTGTTTACTGTTGACTGATGATTGACATTGCAATTATATGTCGTGTCTAGTGGCGGTGAGATGACAGTTTTGTTATGATCCGGATCAAGGCGGGGTTAGTAGGAGCAATCGTAGTAGCGGTTGGCTTGAAAATGAGCCTGCTGGCCGCCGGCAGCGTGCCGTTCAACGCCGACGAGGCAGTGGTGGCGTTGATGGCGCGACATATCCTGCAGGGAGAACGACCAGTCTTCTTCTATGGACAGGCTTATATGGGCAGTTTGGATGCGTACCTCGTGGCTGTGGGCTTTTGGTTGATGGGTGAGAAGGTGTGGGTCATCCGGGTGGTGCAGGTGATCCTATACCTGGCGACACTGTTGAGCACAGCCTGGCTTGGGAAGGCGGCGTTCAGGTCGTGGAAGGTAGGTGTGATTGCAGCCTGGTTGCTGGCGATCCCAACGGTGAATCTGACGCTGTACACGACAGCTTCTCTAGGAGGATATGGGGAAATGCTGTTGATGGGCAACCTGATCTTACTGGTTGCTCTACGCATTGCGAAGAATATCGAGGCCGAGGAACAGAATAAATGTCTCTGGATTTGGCTGGCCTTCGGCTTCCTGATTGGTTTAGGCGGATGGGTATTTGGGATGACTTTGGTGTACAGCGTGCCCGCATGCCTCTTTCTGGTTTGGCGCGGGATGGGGAGCAGGACAAGCAGCACCATAGCGAAGAGACGCTCCACACGGCAAATTGACCAAGAAATGGGAATGCCTAGAAATTTAACTTTGGCTATTGTCGGTGCGGTGTTTGGAATGGCGCCCTGGTGGATTTACGCACAGAACTCAGGCTTGGTGGAGTTACTCAGGGAGCTTGGCGGAGGGGCGATCGCCGGAGTCGAGGGTTTAAGCTGGCCCTGGCAAGTTGCCCAGCATGGGTTCAACTTGCTTGTCTTTGGTAGTAGCGTGTTGTTTGGCTTGCGCCCGCCGTGGGAAGTGCGCTGGCTGGCATGGCCTCTCTCGCCATTTATCCTTGCATTTTGGCTTGGAGTGGTATTCGTTGCGATTTCTGCATTTCTGAGGTCTTTGATTAATCGCCAAAAGGTACAGAATGCCAAGGGTTTAATATTGTTGATGGGAGTAGTTATTACCCTGGCAGCAGGTTTCTTGCTCACGCCATTCGGGGCAGACCCTTCAGGCAGGTATTTTCTGCCGGTGGGCGTAATTATGGCGTTGTTCGCAGCTCAGGCAGTGTTGCAGTGGAGAGAACGGTGGAGACGTTGGAGCTATGGATTGGTTGGTTTGGTCCTGGTTTTCAACCTGTGGGGGACAGCACAAACAGCTCTGAATAACCCGCCTGGCCTGACAACACAGTTCGACGCCCAAACATGGATCGACCATCGCTACGACGAGGAGCTGATCGAATTCTTACGCTTGCAAGGCGAAAAGCGCGGCTATAGTAATTATTGGGTCAGCTACCCATTGGCATTCCAATCTGGTGAGGACTTGATCTTTGTGCCACGCTTGCCATACCACCAGGATTTTCGCTACACGGCGCGTGATAACCGTTATGAGCCGTATGACCGGCTGGTCGACCAAGCTGAACGCGTCGCCTATATTACCACCCACCATCCTGAGTTGGACAAGCGGCTACGGACTGGTTTCACTACCCTTGGAGTGGCTTGGGAAGAGGCAACCATCGGCGATTACCAAATATTTTATGGTCTATCGAGGAAGGTGAGGCCTGAAGAACTAAATATGGGAGGGTAAAACCGGCAATGTTTGAACGATCGAAATCTGGAGCGGGTTATATAGGATTTTAATACACTCCAATGGACGCTGATTCTCGTTTCCCAAATATTCTGCTACCTAGGTTGGGGGATATATTATTCATCGCGCTTTTCGTGGCAGTAATCGGATTGGGACCGCGTTTGTTGAACCAGGACGGTGACCTGGGGCGACACCTGACCATCGGCGAGTATATCCTGGATAATGGGAACATTCCAACCCGCGACCTGTTCTCACACACACTGGCTGGAGCAGCGCTAACTCCGCATGAGTGGTTAGCGCAGGTTATCTTTGCTGGAGCCAACCGCCTGGGCGGATTAGATGGCGTGGTTATTTTTTCTGCGCTGTTGATCGCCGTCACGTTCACACTCGTCTACCGCCAATGCTATCAACGGAGCAGGATCGCTCTCATATCACTGGGTTGGGCGATATTAGGAGCCGCGACTGCCAGCCTGCACTGGATAGCGCGTCCGCATTTATTTACTATATTAATGGCGATCCTGTGGGTTAGGGAACTGGAACGTATCCGGCTCGGGGGTGGCTCGCGTTGGTGGGCTTTGCCAATTTTGATGTTGTTGTGGGCAAATCTGCATGGGGGATTCTTGGTGGGATTTGTGATTTGGGGGATCTATCTGATCAGGTTTCAGTTTTCAGAAACAAGTAAGATGTTAGCCCTTGGAGTGATTTCTGCGCTGATAACGCTGATTAATCCAGTCGGGTGGCGACTGTGGGAGACGGGCCTGGGGTTTCTGCGCAACCCATATCTAGTTGGGCATACCGCTGAATACTTACCACCCGATTTCCATCAAGCAAGCGCATGGCCTTTCCTGGTGATGATTGCACTATCCATCCTGCTCCTGGGGTTAAGCCGTGATCGTAAGGTTTTTGTCCATATTTTGCTACTGGCTGCGTGGACGGTGATGGGATTGTACAGCGCACGCAATATACCTTTGTATGCCGTGATCTCGGCTCCAATCCTGGCGGAAGTGAGCGCAGGATTGATCAGACGGCTGCCGTTCTTTAAAGCATTTGTGCAGCTGGATGAGCGTCTGGTGGAGGTTGACCGAGGGCTGCGAGGACATGTCTGGCCAGCCCTGGCTGGATTGGCGGTGGTTGCGGCATTAGCCAGGGGGATAATCCTGGATTTCTCTGGTCAGGGCAACCACTTTTCACCACAAGTTTTTCCAGTTAAGGCAGTAGACTGGATGGAAGCGCATTCAATAATAGGGGCAGGCTTTAACTATTTCCCCTGGGGTGGCTATTTGCTCTACCGGACCTGGCCAGAGCAGCGCGTCTTCATCGATGGCCAGACCGATTTCTATGGGGAGCAATTGACCCGCCAATATGAGAAAGCCATCAGCCTGCAACCGGGTTGGCGCGAAGTACTGCATGAAAATCATGTGCGCTGGGTGCTGATGCCGCCAGAATCTTTATTAGCGCGCGCCCTGCAGGCTGAGCCAGGCTGGATCACGCTCTTTCGGGACGATACTGCTATTCTATTAGATATGAACCTTGACTATAGTCCCGATATTTCCCAAATATGGGAATCTCTGGGTGAAAACGGTATACAAGATGGAAGAGAACAAGGATTCTATACAAAATAGGTGGTTTATCCCGGTTGTAATGTTGGTGCTTGTCTTTGCTATGGCGGCGCGCACCCCATTGGACAGTGATCTATGGTGGCACCTGCGGGCAGGAGAAGCGACCTGGCAGTCTGGGAAACCAATATTGGTTGACTCGTTCTCCCATACACGCGCCGGCATGCCCTGGATTAATCATAGCTGGTTATCGCAGGTGGGGATGTATCTGTTGTTTCGAGCCGGCGGTTCCCTGGCTATAGGAGCCGCGGTTGCAGCCCTGGCCACGCTCAGCATGGGCCTGGTGTACATGCAGATGGGGGTTTCCCCCATCCTGCGCGCGTTTTTAATCTTGCTAGCGACGCCAATTGCAGCGCCAGTGTGGTCGCCGCGGCCGCAACTGGCTTCGTTAGTCCTGTTCGGGGTGCTCGCTTACCTGTTTTACTTGTATAAGTGCCAGCAGCGGGATTATTTGTGGGTGTGTATTCCTTTGTTTGTGTTGTGGTCCAACCTGCACGGAGGTTATGTTTTAGGTTTCTTACTGTTTGTAGCGCTGATCGCTGGAGAGATGCTCAACCATTTCCTTGGTCTTGAGGGGAGGGAAATTGTGCCATGGAAGGGCATCGCCCGTCTGGGGGTCTGGCTCGGCGTCGCCTGGTTGGTAGTGGCAATCAACCCCAACGGAACAGCAATGTGGGCGATCCCGATCAGAACGGTCAGCATCGGTGCGCTGCGCGATTTTATCTCCGAATGGCAATCACCAGACTTCCACCAGCTAACCCAGCAACCTTTCCTTTGGTTGCTCTTAGCGACCTTGGGGACAGCAGGTCTTTCCAGGAGGAGATTGGATGGCAGCGATCTGCTTAATGTAGGGGGATTTGCATTCCTGGCTATGCTGGCGCGCCGCAATTATGGTCCCTTTGCGATGGTGGCAGTGCCGGTACTTGCACGACATCTGAGCGCCCTGGGGTTGGAATGGCGAGTCCGGCATAGGGAGCGCCTGGAGCATCTGATCCCCCCGGAGCGTTGGAAACGATTGAACCGTCCAGTCGCGCGCCGGCCAGGATGGACACTGGCACTGAATGCCTTATTCATCGCTTTGCTGGCAGGGGCAGCGATCTGTAAGTTGTATTGGGTTACGACTCCAGAATTGGTAGCGAAGTATAGTGAAAGGTTCTATCCGGCAAAGGCGGTGCAGTGGATCGAGGCAAACCAGCCAACTGGGCGAATGTTTAACAACTATAACTGGGGGGGTTACCTGGCCTGGGAGCTGCGCGCTTACCCGGTTTTTGTGGATGGGCGTACAGACCTGTACGATGATCAATTCCTGCGCGAGTATCAGCAAGCAGCAGCTGGGGAGCAAGGTTGGGAGGAGACGCTGGATTATTATGCAGTCAATTTTGTTCTGAGCGAGGCTGGTTCTGGTTTGGATAGGGAGTTAGGGCGTAGCGCGGAGTGGGCGAAAGCCTATGACGACGAGATGGCCGTGGTCTACATTCGGGAACGCTAATTGGTGGGTTGCGATTAGTGAGGCGTTCACGAAGAACGCTAAGGATCATGAAGTAATCGTTGAGTACGTTATTGATGGCTTTCTAACCGCAGGCGATCCTATACAGATAGTGAGATTGAGGTTTACCGCAACCCAACCAGGTAGGTAACAGGGAGCCAGTGATAGCGATGATTGATGCCGGAGCAATCCGTCCCCTAGCTGGCCGAGAAGTGATAGACTTAATGGGTTTGACCAGCCCGGAATTCCTGGCACTAAGCGCGGGGAAGGCAACCGGGGTAAAGATCAAATATCCATCTATGCTGGAGGTATAAGAAGACTAACAATCGTGAACGAGGTGCGCAATCTCTTTTCCCGTATTTGGTATATATGGTTAATCTTGTTCCTGGTTCTGCTGGTGGGAGTCACCTGGGGTAATTATTATTACGCATTGCAAAATCCAGGCGGCAACGATTTTCTGGTACATTGGGTGGGGACACGCTCTTTGCTGATAGATGGTGTCAGTCCTTATAGTGATGAAGTAGCCATCAGGATCCAGACTTTGGCTTACGGTCGCCCAGCCAGGACGGGAGAACACGAGCTGCGCGTAGCCTATCCGCTCTATTCTGCAATTATCTTTCTGCCATACGCCCTGATCGGTGACTTCACCCTGGCGCGGGCGCTGTGGATGACCACCTTGGAGTTTTTCTTAGTGTTGATAGCCTTCCTAAACCTGCGGTTGACGCGCTGGAAATTGAACGCCTGGATGATTCCATTCTACCTGTTCTATTCAATCTTCTGGTACTACAGCCTGCGCGCTTTGATCAATGGCAACGCGATTATCCTGGTGACGCTGCTGATCTCAGGAGCTTTTGCGGCGTTGCGCGCAGGAAGAGACGAGCTGGCGGGGATTTTGCTTGCCTTTGCCACGATCAAACCGCACGTGGTAGTAGTTATCCTGCTCTTCATTTTGGTGTGGACGCTTTCTCAAGGTCGATGGCGGACCACGCTCTGGCTGTTGATCACGGTTGGACTGCTGTCTGCCAGTGCAGCCTTATTCTTGCCCGATTGGCCGTTGCAGAATTTGCGCGAAGTGCTGCGTTATTCGAGTTACAACCCGCCTGGGACGCCAGGAGCCGTCTTCGCTATCTGGTTACCAGCAACCGGGAGAACTCTCGGGTGGCTGTTAAGTGGTTTGTTGATTCTGCTCTTGTTTGTAGAATGGAGATACACATGGAACAAGGAATTCCGCTGGTTCTTGTGGACTGGCAGCCTGACCCTGGTCGCCAGCCAGTGGATCGGGATCCAGACTGATCCGGGAAATTTTATAGTGCTGTTCCTACCCATGGTACTGACCTGGGCAGTCTTTGAGGAACATTGGGGACGGAGGGGAAGACCAGTGATCTGGCTGGTGATGGTGATCACATTCGCCGGGTTGTGGGCGTTATTCCTTCGGACGGTGAACTATGCCGAACAACCGCTCCAAAATCCAATCATGTTCTTCCCTTTGCCATTATTCTTGTTAGTGGTGTTATATTGGGTGCGTTGGTGGGCGATCCGACCGGTGCGCCTGTTGATCGACGACCTGCGTGACTATGAAGAGTAAGGTTAATGCGGGGAAATCAGGATGGAAATTGATTTATCATGAGCAAGTCAAGGCAGAATTATCCCCTTGATTCCTGGATTCCTTATCGTTCTATTGCGATCCTCCTGTTAGGCCTGGCATGGTCTATTTTGGTTTTGGTTGGATATTATTTCGTTCACAAACCGTTGGTCGCGGATCAAGTCGTAGCGGTGGTTCGAACAATTGGAATCAGCTTCAGCGCGTTAGCTCTGACCGGACTGGCGGGTGGGTTGGGGTATCGCCTGTTAAAAATTCAGAGCCTGAACCCCCTGGAGCGATTTGGTTTGCAGGCAGCCTTGGGATGGGCTTTATTGGGGATCGCGTGGTTGCTGGTCGGCCTGCTGGGAGGATATTCCCGAATGCTTGCCTGGGGTGGGTTGGTGTTAGGTTGGTTTATCCTGTGGAGGGAAATCCTGTCTTGGGGAAGTTTACTAAAAGGGTTTGTGCAATTGTGGGCGGAGGCCAGCTGTTTTGGGAAAACCCTGGCCGCCCTTGCAGGTTGCACAATTTCCGGCCAATTTATGTTTGCCCTGGCTCCACCGGTCCAGTGGGATGCTTTAATGTACCACCTGGAGCTACCCAGGCGTTATCTGGCTGCCGGGCGATTCGAGTTCGTATCCTGGAACCCGTATTGGGGCCAACCACAATTAGGTGAGCTGCTTTATACCTGGGGTATGGGGCTCTTTGCCGCGGAAACCGCGGCGGTGATCGGTTGGACAATCCAGTTCGCTTTGCTTGCTGGGTTGGTGGGTCTTGTGGCGCGGCGCGTTGGGACAAACAGCGCCTGGGTGGCAATATCAGCGCTGCTGGCGGGGAATACTTTTCGTTGGATGATGAGCGGTGCGTATGTAGATGGCCTGGCTGCGCTTTATGGTTTGGCAGCTCTGGTGAGTCTGTTAGCCTGGCTGGATGAGCGCCAGCAGGCATGGTTATGGCTGATGGGGGTTTTCGCAGGCTGTGCACTTTGGTCAAAACTTACGGCTGGTCTGATGGTCCCGCTGTTAGCTATCGCAATTTTGGGGATAGATGGGTGGAAATCCTGGGCGAACTGGAGGCGCGCCCTGCAGGTAATGATTTTAGCTTTACTCATCTATTTGCCCTGGTTGGCTATCGTTACCGCCTGGACAGGCAGCCCGGTTTTTCCCCACCTGTGGCCGACCACCTATACCAGCCTCGAACGGTTGGCTTTTTTTGCACGCGGTGAGGAGTTGTTGGGTGGGCAAGCCGCCTGGTTGCCCCTGGCTGCCACTTGGTTTGGGGTGGATGGCGCGCGGGTGTCAGGGATGGTCACATATGGAGCCGATTTGGGTCCTTTGTTAGTCTTATTGGCTGTACCAGGGGTGATTATTGGGAGAAAAGTGCGTATGATCCGCCTAGTCATGCTCTGGATGCTTGCGGGTTGGTTGGCGATGGTGGTTTTCGGGGGCCTGTCGCCGCTCTTGTTTCAGACGCGACTTTATTTTGTTCTCACACCCGCCGCAGTCCTGGCTGTGGGTTGGGGTTGGAAAGAGCTGAGTGCTGTACAAACAATCGGAATCCGCCTTGGGCGCGTCCTGGCGGTGTTGGTCATACTTGTCGTCGGGCTGTGTGCCTGGCAGGACGCGCTGGCATTGGTACGTTTTAACCCTGCTGGCGTATTAACCGGGGTTTATCCCAAACAGGCTTACCTAGAGGCTCGTTTAGGGGGCTACGCCGCAGCTATGCGCGCTGTCCAGTCGTTGCCCCCTGAAGCGCGCACCCTCTTCCTTTGGGAACCGCGTGGCTTGTATGCACCTCTTTCAGCACAACCGGATGCCTGGATCGATCGTTGGTTCCTAGAACGGCGAACATCACGGTCGGCGCCTGCGATCCTGGACAGCTGGCGAAGCCAAGGTTTTACGCATCTGCTGGTGTACCGCTCAGGGGCTGAATTTGAACGGCAGGAACGCGGAGAGTATCGAGCCATAGATTGGCAGGAGTTCGATAGACTCATTGCCGAATTGCCGTCTCTGCTCGATTTAGACGGTGTCTATCAGCTGTATTCGTTGTCACCATGACTGCCAAATTGTATGCCATGTTGTTCTTCCTGGGTTTGGGTATCCCGCTTGTCGTAGCGAGATACCAATCAGCGCCTGGCTATATGGATGCGGATTATTATTTTGCCAATGGCCTGAGGCTGACGCAGGACTTTGGTTTTTCCGAGTCTTTTTTATGGAACTATCTTGACGATCCACAAGGCATACCCCACCCCATGTTTACTTATTGGATGCCCTTAGCTGCACTTCTGGCAGCCGTGGGCATGAAAGTTTCCGGGATGGTGAATTTTGCCGGTGCGCGGCTCGGCTTTCTGCTAGTAGCTGGATGCCTGCCTCCTTTGACGGCTGCCCTGGCGTATACCTTTACCCCCCAGCGCTGGGCGGCTGTTCTGGCCGGACTCCTGGCAGCCTTGCCCGGTTTCTACCTGGCCTTTTTACCGACAACAGACACTTTCGGGCTGTACATGCTTTTCGGAGGATTTTTCTTCATGTGCATAAGTACCGGTGGGAACGTTAGAACGTTTAAACGTTTAAACGTGCTTATGTTCTTTGGGGGGCCTTTATTGCTTGGATTATTAGCAGGATCGATGCACCTGGCCCGGGCGGACGGGTTGCTCTGGTTGGGAGTTGGAGTAATTGCGGTTAGCGGTCAACGAGTAGAAATTCGCGCAAGGTTTCCGACTATCACGCAGCAACTATCCCACAGAACGTTTTTTAGATCACATCTTGCGTTTCACGCGTTTCGCCTGATGTTCTTAATACTTGGCTATCTAATTGTTATGTCCCCCTGGATGGTGCGTAATCTGACCACTTTTGGAACGTTACTAGCTCCTGGAAGTGGGCGCGCTCTGTGGATCACAGCCTATGACGAGATATTTGCCTACCCGGCCGCGATCCTGACTCCGATGCATTGGTGGGATTCTGGTCTGGGGGAGATCATCCGGGCGCGCCTGGAGGCACTCAGCCAAAACCTGCAAACGGCTTTCGTCGTCCAGGGCGGTATCTTCCTGGCGCCCTTGATCGTGGCCGGGATGTGGCGGATGAGGAATGACCGGCGGGTGCGATTAGGAGGTTTAGCTTGGGGGATGCTCTTTCTGGGGATGACGCTTGTCTTTCCTTACCTTGGAGCGCGCGGGGGATTCTTCCATTCGGGAGCTGCACTGCAGCTATTATTCTGGGGGCTGGTACCTGCTGGTTTGGATTCTCTGCTCGCTTGGGGAAATCGGCAGCGGGGTTGGAACCCGCGGGTAGCGCGCCCAATCCTGGCGGGTGGGCTGGTGGGATTGACACTGTTGTTGACCGGGCTGATGACCTGGCCGCGGGTGATAGGCCAGAATCAAAATAATCCAGCCTGGGGAGAAGCTGGGGCTGCTTATTTAGATCTGGAGCAAGTTTTACAGAGATTGGGAGCAAATTCGGATGATATCGTAGTTGTCAATAATCCACCAGGATACCAAGCGATGACTGGCCGAGAGGCGATCGTCATCCCGGAAGGGGATGAGCAGACGATCCTGGCTGTCGCTCAGCGCTACGGGGGGAAATATCTGTTATTGGAACAGAACCACCCTGCTGGCCTCGACGATCTATACCGCAATCCGGGTGACCGGCCTGGTTTACGTTACCTCAAAACGGATGAAGAAATACATATCTTTGAAGTGATAAGTGATGACTGATCATCGATTCCGGGTGGCGTTGCTCCTAGCTTGTCTAGCCGGCCTTTCTCTGGGTGGGTACTTGCTCGCCAGCTGGGTTATGTTCCGCCCGGGATTTCCGCTGGACGATGCCTGGATTCACCAGACTTACGCTCGCAATCTGGCAGAAAGGGGTGAGTGGGCGTTCCTTCCTGGCCAACCTTCGGCAGGCTCTACTGCTCCTCTGTGGTCATTACTGCTGGTGTTTGGCTATTATATTAGATTGGGGCCATATATCTGGACTTTTTTGCTGGGATGGGGATTACTGTGGGCTCTGGCAATGGTTGGGGCTGATGGATTTGGGGTGTTGCTGCTAGATCGCCATAATTTGCGAGTCTGGGCGGGGGTGCTGCTTATTCTCGAGTGGCACCTGGTCTGGTCAGCAGGCTCGGGAATGGAAACCTTGCTAATGGGTTTGCTAATTTTGGTTGTGCTGGTCTGGTTAGTGCGGTTGGATTCGCCTGAAACCGAAGGGCCTCCAAAAGGGGATTGGAGAAAATGGTTCGGGATCGGGGGGTTGATTGGCCTGATCAGCTGGGTGCGACCGGATGGGCTGACCTTGCTCGGGCCATTGGGATGGGTGTTGATTATGGGGAAGGGGACAACCAAGACAAAACTACGCATAGCCATGCTAGCTGGGGTAGGTTTTGCGCTTGGCTTCTTGCCATACCTGCTCTTTAATCAAGCGCTAGCCGGAGAATGGTGGCCCAATACTTTTTATGCCAAGCAAGCTGAATATGCTGCCCTGCAGGAAGCCGCCTTTTGGCGACGCTATTTGGAACAAGCCAGGCTACTCATCGTGGGAGTGGGCGTTTTGCTTCTACCAGGGTTCACCTGGTTTACATGGCAGTCTGTCCGGCGCAGAGCGTGGGGTGTGCTGGGTGGCATTCTTTGGGTCATCGGTTATCTTGGCATATATGCCTGGCGTCTACCGGTGACCTACCAGCATGGGCGATATATCATACCAGCAGTGCCAGTCTTCATCCTTTGGGGGTTTACCGGGCTTGCAGACTTACTCCATCAAGAATCACTAATTGGCAAGTGGCGCATTGTCCGTCCGGCGGTACTTATGGCTGTCTTGGCGGTGGTTTTGGCCTTCTGGAGTTTGGGGGCGCGGGCTTATGCCCTGGATGTAGCTGTGATCGAGAGTGAGATGGTCGATACAGCCCGCTGGGTGGCAGGTAATACCGATCCGGAATCATTGATCGCTGCGCACGATATTGGCGCATTAGGGTATTTCAGCAAGCGTAGTCTGCTCGATTTGGCCGGATTAATTTCTCCAGAAGTGATCCCGTATATCCGAGATGAGGATGCCATGGCGGCTTACCTGGACAAGCAAGGTGCAGATTATCTGGTCACCTTTCCAGGATGGTATCCTCATCTGGTTAATCGGGCAACTCTGATTTACACATCTAGCGGTCGATTTAGCCCCCTGTTGAATGGAGAGAATATGGCGATCTATGCTTGGATAAATCCTTAGTATAATTTTTCCGCTAACACCAGGCATTTTAAACCTGTAGGAACATATTATTTTGTTGCCCGTAAAAACTACCTGTGCTATACTTCCTAAGTATTTATCCGAAAAATAAAGGGGGTCGGGGTGTGTGGCGGTGCTTTGCGCCGCCACACACCCCACTCTCCCAAATTTTCGGATAGGTTCTAAGTAACAGCTTATCCGCGGGAGTGAGAATCACATGAACGAAGTAACCATCGTGGTCGTCGACGATCACCCGCTTTTTCGGCAAGGGGTTATCGATACCTTATCGCTGGAGCCGGATTTATCTATCATTGGTGAGGCAACCAGTGGAGAAGAAGCGCTGGAGTTGATCCGCCGCCTGCAACCGCATGTGGCGGTAGTTGATGTGAATCTACCAGGAATGAATGGACAGCAGGTTACGCAGGAGGTAATCAAAGAAAAGCTTTCCACCCGTGTAATTCTGTTAACTGCCTATGATGATGCCGAGCAGAAATTACATGCGATCCGTGTGGGTGCTGCTGCATATTGCGTTAAGGATGTAAAGCCTGAAACACTGGCGAAAATTGTTCGGGAGGTAGTCAGCGGTTACTTTGTGGTAGGCGAAGAGACAATGAGTCCTGAGGAACTTCAGCGTTGGCTGATTCCAGTAACCTCGGCTGATTGGCGGTCCAGCAGCGATCTGGGTGAACCATTTGAGCCGCTCTCCAGGCGGGAAATGGAAGTCTTAGGGTTAGTTACGCACGGATTGAGTAATAAAGAGATCGCCACAACATTGACAATCAGTCATCAGACAGTGAAGAATCACGTCACCTCGATCTTGAGAAAATTGGGGGTTGAAGATCGTACCCAAGCCGCGCTATATGCTCTGCGGAGAGGCTGGGTTCGCTTGCAGGATGAAAGTAAGCAAGGTGAGGAATGAGCCTCAAGGCTTCACGAGTCAACGGTTCACTTATGAACTCGGGTGAGACCGACTCCTGGCAGGACCTGCGCGCCGAGGTTGGCCAGCAACTGGAACAGACCCGCCAACAGCTCAAAGAGGTCAACCTCTTTTTAGAGCAAAGCCAAATCGAAGTCAATCGACTGACGCACCGCAACGCGACAGCAACTGGGAATCTACAGAAGATTTATGCTCATTTCGACAGCCTACCGAGGGAGGAGATTCGCGCGGCTTATGAAGCAACTCTGGACACTCAACAACGGTTATTCATCATGCGAGGCCAGTTGGAAAAGCTGCAAAGCGACCAGATACACCTGCAACGACAGTTGACATTGTTAGACCAGCTGTCTAAGTTGATGGAAAACGGCCAATCCCGCAATGCAATATCTACAAGCCGGATTGCCACTGTGGAATTCCTGGAAATGCTGATCCAGGCCCAGGAGGCTGAACGGCAGCGTCTCTCACGTCAGATGCACGATGGTCCAGCGCAAACCTTGTCGAACTTAATCTTAGAAACCGAGATCGCGATGCGCCTATTCGATGTGGATCAGGCCAAGGCTTATGAGGAATTGGTAAATTTAAAGAACTCAGCCACCGCGACTTTCCAACAAGTGCGCGATTATATCTTCGAACTGCGTCCGATGATGCTCGATGACCTAGGCTTGATCCCGACTATCAAGAAATACACCTCGGCGATCAAAGAACAATCTGGTATTGACATTCATCTGGCGATGACCGGTACAGAACGACGATTAGAGTCGTATCTTGAAGTGATGATATTCCGAGCGGTTCAAGAGCTACTTAGTAACGCTGTTGACCACAGCCAGGCCAGTCAGGTCAAGATCCAGGTCGATCTCATGGATACCGAGGTAAGAGTCGCTGTTGAAGATAATGGGCGCGGTTTTGACACCGGGGGTCTGGACCGAGAACAAGGGATGGGATTGAAAGTCATTCAGGAAAGGGTTGGAATGGTCGGTGGTACTTTCAAATTGGACAGCCAGGTTGGGGATGGTACACGCGTCCAGTTCGTGGTGGAAGCTGTAACCCCTGCACTCGATAATTAATTGTAAATATTCTTGCGTAAATGTAAGAATTAATTAATGACATTGCTATTGATTCTTACCTCCCTTTTCTCTATAATCTAGGCAACTTCGCAGGTAAGCAAGATAGATTATTATGAAAAGGAAGGAGGTGAAAAATCATGTTGTCTACACTGAAAGAAAGAGGTCAGGGCCTCGTGGAGTATGCATTGATCCTTGTCTTGGTTGCAGTAGTCGTAATCGTTGTTCTCGCCCTGCTCGGCCCAGCTGTTGGTAATATCTTCAGCAACATTATGAGCGCTATCTAACCTGACATACAGAGCGGTGAAATCAACGCATTGGACAGTGGGGCCCTGACACCAAACAGGGCCCTTACTGTTTCTGTTAGGCTTGCAAGCTTGATAGCTTTACCCCCCTTCTCGGCTTGACTTTTCCTCCATATATCGTATGATTGCGAAAAAGTATTTTTTTTCAAAAAGATTTGGAGGTTCCCATGCGTCGAGGGCGAATATTTTTTTACCTGGCGTTTATCTTAATCCTAGGATTGGGTGCATTGGCGGTGATCTGGTTTAAAGTCCTAAAGCCAGTCAACCTGCCTGTTGTGGAGGCGACGCCCATGCCGGTGGTCGAAATGGTCGAAGTCGTTGTAGTCACGCAGCGCGTCCCGCGCGGCAGCGTGCTAAACGAGACCGTCCTGGGAAAGATCGAAATCCCACGCGACCTGTTCATCGAGGGATATTTCTCCGATCTTGCACAGGTAGTTGGCCGCCAAGCGAAAATAGACCTTGAGGCGAACATGCTGCTGACCACCAGTATGGTGGTGGATAACTCGAACCTACTCTCCGCAACTGGTTCACTGGCGGCCTTATCGATTCCGAGGGGTATGGTGGCGGTGTCTATCCCGATCAGCCGGTTATCCAGCGTTTCTTACGCGCCACAGCCGGGCGACCATGTCAATGTGATCGCTTCCCTGATGATCGTCGATCTGGATGTCGATTTCCAGTCCAGGCTACCTAACCAGGTGGCAATCATTATCGGGCCTGGACCGGTGAGCGAGAATGGTCCCATATCTCTGACAGCCAAAGTTGAGGGAGCCGCAGCTGGATCTTTTCTTGGGAAATCGGAAATCGACCCTCTCCTGCAGCAGACTTTATATATTGTGCCTTCGGAAGCTCAAAGGTCACGCCTGGTTAGCCAAGCCTTACTCCAGGACGTTGTAGTGTTGGGGTTGGGAGATTTTCCACGTGAGGATAAACTTCCAGAGCAGCCTACTCAGACGGGGGAACTCCCAATAACCGAAGAGCCGCCAGTGGAGCCTGCACCGGAAAAGACGCCTCAGGCGCCTGCGTCCCTGCCGGAATATATCACTCTGATCGTGACGCCGCAGGATGCAGTCACGCTCAATTACTTGATCTTCTCTGGCGCTCGACTGACCCTAGCGCTGCGTCCGGCTGGCGACGACACGCGTGTCCAGACAGAATCCGCAACCATGGATTTCCTATTAAAGCAATACAACATTCCGGTTCCTCTGAAGCTGCCTTATGGGTTGGAACCGCGGTGTGACGAGTTAGCTCAGCCTGGGCTGCCTTGTAAAGCCGAACCAACGCCAGAGCCATAAATATGCAAAGACTTCGGCAGTCGGATAAACTGAATTGGGTTCTCTAGACTTGTCGAGTCTGGCCTTCTTGGATAAAAGTAGAGAGCAGATAATATTGGAGTCATTTCATGGGTGAAGGTGAAAAGATCAAGGTATTGATCGTTGACGATATCGCTGAAACGCGCGAGAACATTCGTAAATTGTTGCAGTTTGAAAACGATATCGAGGTGGTTGGAGCAGCCCGCACCGGGAAAGAAGGGATCGAGCTGGCGAAGGAGATGCGGCCAGACGTCATCTTAATGGACATCAATATGCCAGATATGGATGGCATCACCGCGACTGAGACCATCCGGAGAGATATACCTTTCTCTCAGATCGTAATCCTGTCTGTACAGGGTGACCCAAACTATATGCGCCGGGCGATGTTGGCTGGAGCGCGCGATTTTCTGACTAAACCACCCTCAGTGGACGAGATGACGGCTGCTATTCGCAATGCAGGTAGCATAGCCCTCGACGAACGCGCCAACGCGCGCCCAGCCTTTTCCGGCCAATCGGGGGTTGGGTTGGTTGGCTCGATGGGCTTACCCATAATTCACAACGGAAAGATCATTGTGGTGTACAGCCCAAAGGGAGGCACGGGGTGCACAACGATCGCCACCAATCTGGCGCTCACCTTGCAGAAAGATGATACTCCGGTCGTATTGGTGGATGGCGATATGCAGTACGGCGATGTGGGCGTGTTTCTCAATCAGCAAGGAAAGAACAGTATCGCAGATCTGGCTCCTAGAGCAGATGAGCTCGACCCGGAGATCGTTGAGGAAGTGATCCTCAACCATCCCGACTCTGGAATCAAAATCCTAACCTCCCCTTCCCGACCTGAATACTCAGAAAGCGTAAGCGGAGCGCAATTTGGAAAGGTATTGGGATTTCTAAGCCACATGTTTACCTACGTAGTCATCGATGCTGCTTCATCGTTGACGGACGTCACCCTGGCGGGGATCGACGCTGCTGACGTGATCGTGTTAATAACCACCCAGGAGATCCCGGCGCTCAAGGATGCCCGCCTTTTCCTCGATTTGTTGACCCAGCTTAAGATAGATCGATCCCGTGTGGTTTTCGTGATGAATCGCTACGACAAGCGAATCGGGATCACTCCAGAAAAAATCGGTGAGAGCTTCAAGCAGGAAATCCTGGCTGTCTTGCCGGCCGAGGAACGGGTAGTTATGCCCTCGATCAACCGCGGAGTGCCTTATATGTTAGGAGATAAATCCCGTCCAATCGCCCGCAGTTTCCTTGCGCTGACTGAAGCGGTCCGGCAGCGCCTGGCGAGCTTTGAACCGGAAGGAGCCTTCGAAAGGGCTGGAGCTAAGCGAAACGGGAAAAAATGAGGGCCGGATTCTTGGAGACTTGACGTATGTCACTGCTAAAACGGATCGAACAAGGACAGGGAAATCCATTACAAACTGGGGAAGGGGATGGAAGTTCGCACCTGGTAAATCTGCAGACCCGGCGCGTACCCCCGCCTGGAATTAACGCGCAGCGAGACACCTATACGGACTTGAAAACTCGCGTCCAGAACCGGTTATTAGCTGAGCTCGACCCCACTATGGATGTCACCCGGGTTGGCGAGGTGCGTAACACGATCCAGGAGCTGTACGAACAGGTGCTGGCGGAAGAGAATATCATCCTGTCCAGGCCAGAGAAACACCGCCTCTTCGAACAGATCGCCGCTGAAATCCTGGGATTTGGCCCATTACAACCTCTATTGGAGGATGAAACCGTTACGGAAGTGATGGTCAACGGGGCGAAGAACATTTATGTCGAGCGAGAAGGGAGGCTCCACCGGGTTCCGATGTCATTTGAAAGCGACGATCATGTAATGCGGATTATCGATCGGATCGTTGCACCGCTTGGCCGGCGGATCGACGAATCCAGCCCCTACGTGGATGCACGCCTGCCGGATGGTTCACGTGTCAACGCAATCATCCCGCCGATCTCACTGGTCGGACCGACTCTGACGATCCGAAAATTTGCCAAGAATCCAATCACTCTCGAGCAATTGGTCCAATTTGGGACGATTGCGCCAGAGACATTACAATTCCTGGAGGCCTGCGTCAAGGCACGTTTGAATATTGTCATCTCAGGGGGCACTGGTTCAGGGAAAACAACACTATTAAACATCCTTTCCCAATTTATCCCTGCCGATGAGCGCATTGTCACCATCGAAAATGCCGCCGAGTTACAACTCCGCCAGGAACATGTAGTGACATTGGAGTCACGCCCACCGAATATCGAGGGACGCGGGGAAGTAACCATCCGTCAGCTGGTGATCAATACCCTGCGTATGCGCCCTGACCGCATTATCGTCGGCGAAATTCGCGATGAGGCTGCCTTGGACATGTTGCAAGCGATGAACACCGGTCACGATGGCTCCATGACGACAGCCCACTCAAACAGCCCACGCGACTCCTTAACGCGTATTGAAACAATGGTGATGATGGCCGGGATGGAAATGCCCGTACGAGCTATTCGCGAGCAGATTTCCTCGGCAATAGACCTTGTGATCCATCAGGAACGATTGCGCGACGGCACGCGTAAAGTGATCCAGGTCACCGAGGTGTCCGGCATGGAAGGCGAGGTGATCACCATGACCGATTTGTTTATATTCGAGCAGTCCGGTTTTGAGAATGGAAAAGTGATTGGCCGTTTCCGTCCAACCGGCCTGAGACCCAAGT
>MGOK01000106.1:0-6886 GCA_001795335.1 Chloroflexi bacterium RBG_19FT_COMBO_55_16
CTCATCACGCAACTGATGGAAAAAGGCAGCCTGTTACGCCAGGCCTTCCCCCAAGGTTGGGGCTCTTCCAGGAACCTGGCTTTTCGCCTGCTGGAAGCCTGGCGCAACCTGCCTCTCAGCCCAGACGGGTGGGTCAGCTTGTATGGAGGTCGCTATCAAATCCGCTTCGATAGCTCTTAAAGGCGGCAGGCATGCCCGCTCTGGCAGGGTCAAAGCGCTTCCATCTGCGGCCTCTTGGAGAAACGCACTGCCCTGTACCGACGGTCATGCCAGCCCAAAAGCTCTCTCTGCTGTGATTCTACCCGTTTTGTCCGACAATGGAAGAGGCTGACCACGAAAAGCCCTGGATGGGGAGGGGGCCGTTTTGCCTGTGCTGCGCTTCAGACGGCATACACAAGCGGTAGCCGTTTTCGCTATTCTCTGCGCCTTACTCGCCCCGCCCTGGGTAAAATCGGTTCGTCAGGGCTGTTTTTTTAGAATAATCCTTGACGGTTCAAGGTTAAATTGGTAAACTGATCGAAATTAGATGGCACGTCTGTACGCTTTGGAAATCGTAGGTAGCTAGCCTGGGCAGAAGGGCCTGTCTGGGCTTGTGTTGTTTTAATAGGCTTTGCTGGTTACACCACGACCATAGCGAAACGATGTGATGACCATCAGTAATCTATAAAGAAGAAGGAGTTTGAAAATAATGAACGAGCGTGAGACTGGTACGGTAAAATGGTTCAACGCCAGCAAAGGCTATGGATTTATCGGTCGAGAGGACGGCCCGGATGTCTTCGTCCATTATTCTGCGATCGAGTCCGACGGTTATCGCACGTTGCAAGAAGGGCAGCGGGTGGAATTTTCTATTGAACAAGGACCGAAGGGTTTACAAGCAGCGAACGTTCGAATCGTCTAATTCTTAAACTAATAATAAAAACCCCCTCGCTTCGGGCAGGGGGTTTTTTTAATCCCTTGCGACATCGACCAGACTTAACCAATAGCCGACTAAGAGGAATAAGAAGCTAGATAAAGTCGCCAGCCCCAGGTGTAATGGGCCAAGGCTGATGAAAGTCCAGTTTAATTTAGCGGCGAGCATTTGACCTACCCAAAATCCAATCCAACCTACCAGGATGTAAAAGATCAGGCGACCGAAATTGCCGCCTAGTAACAGATGAAAGGCCGCCCCGTATAAAGTAGAAATCAGCATGCCAAAGATGAAGGAAGGTAAAGTCATTGAGTGAAGTGTACTCGTAACCCAAAGCATTGTCAACACAGAGCGTTTCTAACAAGAAGGGTTGGTAACTATATATGTTGTCTTAACCCAATTATTCTAAGAAATATGACATGACATCTGACACTTGACATTTACCAGTTAATCATTAAACTTAGAAACGACTATGTCTGAATCGGAAATAAAATAAAATAAATATGTCAGAAATTGACAAAATTGATATAAAAATTGTTGATTTGTTGATGGAAAACGGTCGAATGAACGCGGCCGAGATCGCTCGCCGGGTGGGGGAGATCACCGAGAGAGCAGTTCGTTACCGGATTAAACGGATGGAAAGCGAAGGTATTATTCGCATCTGCGCAATCCCTAACCCCAAAATCCTTGGTTTCTCGGTGATTGCGGATGTCTTCATTGAAGTTGAATCTGGCCGAATACTCGAAGTAGCCCACAAGCTCGTCGAGATGGAATGTATCAGTTATGTTGCCTGTTCGATTGGCGAAAGAGATATCAGCGCGCAGGTTGTCGCTCATAATAGCGATGAGGTATATGCCATCGTAACAGAGGTGATCGGAAAGGTGCAAGGCGTCAGGAAGACAACCACCTCGATTGTGCCTGTGGTATTGAAGGATGTTTATAAGTGGCGTATCCCGAGATCGTAGATTTCTGAGTAAGCGAGTGCGGTCATTCTATAGAGATTATTTAGTTACGGAGGAGAAGAGGAATGCCCAAACCATTGGAAGAGGCGCTCGCATATACCGATAGATGGATCGATATTATCCACAAGTCATCCATGCCGGAAAATGAAGCCAAGATAATTATTGAGGAATCGAAGAAGAATTTTGCGGAACACTATAATGCAGGATGGTTGGAGTATCGCAAATCGATCACAGAAGCAGGTGACTGGGCTGCGACCGAATGGACTGGGCATGGTGCCATGTTCAGGGATATCCTTGGTCGTGAATTCATTGACTGCCTGGGTGGTTATGGTCTTCTCGATCTGGGTTGGGCACATCCGGATGTGGTAGATACTGTGCAGGCGCAACTCCAACGAACACCCATGCCGAGCCAGGAGTTAATCGATCCATTAAGAGGTGTGCTGGCGCGGTTGGTCGCATTGATCACTCCCGGGGATATTAAATACAGTTTCTTCTGCGCCAGCGGCACCGAGGCGATCGAGGGGGCGATTAAGCTAGCGAAGATGTACACAAAGCGGAACGGTTTCATCGTCGCGGTGAATGCTTTCCACGGTAAAACAATGGGCTCCTTAAGCATGATGGGAAAGTCGGATTATCGCTATCCCACGGGGACGCTTTACGGCGGCCCGGTTTACCACGTGGCTTTTGGGGACGCAGAAGCAGTCGAACGACAATTAGATATCTGTCAAAAGGTTGGCGTCGACATCGCGGCGGTCTTGATGGAACCTATCCAGGGTGAAGCTGGCGCAATTGTCCCACCAGATGACTTTTGGCCGCGGCTCAGAGAGATCACGAAGCGGTATGGCGTCTTGTTGATCGCCGACGAAGTCCAGACTGGGATGGGGCGTACCGGTAAACTTTGGGGCGTCGATCATTGGAATGTTGTGCCAGATATTATGGCAATTGCCAAATCATTCGGCGGGGGGGTCCTGCCGGTCAGTGCCTTCTGTTCGACGGAAGAAATCTGGCAGGTGATGATGTATCCCAATCCCTTCATCCACACTACGACCACCGGTGGCGGCGCCCTGGCATGCAGTGCGGCGATTGCTGCAATCCACGTTACCCTGCGGGAAAGACTCTGGGAACAGGCCGCAGCCAAGGGGGATTATCTCATCCCCAAATTGAAAACAATAGCTGCGCAGTATCCCCAAATTTTCGATTCTATTACTGGACGAGGACTGCTCATTGGAATGCACTTTATAGATTCAGAAGTAGGGTATAAAGTAGCTGCCGGGTTGTTCAGACGAGGGGTACTGGTAGCGGGGACGCTTACCAGCGCTCACACCATCCGGATCGAACCTCCATTAGTCATCACCTATGATCAGATCGATACGGTGCTCGACAGGCTAAAAGATACCCTAGCAGATGTAAGCCGGACTCACTAAACGAACGAGGTGTTTAGGATCCTGAGAGGGATGCCATGACTCAGATTGAAACTGGATCGCGATTATCGCTCGAAGAGATGCGAGAACTCAACCGGCGTTATGTATTCTTCTCCTGGTCGATCCAGAACGAAGTTGAGGCTATCACGATCGAAACCGGCAAAGGGGTCTATTTCTGGGATGCGAATGGTAAGCGTTATCTGGACTTTTCTTCTCAATTGATGAATTTAAACATCGGATACCAACATCCCAAAGTAGTGGCGGCGATCCAGGCCCAGGCCGCCAGGCTGTGTGCTGCCCACCCGAGCATGGTTCACGAACCCAAGGGGATGCTTGGGCGCAGAATCGCTGAGCTCGCGCCTGGCAATCTCAATAAAGTGTTTTTCACCCTCGGGGGTGCCGAGGCCAATGAAAACGCGATTAAGTTTGCGCGCCTGTACACGCGCAAACATAAAATTATTTCCCGCTATGTCTCCTACCATGGGGCGACGTATGGGGCGATCACTTTGAGCGGTGACTACCGGCGACCGCCCGTTGAACCGGGAATTCCGGGAGTCGTCCATGTTTTTGATCCATATTGTTACCGCTGTGTCTTTGGTTACACACGTGAGACCTGTCATCGGGAGTGCATCACCCATATCGAAAAGGTCATCCAATACGAAGGGCCAGAAACAGTCGCAGCTCTTATCATGGAAGGGGTCACCGGGTCGAACGGAATTTTGGTTCCTCCAGAGGATTATTGGCCCCGGCTGCGCGAGATCACCAGGAAATATGACATTCTGTTGATTTCCGATGAAGTTATGAGCGGGTTTGGTCGTACTGGAGAATGGTTCGCGGTCGATCATTGGGGGGTGATCCCCGATATCATGACCATGGCGAAAGGGCTGACCTCGGGTTATCTCCCCCTAGGAGCGGTCGTCGTTGCGGAGCCGATTGCTAATTATTTTGAGGACAAGATGCTCTACCTGGGGTTGACTTATTTTGGCCACCCGATGTCTTGTGCGGCAGCGATTGCAACTCTCACTGTCTATGAAGAAGAAAACTTGATCGAAAACAGTAGACAGATGGGGAAAGTATTGGGCGAGTCTTTGGAGTCGCTCAAAGAAGCGCATTTGATCATCGGCGATGTCCGCTACATCGGACTGTTCGCAGTGATCGAGCTGGTCAAAGACCGCACAACCAAGGAAGCGCTGGATCCCAAGGCGATGGCAGCCATTAAGTCGCGCCTGCTTGCGGATCGCTTGACGACCTTTGTGAATAAGAATATGGTTTTCGTTTGTCCACCTTTATGCATCACGCAAGATGAATTAATTTCTGGCCTAGAGATCATCAAGAAAGCTCTCTCGATAGTATCGTAGAGCAGATAAAAATATATCTGCAATTAAAAAAGGATGAAGCGATGGCACAGAGATTTTCAGAAACCAAATCGATGTTTGACCGCGCCTGCCAGGTGATGCCTTGGGGGGTATCTTCAAATTTTCGTTATTGGGGGCAGCAAACACCGGTAGTGACGCGTGGCCAGGGGGCTTATATTTGGGATGTAGATGGAAACCGGTTTATCGATTACCGATTGGCGTTTGGTCCGATCATTTTAGGCCACGCCGACCCGCGGGTAAACCAACGCGTCCATGAAGAAATGGATAAGGGGACTCTATTTGCACACACGCATGTCCTGGAGGTTGAATTAGCTGAACGATTGGTGCGGATGTGTCCGGGAGTCGAGAAGGTTCGCTTTGTGAATTCAGGCACCGAAGCCACCATGCATGCTTTGCGTATCGCTCGCGCCTATACGAACCGGGAGAAAGTGGTCAAGTTTGAGGGAAATTATCATGGCTTTCACGATTATCTTTTATTCTCAACAGCCTATACCGCAGGTGGCTCGATTGGCTCACGTAGAAGCCCGATCCCAGTCAAAAACTCCTCCGGAATACCGGGTGCCATAGAGAACTTAGTTTTGGTATTGCCTTTCAACGATTACGAATTGCTGGAGAAAACGATAAGAGCGCACTGGGCAGAAATCGCAGCGATTATCGTCGAACCCATCGCCGCAAACATGACTTGCATCCCGGCTGAAAAAGGCTGGCTCGAGCTGATGCGGCGTTTATGTGATGAATTTGGCATGGTCATGATCCTGGATGAGGTCAAGACAGGTTTCCGGATCGCCAAAGGTGGGGCGACGGAATATTTTGGCATAAAAGGCGATCTGATGAGTTACGCCAAGTCGATCTCCAACGGGTTTCCCCTGGCTGCCTTGGGAGGGAAAAAGGAAGTGATGGACGTAATCGAACCAGGCAGGATGGCGCAGGGTGGCACTTATTGTGGTAATGTCTTAGGGACAGCCGCCGCCGTGGCAACGCTTGAAATCTTGGAGACCACTGAAGCTTTAAGCACAATCGAAAGCAGGGGAAAACAGCTGATGGATGGCATCCACGTGGTGTTAACGAAGGCTGGTGAAGAGCACACTCTGGTGGGAGTCCCAGCTATGTTTAGTTTTATCTTGGGACTGTCTCAACCGCCGCGGGAATTTCGGGACCTGTTTTCGATCAACGTAGAACGCTATGAAAGGGTACATGCAGGGATGCGCGCGCGGGGGATTGAGTACGAACTCGATGCCAAAGAACCGTGGTTTGTGTGTGAAGCACACTCGCATGCTGACGTGGATACGACCCTCAATGCCTTGGAGGATGTCCTAAAAGAGATAAGGCGATGATCAGATCAAGCGAGACGGTGTTGAATTATATCGACGGTCAATGGCATGCTCCTCAGGTGAGGGAGCACCTGGATATCCTTAACCCTGCCACTGACGAAGTGTTGGGGAAAGTCCCCCTTTCACTTGCGGCTGAAGTCGATCGGGCGGCACAGTCTGCGTCCAGGGCATTGTATGACTGGCGCCGGATACCTCCGACCGACAGAGTGCAAACCCTGTTCAACCTTAAAAGGTTGCTTGAGGACCATTTTGAGGAACTCTCGCGCACCGTGACTTTGGAATGTGGAAAAACGCTGGATGAGTCCAGGGCAGAAATCCGACGGGCAATAGAGAACGTAGAAATCGCCTGCGGGATCCCGGCATTAATGCAAGGTTATAACTCTGAGGATATCGCAAGGGGCATCGATGAGATCATGATCCGGCAGCCGGTCGGGGTTGCAGCCGTGATTGCGCCGTTCAACTTTCCGGGCATGATCCCTTTCTGGTTCATGCCTTATGCGATTGCTTGTGGCAATACCTACATCGTCAAGCCTTCCGAGAAAGTTCCTTTGACGATGCAAAAGATTTTTGCCTTGATTGATCAAGCAGGCTTTCCGAAAGGTGTTATCAACCTGGTTAATGGGGCAAAGGAAACGGTCGATGCAATCCTGGATCATCCTGAGATACGGGCGATCAGTTTCGTTGGGTCTACACCGGTGGCGAAATACGTTTATAGCCGGGCAACTGCTAACGGGAAGCGCGCCCAGTGTCAGGGAGGAGCGAAGAACCCGATTGTCGTTCTACCAGATGCAGATATGGAGATGACCACACGCATCGCCGCTGATAGTGCCTTCGGCTGTGCAGGGCAGCGCTGCTTGGCAGCCTCGCTGGCGATTACGGTAGACGAGGC
>MGOK01000106.1:6896-16779 GCA_001795335.1 Chloroflexi bacterium RBG_19FT_COMBO_55_16
TCTGTGAGGCCGCGGCGAGCCGAGTGGTCGGTTATGGTCTTGAGGAAGGCGTGCAAATGGGGCCGGTGATCACCTCTCAAAGTAAAGGCCGGATCGAGAGATTGATTGGCTTAGGAGTTCAAGAGGGAGCCGGGATACCCGTCGATGGCCGGAACGCCAGGATTTCGCGTTTCGAGAGGGGATATTTCGTTCGGCCAACTATCATGATGGATATGTCGCCAGAAAGCGAAGTGGCGCAGACGGAGATATTTGGACCTGTGCTGGGATTAATCCATGTCGCCAGTTTAGAGGAGGCGATCGCTATAGTTAATAAAGGCAGATATGGCAATATGGCGTGCCTTTTTACCAATGATGGAGCAGCTGCACGTAAGTTTCGTTACGAGACCGAGGTCGGAAATGTTGGAATTAATGTGGGGATTGCAGCCCCGATGGCCTTCTTTCCATTCAGCGGCTGGAAGGAAAGCTTCTTTGGCGACCTCCATGGTCAAGGGTTAGACGCCGTCGAATTTTTCACCCAAAAGAAGGTTGTGGTCGAAAGATGGCCCAAGGAATGGTCACGCAAATTCTGAGGGAGATGGATAAATGAGGAGGAAACCGTGAAAGTCTTACTTGTCGGGGTGGGGGGAGTGGGTGAGGCGATGGCAGTGATCGCAAAAGGACAACCCTGGGTGGAATGTATCGTGTTATCCGATTACAACCTGGAACGAGCAATGGAGGTACAGGGGAAATTGGGCGATAACGCCCGTTTTCCTGTGGAAAGGGTTGACGCTGCCCATCAAGCCCAGATCGAAGCGCTGGCCAAGAAATACCAGGTGGACTTGATTATGAACGCCTGCGACCCATCGTTTAATGTGCCCATCTTCGAGGCCGCGTTCCAATCTGGCTGTACCTATGTGGATCTGGCTATGTCATTATCCGAGCCTCATGGGGACGACCCCTACCGCTTACCGGGAGTGAAACTGGGCGATTACCAGTTTGAGCGCGCCCCTCTTTGGGAGGAAAAGGGACTGTTAGCGCTGGTAGGTCTGGGAGTCGAGCCTGGCATGTCGGATGTCTTTGCCCGTTATGCCCAGGACCATCTTTTCGACGAGATCGATGAAATCGGTATCCGGGACGGGGCTAACCTTGAAGTGCGGGGCTACGAGTTCGCGCCTAGCTTCTCGATTTGGACGACGATCGAGGAGTGCTTAAATCCCCCGGTGATTTGGGAGCGTGGTAAAGGTTGGTTTACGACTGAACCTTTTTCAGAAGCAGAGCTCTTCGAGTTCCCGGAAGGGATCGGTAAAGTCGAATGCGTGAACGTGGAACATGAGGAAGTCCTGCTCATCCCGCGTTGGGTTAAGTGCAAACGCGTGACTTTCAAGTATGGCTTGGGCGACCAGTTCATCGAGGTGTTAAAAACGTTAAAAATGTTAGGACTCAATAACAAAGAGCCGATCAAAGTAAAGGACGTAATGGTCGCCCCACGAGATGTGGTGGCAGCCTGCCTGCCCGATCCGGCACACCTGGGGGAGCGTATGTTTGGCAAGACGTGTGCCGGCACCTGGGTCAAGGGGGTAAAAGACGGTAAACCGCGTCAGGTGTACATCTACCAGGTAGCCGATAATGAAACTTGCATGCGCCAGCTTGGCTGCCAGGCTGTCGTGGCGCAAACTGCCTTCAATACTGTCATCGGCTGGGATTTGCTCGAGCATGATATATGGAAAGGCGTGGGAGTCTTAGGTCCGGAAGCGTTTGACGCGGTGCCTTTTATGAAAAAAATGGCAGACTATGGATTCCCTTATGCCATAAAAGAGATGTAGACCCGCCGGAACAATATTAGTGTTAAACTTAAAAGAAAGGAGTTCCCTATGCCAAATGGATACACTGGAAAGATTTTGCATGTCGACCTGACGCGGGGCAGGCTGGAGATCGAGCAACCTCCAGAAGCTTTCTACCGAAAGTACATGGGTGGGAGCGCGATGGGGGTGTACTACATCTTGCGTGAGATGCCAGCAGGAGTCGATCCCCTGGCTCCTGAAAATGTATTAACCCTGATGGATAGCGTTACCACCGGCGCGCCCATCTCTGGACAAAGCCGCATCAACGCTAACGCAAAATCGCCGATCAGCGGCGCGATCGGTGACTCACAGGCGGGCGGCTTCTTCCCGGCGGAGCTGAAGTTTGCCGGATTTGATGGTATTGTCGTCAAGGGACGATCCCCCAAACCAGTCTATCTCTCGATAATGAATGGCGAAGCCAAACTACATGAGGCTGCTCACCTGATTGGGAAACTTACCGGCGAAGTCGATGAGATATTAAAAAGGGAGGTTGGGGAATCCAAAGCACAGGTGATGCAATGCGGGCCAGCGGCTGAAAACGGTGTTCTATTTTCGAGTCTGGTCAATATGGCCAATCGCCATAACGGGCGCACCGGTATGGGGTTGGTGATGGCCAATAAGAATCTCAAAGCCATCGTTGTGCGCGGGAAGCAGCGTGTCCAACTCGCTGACTCTCGCGGGTTGGCTGCAATTAACAAGAGCGGTCCCAAGTTAATGCCAGAAAATCCCGATGTTGACGGCTTAGCAAAATACGGCACTGCCAGCGTTGTGATGTTTCAGAACACGATTGGCAGCCTGCCTACCCGCAACTACGAAGAAGGCCAATTTGAGGGCGCCGAGCCAATTAGCGGCGAGGTGATGACTGAGACCATATTAAAAGACAACGATACTTGCTATGCCTGTGTGGTGCGCTGCAAAAGGGTGGTTGAGATTACCGAGGGAGCATATAAAGCCCAGCCACTTTATGGTGGCCCGGAGTATGAAACGCTGAGCACTTTTGGCTCATACTGCGGGATCGATAATATGGCGGCCATTGCCTTTGCAAATGAGATTTGCAATATGTACGGTGTGGATACGATCACTTGCGGAGCTACAATCGCATTTGCCATGGAGTGCTTTGAGAAAGGCATTATCGGGCTGGAGCAAACTGGCGGTTTGAATTTGCGCTTTGGGGATGCTGATGCGATGTTGGAAACATTGCAGCAAATCGTTACTAACCGCGGCCCTCTTGGCCAGGTACTCTCGCAAGGCTCGGCTCGAGCAGCTAAGGCCTGGGGTTCAAAGGCAGAAGAATGTTTGATTACAGTTAAGAACCAGGAAGCTCCAGCGCATATGCCGCAGGCAAAGAAATCTTTAGCCGTGATCTATGCGGTTAATCCTTTCGGTGCCGATCACCAATCCAGCGAACACGACCCGATGTACGAGGAGGGGGCTGGGGAGCTCTATCTTGACCGGTTGGCGGAATTGGGTTTGAAAGATCCTCCCCCTGCAGGGAGTCTGGGGCGAGAGAAAGTTCGCTTCGCAGTTTATTCCCAAATATTTTACAGCCTACTCGATACGCTCGAGTTGTGCCAGTTTGTCTGGGGGCCGGCCTGGACGCTATATGGCCCAACAGAAATGGTAGACTTTGTAAGGGCAGTCACGGGTTGGAATGTCAGCCTGTCTGAGTTAATGGAAGTTGGTCAACGGCGCCTGAATTTGATGCGTGTTTTCAACGCGCGAGAGGGGTTCACTCGCAAGGATGATTCTCTTCCGAAAAAGTTTTTCGAACCGCTTAAAGGTGTGGGGCCTACAGCGAATACTGCTATAGACCGCGAGGAATTCGAGTCGGCATTGGATCTCTACTATCAGCTGAACGGGTGGACCCAAGACGGGATACCTTCCCCGGCGAAGCTGGCGGAGCTGGGGCTCGATTGGGCAGCTGAATATTTACCAACGGAAGGTCAATAAAGTGACAGTGACAAACCTTGAAGACGCTCTTCAATTCATTTCTCCAGTCTGGACCCGCTATACCCCCATAATCGCTTCCCATGGCGACGGAACTTACATATACGACCTGAAGGGAACGCCTTATCTGGATTTCACTAGTGGGATTGGTGTGACCAATACTGGCCACTGCCATCCACATGTGGTTGCCGCGATACAAAAACAAGCTGGTTTGCTTTTACACGGGCAGGCGAATATCGTCTTTCATCGACCCCTATTGGAGTTGGTCAACGAATTACGCACCATATTACCCGCAGAGTTAGATGGATTTTTCTTCAGCAATTCAGGAGCGGAGGCGATTGAAGGCGCTCTGAAGCTGGCGAGGGCGGCAACTGGACGTCCCAATGTGGTTGTTTTTCAAGGAAGTTTCCATGGCCGCACCGTTGGGACGATGTCGCTGACCACTTCAAAGACGATTTACCGCGCCGGTTACCAGCCGTTAATGCCAGGTGTTTTCGTCGCCCCGTTCCCTTATGCCTTCCGCTATGGTTGGGATGAGGAGCGAACCAGCCAATGGTGTCTGGAAGAACTGGAATATCTCTTTACCACCCAAACGGCTCCCCAGGAAACCGCGGCCATCTTGCTCGAATCTGTGCTCGGCGAGGGAGGTTACATTGTCCCACCGGCCAGTTTCATACGCGGCTTGCGCGAGATATGTGACCGGCACGGTATTTTGCTCATCCTGGATGAGATTCAATCCGGGCTTGGCCGGACTGGCCGATGGTTTGCTTTTGAGCATTTTAATGTCGTCCCGGATATCATGACTGTTGCCAAGGGTCTGGCATCCGGGTTGCCTCTCTCCGGGGTATTCAGCAGGATAGATTTAATGAATAAGTGGACTCCGGGCACCCATGGCGGCACTTTCGGTGGGAATGCGGTAGCTGCCGCGGCTGCAATCGCCACCATCCAGGCGATCCGCGACGAAAATATGCTCGCGAACGCCCTCCAGCGGGGCTCGCAACTCGTCACCGGTCTCCGGCACCTACAGGAAGAATATCCGGCCATCGGGGATGTGCGCGGGTTGGGGTTGATGATTGGGACGGAATTCCGTACTCCAGACCGCCTGCCTGATAAGGAGACCGCCAAGGCTGTCGTCCATGCCTGCCAGGAAAAGCGCTTATTGCTGCTTACATGCGGCCCTTGGGATAACACCATTCGCTGGGTCCCCCCCCTGGTGGTGACTGCCGATCAAGTAAATCAGGCGTTGACCACCCTGTCGCAAGCACTGAAAGAGGAGATCGGTTAATCCTTAATGGGCAGGTTGAAGTAAAAGCGGGAACGTCCTGGTTGGCTTTCAACACCGATCTTGCCCCCATGAGATTCAACAATTCCTTTAACAATGGCTAATCCCAGACCTGATCCACCGGTGGTGCGGCTGCGTGATTTCTCGCCGCGATAAAAACGATCGAAGATGTAGGGGAGATGCTCTGCCTGGATGCCCTCTCCCGTATCGATTACTTCCACCAATACATCATTTTTTTCTTTTACTGCCTGGATAGTTACTATTCCCCCGGCAGGTGTGTGCCGGATGGCGTTATCAATCAGGTTGTTTAATACGCGACTGATCCGCTGAGGGTCCAGCCACACCAGACCAATTCCGGGAGCGGCACTGCCTTGCAAGGTTACATCTTGGCGAGAGGCTAACTCAGAAAAACTCTCAAGCGTATCGGAGATCAGGTCTGATAATGTAATATATTCCCGACTCAATATCAGTCCACCGGCATCCACCTGCGCCATTTGGAACAAGTCGTCGATAAGCAACGACAGCGCCTGGATATCTTTTCTTGCGGTTTTCAAGTAACGCTGGATCGTTTGAGGGTCCTCAACGATGCCATCGTTCAAAGCTTCAATAAAGGCGGTTATCGATGTTAGCGGAGTCTGCAAGTCATGACCGACCCAGGCAATCAGATCACGACGCAAAGCCTCCAGCTGTTTTTGTTTCTCTGCCGCCGTTTGTAATTGAGCCGCCATCTGGTTGAAGGTGAGTGCCAGGGCAGATAATTCATCCCGTCCTTCGATGGGTAAACGAACGTTCAAGTCCCCTTCGGCGATTTGCCGGGCAGCCCAATCGAGCAATATGATTCGATCCGTCAATGCATTGGCAAAGATATAGCCCAATGCCATGGCCATGCCACCGGCGAACAGGAGCAAGACGGTACCGAGTAACAAATCGTGCTGGCTGACGAACATTAATCTGGCAGTTAACCACACGTTGATAAAAGTCAATAAACTGGCAAGCGCATAGCCACCCAATAGCCCCATGCGAATGGTTGGTGAGCGGTTCATCCATCCCAGGCGGTATGCAGCGAAACCAGCCAATCCAGAAATGACAGTAGTGATGGACAAGAAACCTGCCATGAGTCTGATCTCGTTCAAAGCAGGGCGCATGATCAAGGAAAACGCGGTTAACGTCAGCGCCAGGACTAGAATAACCCCCAAGAAGAATCGAGCGATTAAAGACGTGCGCGAGCGTGGAAGTTGGTTCATATATTCGGTTCGAACTTGTACCCAACCCCCCAAACAGTCAGGATATGCTCAGGAACAGAAGGATCGGACTCGATCTTTTCCCGCAGGCGGCGGATATGGACAGTGACTGTGCTGGGATCGATATAATCTGTAAGTCCCCAGACGCGTTCTAATAATTGATGGCGGGTAAAGACCTGACGAGGGTGACGGGCAAGCAGCCAGAACAATTCAAATTCCTTGGCTGTTAGCGCCACCTCCTCGCCACGCACAATGACCAACCGTGTTTGTGGGTCAATGCTGATATCGAAAAAAGCCAATGGTTTTTCAGTCGGACTTGAAGCAATTGCCCGGGTGCGCCGCAATACCGCTCGTACCCGGCTCACCACCTCTTGAGGGCTAAAAGGTTTGAGTATGTAGTCATCTGCACCCATTTCTAACCCGGCGATGCGGTCGATTTCATCTCGTCTGGCGGTTAACATAATAATAGGAACATCGCTTTGGTTCCGTAACCAGCGGGTTAGCTCAAAGCCATCCATTTTGGGCAACATCAAATCCAGAATTACCAGGTCAGGAACCTGGGTCTGCAGGAGGTTTAAAGCAGCCTGGCCATCCGAGGAGAGCAGCACGCGATACCCTGCTCGCTTTAAGTATAGACTGACCACTTCAGCGATGCTGGGCTCATCTTCCACGATTAAGATCAGGGGCTCGCTCATCAACTTCCTCTTGGAGCCTGATTATTCTATTGATTGGCGTCCGAAAATTAGCCAGGCAAGGATGATAACCCCCAGTATGATCGTTGCACCGATAGTAATAGGTAAATTGGTGGCTCCGGTCTGTTGAGGGAAAATTGTTGCGGTTGCCGTAGGTGTCTCAGTGACTGAGTGTTCCTCCCTGAGCAATATTTCCTCCAGGGAGGCAGGAATAGGAGTGGTGGCTGAGGAGTTCTGCTCGACCAGGGGCAAGGTGATGACCTGAGTGGCATCAACAGCAGGTGTGCTCGAGCTGAGTAAAGCCTGGCTTTCGATATTGCCGGCACTGCGCCGGTTTTCTTGGCTGATGGAGAGAGCAGTATCCGCCCGGTAATTATAAAAAGCATTGCCACTCAGAATGAGTAGCAAACTGCTGATCAGCAGGATGGATTTCCGATTTGGGGGATTCACAACCGATTACCAGGCGTAGGCTTCTGGAGCTTCACCACCGGGACCAGGCCAAATATCATTCAACTTGACCATATGTTCGTCTGACAAGACGATCTCCAGGGATTTAAGGCTCCCCTCAAGCTGTTCGATGGTGCGCGGACCGATGATCGGAGCTGTCACGACCGGATTGTGCAACAGCCAGGCAAGAGCGACATTGGCTGGCGTTTCGCCGAGCTCATGGCAGAAGGTCTCGTAGGTCCGCAACTGGCTCTTGTGCACTTCGAGATCCTTCTTGAAACGATCCGAGGATCGCCGCCCCTCCTCCGGCTGGTCGCTGGCGCCGCCCAGTAATCCTCCCGCCAATGGGCTATATGGGATCAGGCCCAACCCATAGGCGCGACAAGCTGGAACGACTTCTAATTCGATCATCCGGTTCTTGAGATTATACAAGCCCTGTTCGCTCACCAATCCCATGAAATTGCGCTGGCGGGCTGCGGATTGAGCATTAGCGATGTGCCAGCCGGCGAAATTGCTGCTCCCGACGTAGAGCACTTTGCCTTGGTTCACCAATTGCTCCATCGTCTGCCAGATTTCCTCCCAAGGCGTTTCACGGTCGATGTGGTGCATTTGATACAGGTCGAGGTGATCGGTTTGCAACCTGCGCAGGCTGTCCTCGCAGGCCTGGCGGATGTGGTAGGCTGACAAACGGCGCGCATTGGGGTCATCCCCCATCTTGCCATAAACCTTGGTCGCTAAAACGATCTTTGCGCGGCGCCCGCCTCCTTGAGCCAGCCAGCGCCCAATGATCTGCTCGGTGAATCCCTCCCCAGTCTTCCAGCCATAGACATTGGCCGTGTCAAAGAAATTGATGCCCTGCTCCAAGGCTTTATCCATTAAAGCATGGCTGGTCACCTCATCTGATATAGGACCAAAGTTCATGGTGCCTAAACACAACCGGCTGACTTTTAAACCGGTGCGACCTAGGTTGGTGTAATGCATTCTGCTACCCTCACTGTCATCGGTTATCGAATAAGTATAACATGCGCCGATCGCTTATCCTAGTTCGTGGCGCGAAACTTGCTCAAACCGCTGTCCCTTCGGCAAGCTAAGGGCAGGCTCTCGGCGGTGTTCCTGCCTCGGGGAGGGGCAGGAACGCACTTTTGCACCAGAAACTACCCTAGATGGCGGACATACAACTGGGCAGCCTTTTCCCATGAAAAATTGTCCTGAATATACGCGATGCCATCTATTAGCATCTGGTAATACATTTTGGGCTGTTCTCGCCATATCAGAGCCGCGTCGCCAATACACGAGTTGAGCTCAGCCGCCATCGAATTATATAGTAAAAGTTTTTCTCGTTGTTGAACCCGATTTGGTCTGGCTCCTGAGTGGTTATAGCCGGCTGCGTTAATGGCTTGCCAGTCCTCGACCGCACTGGGAATGCCGTCTCGCTCACGGTATAAGAAACCGGTAGGGCGGGTGGAAGCGGCATGCCAGCGTTCCGCACGCACCCGGACGGCCTGGCTATATGATTTAGCTACCTGGGAGGGGACGATCTGTTGAAGAATGCCTCCTGTTGCCCGGCCGATGCCAACGGTGCCCTTCAGGTAGAATTCGTTCGCCATGCCAAACGGTTCATACAGCGAAGGTATCATCCCATAGGTCGCTCCCTGCAGGAAGGCGAAAAAGCCTTCCTGGAAGATGAAGGGGAGTATCAGCACACTTTCAGGATGGCGCTGGGATAATCTTCTCAGGAAAGTCAACCCCGGCAAGCCTTCATCGCCTGGGATGGGAAAGAAGAGGAAGCGCGCATCGCCTCCGGAATCAAGAAAGCGGCTGATCGCGCTGCAGGCGACATCGTAGCCTTTTTGGCGGCTATCGTCGCGGCCGGCCATGATGAACCAGGGAGCATCGTCGCGGTTGAACAACTTTAGTTTTCCCCACACCGGTCTGTCCTTGGTGGGCGTGAATGCGTCCAATGCAGCGAGGGCCTTCTTGCGGTACACTGATTTCCACTCCTTTAGAGGCGTGAAGTTACCATGCTTGGCTTGTGCCAGGATATCGGACGCGACTGCCAGCTCGGAGAATGGACCGTTATTGACGCCGAGCAACCTGGAGGTTAAGTGTGAGACAAGATGAGGAGCCATGATCTTGGCCTGCAGTATTTCATCTGTAAAATCCAGGGCGAATTGATCGGATACTGTGAAGACAGGGGATTTCACGATGGGTAAAGCGCGCTTAAGGACGGTGTCGCCCGGACAATCTGCTGGATAGATGCCAAACAGGCCTAATTCTTCGTCACTTGCCCCATTGTCGTAACTGTTGTGCAAGGTTAGAAAAAGGGAATATTGGAGATCGGTTCGATCCCCTTTCAAAGCCAGGGCGGTTGTGGCAGCCTCCCAATCCTGCAACAACAGAATCCAGGAAGCGCCGCGATCGAGAACAGGTAAGGCGCTCGCGACGGCTGCCCCA
>MGOK01000106.1:16850-20106 GCA_001795335.1 Chloroflexi bacterium RBG_19FT_COMBO_55_16
AATTCCAGAGAAGAAGGGTTTACTGCCTCTTGGCTCGTCTCTTGCTCGCAGGAATATGCAGCTTCCATTCCGGCGGTGGCGCAAGATATTGACAACGATAGAACGGGTCGCGTAAGGTACCTCACAATCGCCCAACCACTCCATCTCCTGTTCCACGGAGGTCGTTTTGGCGATGTTGAAGTGGAAAGGAGTGATGACGATTGTGGGTAGCCCCGCAGCGGCGGCCAGTTTCGCCGGCAAATGCGCCATCACGGCTGCCACTCCTCCACAGGGAGCATAGGGGGTTTCATAAGCGATAAATGCAATTTGCTTTGGCATGCTTGGTTCTAAGTATGCAGTCAACTATTCCCAGGCAACCCGATCGCACAGCTCAGCGCCGGTAGGTAGGGTTGCACCAGTCAGCAAGACGGCGTTCTTTATTTCGCAGTAATCTCCGATCCGGCACCCGGACTCGATAAAAACATTCGGCCCGATCAGGCAATGATCCCCAATAAATGTCTCTCGCTCAATATAGATTGGGGAGACTAAGCGGGTATTTAGTCCGACATTTTTTGCCTCTGATTTGATAAGGTGGCTCTCTTCTGAAAAAAAATGAAGGTTGATGGCGAGCAGGTCTGCTTGATCTGTCAGGGTTAAACGGCGGTCAAGAAATACGCCGCGCACGCGGTGGTTTTCAGCAATCAGCAGTTGAATGGCGTCTGGCAACTCAAACTCGCCCCGGCTAGATAAGGAAACCTGGTCCAATAAGTCCAGGATGCGCGGCGTAAAACAATAAAGCGGCAGGCTGGCGATGTTTGAGAAGACCTGGTTAAGCGGTGGTTTTTCAACAATGCGCTTAACCCAAGCCCCATCCAGCTCAACGATGGCAGAATTTCCGCCTCGCCCAGGCTCAAGCGGGATTAGGGATAGGATGCCATCCAGACCCACGGCGGCTCGCCATTCAGTGAGCATTTTTCCAACCTGGCTGGGTGACACTATGTTATCGCAAGCTGACAGGATAAAATCACCTGGGATGTGCTCACGGGCCCAACGCAAAGCATCTGCCGATCCTGAAGATTGCGGCTGAACTATAAATCGAACTTTACCAGCCAGATTCGATTCGCGGCTGAAATAGTTAACGATTCTTTCGTCGTCTGGGTTGACAACGAGGATAAATTCAAAGATCCCGTTGGCAGATAATGAATCCATCACGCGGGCAACGATCGGTTTACCCAGAACCGGCAACATGGCTTTCGAGCGATTCTGCGTAACAATTCCAAGGCGTGAGCCCTTTCCCGCAGCCAGAATGACGGCTTGCATAACGTCTTAGCGCAACACAGGAAAATTTATGCTGGGATAATTATATCATCGGCAATAATGATAAAATCCTGGCTGTGATGCCTCGAGTCAACCTCCCTCAACTCTCAGGCAAGGTTTTCTTATCGGCTGCAGGAAAATTGTTCGCCCTGGCTATTGTATTTGGGTTGATCTATGCTCAGTCTCCCCTGTACACCTCCAATCAAAACCAATATTTCCTGCATGGGCTGGCGAAGGCGGGGTTTGGTTATCTGGAGCGGGATTGGCTGGCAAACACCCTCGATCCGACCCCCGTTTTTAGTTTATTAGTCATGTGGACCTACCGTGTGTTCAACACAGGCATCCTGTTTTTTGGGTACTACGCGCTCCTCCTGGCGGCGTATCTATTCAGCCTGGTGGGGATTTCCAGATGCCTTTTTGACCTGAGAGGTGGGCAGAAGACGCTCATATACCTGACTTTGTTACTTGTGATTCACTCAGCGGCGCTGCGCTTCACCCTGTCCAGGACGCTGGGTGAAGAATGGACTTACCTCCTGGAAGGAGGGGTGGCAGGTCAACGGGTATTGGGGGAGGTTTTTCAACCGAGCACATTCGGGATTTTTCTCGTCGTTTCGATCTACCTGTTTTTAAAAAATCATAGAATCCTGGCCCTTCTGGCAGCTGCAATCGCAGCCAGCGTTCATCCAACTTACCTGTTGAGTGCAGGTTTGCTCGTGCTTGCTTATCTGGTCTTGGTTTACCGAGAAGAAAGGAGTCTCGTTAAAGCCCTGGCGGTCGGTTTGATTGCCTTTGTCCTGGTTCTGCCGATCCTGGTTTATGTGTATACTTCGTTCGATTCTTCGGGAGTGGAGGTGGCTTCATCCGCGCAGAGGATATTGGTCCGCTATCGCATCCCACACCATGCCCAGGTCGCGGAATGGTTGAACACAACCACTTTCCTCCAGGTGGCGATAATTCTCGCCGGGATTTGGCTGGTCAGGCATACAAAAATGCTCCCGATCATGAGTATCCCTTTGCTGTTGGGTGTCTTTCTGACAATTCTCCAGGTCATCACGCAAAACAATGCCCTGGCGTTACTCTTCCCGTGGCGGATTTCGGTGATCCTAGTGCCGTTAGCGACGAGTATTCTCCTGGCTTATTGCGTGTCTTGCATAACAGAAAAATATCGATCGACCTGGGAAAAATATCAGAAACTCAGCTTGGTACTCGGCCTGGCAGTCTGTGCAGCATTAATGGCAGCGGGAACGATCCGGTTTCAATTGGAACTACGCTACCAGGCTCTAGCGGATGAACGCGGCCTGTTTTCTTATATAAATCACACTAAAACACCAAGTGACGTTTACCTGGTTCCGACCAAGATGCAAGAGTTTCGCCTGGCGACCGGGGCGCCAATATTCGTGGATTTTAAGGCTATTCCTTACCAGGACAAGGAGGTGCTTGAATGGTCCCGTCGCATGCAACTGGTCACCCGTTTCTACAACGAAGAAAAGGCAGCTTGCGGTTTACTGGCTAAGTTCCATCAAAAAGAGGGGGTAACCCAGGTGGTTATGGAAACCGACGGGAAGGAGTTAGACTGTATTTATTTAAAAGAAATCTTTCAGGATGACAACTATCGGGTTTTCGAATTTACCAAATAGCTGTCGTAATATTTTTCTTATCTGAATTTTCTAATTAACGGAGATAGATAAGCCTATGCGTTTTGAATTTGCAACTGCGATGCGGATCGTCTTTGGGAAAGGCGTGACACATGAGGTTGGCCAATTGGCAGCTGAATTAGGTCGCCGGGCTCTGGTCGTGGGCGGGGGTTCCCAATCCCGGATCGAGCCAATATTGGATTCTCTGTCTAATCAAGGGCTGGAATGCCAGCGTTACCCCATGTCAGGTGAACCAACGGTCGATACGGTGCGGCTGGGGACGGATGTGGCGCGCCAGGAAAGATGCGACCTGGTGATCGGCTGCG